>JAFGNR010000457.1 GCA_016926915.1 Anaerolineae bacterium
GCGGCGCGCCGGCCGGCGTCCCCGGCGGCGCAACGATCCACGTATTTTCAGCCCCGGCCCCAATCACGTAGACGTGGCTCTTCAGGGCAAAGGTTTGCGCGTATTGCCCCGGTTGGAGCTGCACGCGCTGCGCGCCGCTGTTGATGGCGACCTGTATGTCGGTGAAGACCGACGTGCCCCAATCGCCGGGCGCGCAGGTTGTACAATCAGCCTGCTGCGCATAGACCGTGACGGTGGTCGTTAACGTGGCGCTTTCCCCTATGACCGGCGGGCTGCCGGCGCCGGGCGCGGGGATGACCAGCAGATCGTCAGAGCCGTCGCGGTTGAAGTCGGCGCCGGCGGAGGCGGCAGCCGTGGCGGGCGCGGAGGCCGCATCGGCCACGCGGTTCAGCGTCGCCTGCACCGCAAACGTGCCGCCCAGAATCAAGTCGGCCTGCTGACCGGCCTTGCCCAGGAGCAAATCGGCCAATCCGTCGCCGTCCACATCGCCGGGGGCCGCCAGGACGCCGGTGTAACCGGTAAAGTCCCGTGTTGTGCCGTTGCCGAGCATGAGCCGCCTCTCGGCTGTGATATAATCAGCGCGCCCATCGCCATCGGCATCCCCGACGGCCAGCACGCCTGTGCCAGGGTGCGTCGCCGCCGCTTCTCCCAGGGTGATCTCTGTGCCGTACATGTCCGTCAGATTCGGGCCACCGGCGAAGCGGTACACCGTTCCGCCGTCCACGACCACAAAGTCGTTATAGCCGTCGCCATCCACATCGCCCACGCCGACGGCCTGCGCCGCGAGGCTCGCGCCCGTGATGCGGATAGTCGTCTGAAGCGCCAGGTCTACCACGCGCCCCAGGAGCGGCTGCCCACGAAACAGCGCAATATAGGGGGGCGTATCGTCCACGCCGATAAAGAGGTCGGCATAGCCATCGCCATCCACGTCCCCGGCAGCGCCGAGACGCGCGCCGATATGCTCGGCCTGAAACAACGTGCGCGCCAGGACGGTGGTATCGTCCAAGACCATATCTCGCCCCGGGGAGGACGCGCTGCCCTTGAGCAGCACGACCCGCCCGTGGACGGGATCGCCAACGAGCAGGTCATCCATGCCGTCGCCGTTGACATCGCCGGCGGCGACCATGCGCTGCCCCAGGCCCGCGCCGGCCTCGCCGATGAAGGAGGTCGGGCTATCGGCGAGCGCTTCGGCAGCGGGTGGAATGGCCCAATCCCCCGCCTTTCCGTAGATGAGCGTGATGCGCCCGGCCCCCTCGGCGCTGGCGGGCAGCCCTACGGCCAGGTCGGCCAGTTGGTCGCCGTTGAAATCGCCTAACCAGGTTACCGTCACGCCGGCGTCATCCTCCGCCGTCGAGCGCGGCGATAGCCAGACCGTCGCTTGCTCCAGGCTGTCCAGGCTGCCCTGGAGCCGCACCGGGCGCGCGGGCAGCGGCAGGTTGGCGGCGTCGTTGGCGAAGCCGGTCAACGTCAGCGCCGCGCTGCTCTGCAGGTGCGGCGGGTTGGTGAGATAGGTGTTGTCGCTCAGATCGTCGCCGGGCGGGGCCACATCTACCGTGACCGTGCGCGAGAGCACCGGTGAGACCAGCCCTACCTGATCCACAGCGCGGACGAGAAGCGTGTGAAGTCCCTGCGCCGCGTCGCCAGATGGCAGGTCCCAGGTGTATTGCCAGTCGCCGTTGGGGGCAAGGTCGCTGGAGCGCCAATCCCCGCCATCTATGCTGAGATGCACGCGCGCCAGCCTGCTGGTCGCGGAGTTGACCACCGGATCAACTGCTGTGCCGTTGAAGGTCACACTGCCCCCGGCGCCGTTGACGAAGGGGGGTGGGTCGAAGATGCTGATCTGCGGCGGTGTGTTATCAATGGTGAATGCGATGTGCGTCGTGGCGACCTGACCCATAGCATCGGCAGCGCGCAGCGCCAGGACGTAAGCCCCATCCGTGTCGGCCCCGTCAGGAAACTCCCAGGTATAGGCCCAGCGCTGGGTCGCTGCGTTCAGAGGGGCGGTGACCCAACCGCTGCCATCGTCCAGGTCCACATCCACACTGGTGATCCAGGTTACATCGTCAATGGCGCTGCCTCCCAGGACGTAAGCCGCGCCGGTGAGCAACCCTTCATTTCCGAGCGAATCCAGGCTGATCACTGGTGCGTGGCCGTCTACCACAAACGCTACACGGTCGAGGATTGTCTGGGCTTGGTAAGGTACACTGACCATGACAACCTGGGCCAGACCTGATTGTGCGAGTAGTGTGACTTGCGCCGGGATGACCACGCGCACCGCCTCCCCGGCGCGCAGCGCGCGCTCCCCTCCGAAATCCCAGGCATAGCGCGTGCCTGTGTTGCCCGCGCCGCAGGCGTTGGCTTGCGGGCTGGCGGGCGCCGGCATCCGCGCCGGGGCCAGGGATTGCAGTGCGCCGTCCGGGAGATTGCCGAGGCTGTCGGGCAGACACAGCGTCAGGAGGCCGTCTATCGCGTGCGGGCTACGGTTGATTACATCCAGCGTCACGAATACCGCGTCGCCGGGTTTGACCCACGTCCCCATGATGCCTTCACGGTCTATCACGGGCGACAGGGTCACATCCACCAGGGGGTAACCGTCATTCATAGCGGAGGGACTGGTACCGAGCGTGAACTCGGCCGCATCGCTTAGCCCATCCTTGTCGCCGTCATCGAGTAAAGGGTTCGACGCAACGCGCGCGTCGGGGCTATAGGGCAGCGTCACCGACCAGCCGCCCACCAATTCTTTCGTGTCGCCATCGTCATCCGTGTCTAGCAAGTCCAGGTGGAAGACCTCGTCACTATCCGAAAGCCCGTCGTTGTCGCTGTCGGGGGCATCGGGGCGCGTTCCGAAACGGATTTCCTGATCGTCCCGCAGGCCATCGCCATCGGAGTCGGTTTTCCAGGGGCTGAGGCCCAGCGCGCCATAACGGCTCCACTCGTGGCCATCGGAGAGGCCGTCGCCATCGGTGTCCCACATCCCGCGCACCGCGCACAGACCCTGCCCGGCGCTGACACAGTCGTCCAGGGTCTCTGCTTCTAAACTGTCTAGCACGCCATCCATATCCTGATCCAGGTTCGTCAAGGCGCTCCAATGCACCAATTCATCCAGTGTGGCGGGGAGAATGTCCACTACAATCGTTTGTGGCTCCCATTTGTCATTCTCAGGCTGCTTGAAGGTCGCGGGAGTAAAAGTACAACGGGCGTCTCCCATGTCTGACCCTAAAAAGGTCGCTGTCGAACAAGTCCTGACCTCAAGCGCGCCCTGGATGACGGGCTGGAACTTCAGTTCAGCATTGATGCGCGCCTGATCAAGCTTATAAGCCACCGCGACCGGACTGCACCACAGTTTGTTGTCATAGCCATAAATGTTGTAGCCCCAGAAGTTTTGCACTTCAGGGCACCAAGAATACGAAGGGGAATTGTTTTCTATGCAGGTTGCGTCGCTGGGCGCGCACTTGAATTCCCCATCGGCGTAGTTGTCGGAGTCGCGATCGTCGCCAAAGTGACCGCTCGGGGTCCTTTCGAGATGGGCTTTGAAGAGTCCCATAATCCAGAGCCAGTTCCCCACCTGCGGGCTGCCCGTAGATGGCTGCGTGCAAGGCCCAGAATTGCTCAAATACTTTTCAAGACACTCCGGGGGGGCGCTGTCGCTCCGTATGACCTGGTCTATGTGTAAAAACTCGGTGCTTTGAACGGTGGCACCCACAGCGCTGTTCGTGCGACTGCCAAACACGCCGATCTCGGTTAGCGCGTCGGCCAACCCCTTCACAATGGTGTCTATCAAACGAAAATCGGTGGCAAAGCCCAGAATCATATCCACCAACGCGAGCAAAGCGGTAAAAAAGTTTATTGGCACGATCTGTCCAAGCGCCAAGAGCGCGACCAGCACAAGGGTCGTCGCCAGCGCATAGTTGGCCGCTTGTGCCAAGGCGACAGGATCATCCAGGGAAAAGGCCGCGCTCCAGGCGCCCCACACCTCCAGGGCGGTTGTCGCCGCGCCCACAACAAACCCGACCTTTTTGAAAACATCCACCCCCTTCAGGCAAAGAATCTTGAGCGCAGAGGATGCCGCCGCCGGCGCCGTACTGACGATAGACATGGCCTGGTACGCCTTGTGCAAGCCCATAACCACAGAAACCCCGGACATCACGCCGGCTTTGCCAACATACCCTACCATCGCCACGGAGTTTGGTGTAAGCCCGATCACCGGCAAGTTCTTATCTTCGCCGCGCCATTTCTGCCACACGGTGGCCAGGTCGAGATTCAGTCCGCCCCCTACCGTAGCAAGATGGCTCACGTCAATCAAATAGGTGGGTAAATCCAATGTTGCGCTATCAAAACGCGCCACGACATCGCTCGCCGCCACGGTCTTGGGCAGCAAATACCCTCCCGGATTACGCGGATCAGGGGTGTTAGGGTGATAAGCAGCCGTGACGGTCTGCCCGGCGGTCCATTGGGCATACATGGTGAGCAGCATCCCCAGGAGATCGGTATCGGTCAGGTCGGGGTAGGTACTCTGCAACTGGCTCAAACTCGCGCTGAAGTCGCCGTAGCGATCGCGGATGCGCGTCAAGGTGGCTTCCGTCGTTTCCGCCTGCCATTCGCCGTATTGGAGTTGGTAATGTTTGAGGTAGAGGCTGCGCTGCGTCACCAGCTCAATCCGCCCCGGCTCGATCCAAATCAAGTTGGCCCGCTCAAACTGACTCGAACTGATGTAAATCACCTGGTTAGGCCATACGACTCCCCCAGACGACACATTGTTCACCGCCAGAAGGTCAATGACCCCCATCTTTTCTTCGACGGCCAGGATCAGCGAACCGCGTCCCGCCGGCCCGTAGCCTTGCGCGTTCAGGAAAGCGGGGACGGCCGTCGCGCCGACGGCATCCAGGCTGGCGTTGCGGTCGCCAACCGGCGACTGCTGCGCCATCCGCACCGTGGTGGTGATGCCCCAGAGGTTGGCGTCGCTGTTGAATTGCCCGGCGGCGTGCTGCAAAACGGTCTGCTCTGGCGGTTGTTCTTCCAGACGCTCGCTGTTCAAGAAGGTCGCGCTCATGCCAAAGAGGGTTTGGAAAAGCGCCTGGTCATCGTTGCGATCATCGGGCGTGCCGATGATGCCGTACTCCAGGCTCACGCTGCGCATCACTTCCAGCCCGGTCACTTGTATCTGCGGCTCGCCATATTTAGCGACGGGCGTCAGATTTTGCTTGATCGTGCCATCCGCCATCACTTCATCATAGACGGCCTGCACTACCCAGACCATGCGCGCCTGTGTCCAAGCCACATCCTGGTCTACAGCCGTCCCCCGGTAGCCGATCACACCTTGAAACGCCGTGGTCTGCCCCTGGCTGCCCACCGGCGCCAGGGGAATCAACAGGATGTAGGGATAGAGATAAGCGGAGTTCTTATCTGGGTTCGGCGTGTGCGCGATGTTGTAGTACGCAGCATCCGCGTCCGAGGGCAGCCGGTTGGCGAACACCTCGAGCATGGGATAGATGTACACATCCTGGTCTTCCCCAGCATCATCTAAATCACGGATAGTGCCTTCCTCATCATAGGGCCAATCCAACTGCACCGCGCCGTAGCGCAAGTGCTCAGGATTTGCAGGGCGCACCTGAAAGGTGAGGTACACGTAGTCGGCGGTGTTGGCAAACCGTAGATTCAAATTTAAGGAATTTTGCACCCCCAGGGCGTTGAAGGGCGAAAGATCGTCGGCATCGGCCACGCCGTCGCCATCGTTATCGGGATCCCAGGGGTTGGGAATCCCGTCCCCGTCCGGATCCCAACTCGGGGCAGTGCCGCCGAGGGAGACGGGGTACTCTGCGCCGTCGCTCAGGCCGTCGCGGTTCGTGTCAGGATGCAGCGGGTCGCTGTACCAGGTGCGCCCGCCGAACTCCAGCGGTGTAATCTCGTCTTTATCGGAAATCCCGTCGCGGTCCGAGTCGCGGTCATAGGGGCTGGTGCCCAGGCAGTTTTCGGCGGCGTCGCTCAGGCCATCGCCGTCTACGTCCAGGTCGCCAGCGCCGTCGCCACATTTGGCGACGGTTTCCTGCCAGGTCTGCGCCGCCGGCGCTGATACCGGGTTGAAGGTCGGCGCGTGGCTCTCCGCCGGGAGAGAAGCGGCGGCCGCCTGCTGCGCCATAAAGCGCGTCACGCCCAATGGTTGCAATACCGGCGCGCCGATCATGATGACCGCCATTCCCACCGCGAAGGCCGCGTACATGCGCGGGGTCTGCCGATAATGCCAGAGTAGAAGCAACAACGCCGTACACAGAGACAGACTGAACATAAACGACGCAGCCGTTCTCAGGTCGGGCAAGGCAATGCGCAGCCGCCCACCAATGGTCGCCGTTGGCGGTGTGAGGCGCTGCTCGACGCGCCAGGCGTTCGCGCCAGGCGAAGACGGCGTGCCATTCTCGGATGACGCGCCGTTCGGGACGATCTCGGATTGCGTCTCTACCTGCCCAAAATCGCGGAATGCCACGACGACACGCACCCGCACTACGTAATCCGCGTTCGCCTCCGGCAGCTCCAGTTCGAGGATCTGGCGGCGTGGGAGACCTTCTGCATCTACCCACAACTCGCCCCGCCCGGTCATCGTCTGGTAGGCTGGGGAGGGCTGCAAAGTAATACCGGGGGGAAGTTCCCCCCGGCGTTCTTCTGTTACTAGTTTCACCATGTAGTCGGCAAAGCGCGGCCCGTCTATAATAAACCCGTAGCGTGCCAGGGTTTCGTCGCCCAGTTGCTCTGGGGGCAGTATTTCGACATTTTCAGCCGCGATCAAGTACTCCAGATACCCGTTGTTGGGCATTGCAGTATTATCCACCTGGCCTGAAGCGCTCTTCACCAGTTGTTGCAACTCGCCCTGTTGGATCAGAACCTGGTCGCCGTCGCGGATCAGCGTGATAACCTCCGCGTTCGCGCCGCCGCTCTGCAAGGTTAAGCGGCTGTGGTCGGGCAAGACCACGTCGCCCGTCGCCGCGATGTCGAGATGCTGATCGCGCTGCCCGATCATGCCGGGCAGCGGCCGGGGGATCAACGTTTGCACGATGTCGGCGGTGAAGCGATAACTGCCCGACATTTCCGCCTGCTGCCAGGCAGCCAACAAGGGATTATCGGACGCGGGCGCCTGTCCCAGGACCGTCCGCGCCAGGAGGAGGGCCAGCAGACAGACCAGCAAGGCGGGGATATGCAACGACTTCACATTAGATTTTCGCGTTTTTAGTTTCATTTTTAACCTTTGAACAACTTCAAGCAAAGCATTAGATTCTATCCCAAGATTATGCCGGCGAGCATTTCTCGCGCATCAATGTCGAATTCTCGGATAGGTTCTTAGTCTGGCGATCCGCTACATGGTTTTCATCGCGATCTTCATCCCCATACTGGCTGTAAAGAATTTGCGTAAAAACCATTTACGGCAGCTAGTGGACGCCGGGGTTGTGTACCGTCGTGACTATCTGCCGTTCGGTTATCTGGAAACGGGTCGTCGTTCGCCGCACCGTATCCAGCATGTGAGGAATCAAGCTGGTGTTGAATTGTTAGCGGCTACAAAGATGTATAATCTCTAACCGTATTATAACATAGTTTTGCTGTGCTAGACGAAGTGTTGGGTTACAGTCAAGTTAAGGTATGTGGATTGGGTACTCGATTGAACAAGAATGTACATACATACACATCGAGCACGGCTTCTCAGATAGAGAAGCCGTGCTCGATGTTCGTTGAGGAAGTCTGTCGGTAAGGCTATGGTTTACATGTCCAACACCCTGGCCCGGTACTGCAACGCCTCCGCCAGATGGTGCGTCTGAATCCCTTCCGTGCCCTCCAAGTCCGCAATCGTGCGCGAGACCTTGAGAATCCGGTGATACGCTCGCGCGCTCAGGTGCATTTGGCGCATCGCGGCGCGCATCAGGGCCTGGGCGTCCTCGCGTAAGGTGCAGAATTCGCGGATCTGCGCCGGTCCCATATCCGCGTTACAGGCCATTCTGGTTTCCGTCAAACGCTGCTGCTGGCGCTCCCGCGCTGCGTTGATACGGGCGCGGATCGTTTCCGAAGGTTCACCGCGGGTCGCATTCGCCAGCTTGTCGTAGGCCACGCGCGGCACTTCCATGTGGATGTCGATGCGATCCAGCAGTGGGCCGGAGATGCGTTTGCGGTAGCGCTGGATGAGGCCCGTCGCGCAGGTACACTGGCGTTCGGAATCTCCGTAGTGACCGCATGGGCAGGGGTTCATCGCTGCGATCAGCATAAAACTGGCCGGGAAGGTCAGGCTGCCGTGCGCGCGGCTGATGGTGACGGTCTTGTCTTCCATAGGCTGGCGCATCACTTCCAGCACGCGGCTGTTGAACTCCGGCAGCTCGTCGAGGAAGAGC
>JAFGNR010000181.1 GCA_016926915.1 Anaerolineae bacterium
ATGGTGGCCGCCTCGGCTGCGGGGTGACTGCCTGCCGGGTCGCCGATGTAGGTGATGGTTACTTCCTCATCTGTACCGCAGATGTTGGGCTCTGCGTCCATCGCGGGCTCGGTCGCGGGAGCCTCGGTGGCGGCAACGGTAGGCTCCTCTGTTGTGGGAGCTGCGGTGGGGCCACAACCTGTTGCCAGCAGCGCCAGCACCAGGGCAATGATCAAAATTGAACTGGGAAACCAGAATTTGCGTTTCATGAGTGTCTCCTCCTTACTACTCAGGCGTATTGAATGTTTGCGGTACCTGACTTGAGTACCTTTACTATTTCACACAAACCGATTTTCTGTTTTCTGGTCAGAAAGCCTAGCGTTGCCTGGCTGGCATCACCTCCTTTTTCTGTCAGAAGGTTCTCCGGAAAAGCGTTTCTTTACCAATCGCCTGTAGTAAGGTATAATGGGGGATGGCAGGGTGAGAGATACATGCTTGCGCGTATTACCCACTCTGTTTGGCCGGAGGAGATACCCGCTGACTTGGCGGTGAGAGGGTATCTCCTTGCTTTTCCAGGAAAACTCTCCTTCCTGTGGTTCGTTAAGAAAGTGTGCGAACTACATAGTAATTGTCGGTGGCATGAACTACCAAGACAATGGCGCCCATCACCGTAGCCCGTCGTCCGAGCTGCGAGACCTGGATGTTGGGAATCCGGGGAATGACGCCGTTGATACGATCATAAATGCCCTTGATCAGTAGATCAGACTGCCGGGCCACTCCCCCCGAGAGGACGATCAGCTCCAAATCGAGGAGCGTGTTGATATTGGCAATCCCCAGGGCCAGGTAATCGATCGTTTCTTCTACGATCTCCTGCGCCCACGAATCTCCCTTACGAGCCGCGTCAAACACGGCTTCGGCATTGACCGGCATTCCGCCGGGCGCCTGCTCCCGCTTTGCGGCCCTCTCGCTGATGCCGGTGCCGGAGACGATGCTTTCGAGTGCGCCAAATCCTTCGTAGGATTTCCCCAGGGCCTGAATGTCCGGCACAAGATACCCCACTTCCCCTGAGGCTTTGGTGTGACCCCGGTAGAGTGCGCCATCTATGATCAGGCCCGCGCCAACACCCGTACCGATGCTAATGAGCATCATATTCTGGGTATCTCGTCCGGCCCCGAACCAGTGTTCACCCAGTACGGCCAGGTTGACGTCGTTGTCGACAAAGATAGGCAGGTGGAACTGCTCTTCCAGGCGTTGCTTGAGCGGGAAATCGCGCCAGTTCAAGCTGGGCGCCCATTCCACGATCCCCTCTTGATTCCTGGTGATGCCTGGGGCTCCGACTGCAATGCCTCGAATGGATTGTACTCCCCCCGCTTGCGCCAGCAGTTCAGTGATCACATTTGCAGCCAGCGCCAGGCTCTCTTCGCCGGTTGTGTTGTGATGCTGCAAACTGACTTCGTGGAGGATCTCTCCGCCGATATTTGCCAAAGCGCCGTAGAACTTGGTGCCCCCCAGGTCGATGCCGATAACCAGGCAGGCCTCTTTGTTGTATGCGATGAGACTGCGTTTGCGCCCTACGCCTTTTTGGGTTTGGCCTGCTTCGATCAGCAATTCCTCTTCAAACAACTCATCCACAATGCGCATGACTGTGGGCATGCTCACGTTTAATTCCCTGGCAATGGCCGTGCGGGAGGTGGGGGAGTGGAGGCGGATAAACTCTAGGATCGCGGAACGGTTGATAAGCCGCATCTGGTTGGCATTGATCGTTTTCGAGATCATAGGTTGTGTCCACTCCCAGGTGGTATGAGGATAACTCTCTTATTTACTTTCTGTAAGTAAGTAATAAGGACATTTTAACAGAGAATTAAGGGGTTGTCAAGAGGGAATTTCCCAAATCGGACGAATGTCATCCACAGCGGCGCGTGGGAGCTCCCCACGCGCCGCTGGTTGTTGTGGTGCTGCGTTCGTCGTCTTCTAGTTCTTGATGACCAACGGGATGAATATCTCGAACCTTTCTTCGTCGACAGTGATTTGCACAACGTCGGGCATAGCACTGGCCAGACCTTGCGCATCGGCGACCACCAGGCTGAAGGTCAGGAAGGCCGGCGCGGCGGGAGCGGTGAAGGTGGGGGCGACGACTGTCGCGCTGCTCAACGTCACCTGCGGGCCGCCGGTCTGTGTCCAGAGATAGGTCAGCGGGAGATGTCCGTCAGGGTCGGCGCTGCCGCTGCCGTCCAGCGTGACGACGTCGCCGGGGTGGACGGTCTGGTTGATGCCTGCATCGGCGGTGGGCGGCTGGTTGATGATGGAGGGGGTGACGGTGATGACGACGGCGGCGATGTCGCTCAGTCCTCCGGTATCCGTCACGGTGAGCGTGAAGGTCAGCGCCGCCGGTCCCTCTGGCGCGGTGAAGGTGGGGGCGACGGTCGTTGCGTTGCTCAGGGTTACCTGCGGGCCGCCGGTTTGTCGCCAGCCGTAGGTCAGGGCGTCGCCGTTGGGATCGTCGCTGGCGGAGCCGTCAAGGGCGACGAGGTCGCCCGGATCTACGGTCTGGGCCGTGCTGGCATCGGCCGTGGGGGGCAGGTTGTGGACCGTGACGGTCACAAGGTCGACGTCGTTCAGGCCGCCGGTATCGGTGACGGTCAGCGTGAAGGTCAACACACCTGCCTGCGCCGGTGCGGTGAAATCGGGCGCAAGTGGGTCCTCATCATTGAGGAAGATGGGGATGCCGCCGGTCTGTAGCCAGTCATAGAACAAGGCGCCTCCCTCGGGGTCGTAGCTGCCGGACCCATCGAGGATGACAAATTCACTCGGATTCACAGCTTGCGGAATCCCGGCATTGGCCACAGGGGGGCGGTTGGCGACCGTGATGACTACCTCGTCGGGCGGGGACTCCAATCCCAGGCTGTCGGCGACCACCAGGTCAAAGGTGAGTGCTGCCGGCGTGTTGGGCGCGGTGAAGGTGGGGGTGACTGCGGTCGGGTTGCTCAGCGTCACTGCCGGGCCGCCGGTTTGCGTCCACTGGTAGGTCAGGGGGAGATTGCCGTCGGGATCGTCGCTGGCGCTGCCGTCCAGCATCACCGGCGCCGAAGTGTATACCGTCTGATCCTCGCCCGCGTCGGCGATGGGCGGGCGGTTGGTCACGGTCACCACGACCTCATCGGGTGTAGCGCCTAGTCCAAGGCTGTCCGTGATAACCAACGTGAAGGTCAGTACTGCCGGATCGTCTGGGGCGTCGAAGGTGGGAGAGACGACCGCCGGATCACTCAGCGTTACTGCCGGGCCGCCGGTTTGGGTCCAGAGGTAGGCCAGGGGCAGGTCGCCGTCAGGATCGCTGCTGCCGCTGCCAGCTAACGTGACCAGCATTGAGGTGTACACTGTCTGGTCCTCGCCCGCGTCGGCCACGGGCGGTTGATTGGTTGTGGTCACCACCAACTCATCGGCTGTGGATCCCAACCCCAGACTGTCGGTCACGATCAGGGTAAAGGTCAGCACAGCCGGGTCATCAGGCGCGTTGAAGGTCGGCCCGACCGCCGCCGGGTTACTCAAGGTTACGGCTGGCCCGCCGGTCTGGTCCCACAGATAGGTCAAGGGGAGATCGCCGTCGGGATCGCTGCTGCCGCTGCCGTCTAATATGACCAGCGCCAGGGTAGCTACGGTCTGGTCGTCGCCGGCGTCAGCCACAGGGGGCCGGTTGGTCACGGTGACAATTACCTCGTCGGGGGTAGAACCCAGCCCCAGGCTGTCGGTCACGACCAGTGTGAAGGTCAGCTCGGATGGGTCATCTGGTGCGGTGAAAGTCGGAGTGATCGCCGCCGGGTTGCTCAGGGTTACCGTCAGGCCGCCGGTTTGGGTCCAGAGGTAGGCCAGGGGGAGATGCTCGTCGGGATCGTCGCTGGCGCTGCCGTTCAACGCTACTGCCGTCGCGGTGTCTACCGTCTGATCCTCGCCGGCATCGGCCACTGGCGGCTGGTTAATCACGGTCACGATGATCTCGTCAGGTGGGGAACCCAACCCCAGGCTGTCGGTAACAACCAACGTGAAGGTCAGTACCGTCGGGTCGTCCGGCGCGTCGAAGGTGGGAGAGACGACCGCCGGGTTGCTCAAGGCCACGACCGGGCCGCCGGTTTGGGTCCAGAAGTAGGCCAGGGGCAGGTCGCCGTCGGGGTCGCTGCTGTCGCTGCCGTCCAGGGTGACCGTGGTTTCCAGCGTCACGGTTTGATCATCGCCGGCGTCGGCCACAGGCGCCTGGTTGATCACCGTCACGACGACTTCGTCGGGCGCGGAGGCCAGCCCTTCGCTGTCGGTGACGACGAGGGTGAAGGTTAGCGCCGCCGGGTTGGCCGGCGTATCGAAAGTGGGGGAGACCACTGCCGGATTGCTCAGAACCACCGCCGGGCCGCCGGTTTGGGTCCAGAGGTAAGCCAGGGGCAGATGTCCGTCGGGGTCGCTGCTGCCGCTGCCGTCCAGCGTGACCGGGGTGGCTCTGTGGGCGTTTTGCTCGTCGCCGGCGTCGGCGACGGGCTGTTGGTTGACCGTGATGGTGACGGAGTCGGCGCCGGTCAGGCCGGCGGTATCCGAGACCATGAGACTGAAGACGAGCACGCCGGGGGTGATGGGGGTGGTGAACGTGGGCGAGATGGCGCGCGGGTCGCTGAGAGCGACAGGGAGACCAGTGGTCTGTTGCCACCCATAGGTCAGTGCGTCGCCGTTGAGATCGCTGCTGCCGCTGCCATCGAGGGTGACGAGGGTGTCTGTCAACACCGTCTGCGGCGCGCCAGCATTGGCGACCGGCGGGTAGTTGATCCAGAAAAACTCATCGGCTCCGAGATCATAGCCGCTGTTCAGAGGACGCAGGTCGCCGTCGATGTCGGTTGCCAGCCCGTTGGCGATGCCGGCATCCACCGCGCTGCCCGATCGCAAGGTCAGATGGTAGCCATCGGCGGCGAATTCGGGATGGCCCGTGATGGCGTCTGTGACCTGAATCGTGGCCGAAGTGGCACTGGTGGGGGTGAGGGTCTCGCCCCACAATACGCCGGCGACCGTCACGGTGCTGTTCCCGGCGGCCTGGAGGCCTACGGTGTGACTGTAGATGATCGCATTGGTGATCGCCACGGTGGCGGTAAGGTCCGCGTGCAGCGCCAGCCCCCCGCTGTTGCGCGCCAGCGTGGGATGGAGCAGTGTGACCGGCGCCTCTCCTTCGATCCAGAGGGCGCCGCCATCGTCGTTCGCCACGTTATCTATCACCACCGTGTTCACGAGGGTGAGGGACGCGTCGCGACTCCACAGCGCGCTGCCTTCTGTGGCGGCGTTGTTCCGCAGCGTGTTGCCATTCATGGTCACCGTGGCATCCCACGCGTTCAATCCGCCCCCCATGCCAAACAGTGGCGAGGTCGCGTTGGTGAGCCAGTCGGTGTGATCTAGGGCCGCGAATCCACCTTCCAGGAAGGCGCCGCCGCCTTCTCCGATCGGTCCCAACGACGCGATGTTTCTCGCCAAGGTGCTGTCTGTCATGCGCACGGTGGCGGAGATGGCGCCCCAGCCGCCTCCATAGCCAATGCCGGACATCATGGTGCTGCTGAGGGCGATGTTGTGCAGCAGGATGCTTTCCTGCAACCGGATGGTACCGGTGAGCACCGCGATGCCGCCGCCCAGGCCGTTGCCCAGGGTGGTTGCGGCGTTGTTCGTGATCAGCGTGTTGGAGAACGTTGCGGTTGCGTTGCTGCCGACATAAGCGCCGCCGCCCGCGCCGTCGAAGAGCCCGTCGGGGGTGGCCTGACCGGTGGCATCGCCGCCGGTCAGGGTGAGGTGGGTTATGGTGACGCGGGCCGTATCGGTGATGAGCAGCACCCGGCCTTCTTGTTCTGCGTCCAGGGTCGTGGGATAGGTTGCCGGATCCCACGCGCCGAAAGCGGCGTTGTAGCCGCCGCGCAGCGTGAGCGTTTTGGCGAGAAGAGCCTGTTGCGGTTGGCCCTGTGTGCCCCGGCACGTCCCCGCTATCCAGAGCGTATCGCCCGGCGCAGCGGCGTCGACCGCGGCCTGCATGATCGCATACTCCGGGCCGCTGCCGTTGATCTTGACGTGGCAATCCGGTGTGGCTTCCCAGGTGACAGTTGCGGTGGCCGTGTTGCTGGCCTGGTCGCCCACGGCTTCCGCCGTGTTGAGCAACACCTCCGGCGGACTGGCGGGTTCCGTTGTCGTCAGCTGCGCGGTCAGGGTGATGACTGCGCTTTGGCCGGCGTTCAGATCGCCCACGGTGCATCGTACCACGCCGCCGTATCCGCCATCCACGAGGGTGCAGCTGGGGCCGGCGCCCAGTGGGCGCATCTCCGGAGGGAGTGTGTCGGTCACAACGACGCCCGTGGCGCCCACGGTTCCGCCGCCCGTCACGGTTACGGTAAAGGGCACAGTGTTGCCGGCATAGACGGTTTCCACACCGGCCTCTTTGACGATCTGCACTCCCCCGCTGCCGATTTCGTCCGCGCCGATGTCGGGGGTCGCGTCGCGGGGGTGGCCGTCGATGTCCGTGGTCACCCCGGCAGCCACGCCGGCATCGACCGCGTCGGAGTTGCTGCCGATGTGGTAGTCGCCGCCTGTGGGGCTGTTGAAGTCCGGTGTGCCGGTGATGGGCAGGGTGCTGGTGATAGTGTGCGTGGGCGGATCGTCGCCGTAAATGGCGGTGTTGATATCGTTGGCCCAGACGCCCGAGCCCCACAGTGTGCGCGTCAGGATGACGGTGACGGTAGCGTTCATGCTGCCGCCGATCGCGACGCCCTCGCTGTGGTCGACGATGATGTTGTTGACGGCAGTGACGCGGGAGCTGGTGCCCACGACGCCAGCGTCCACGTAGAGACCTGCCGCCCCGCTGTTGTCGCGGTTGCTGGTGAGCGTGTTGTGCAGCAGTTGCCCGTTGCTAGGTTGTCCACTGATGTCGCCCACGTGGATGCCGTTGGCCCCGTAGGCCCCGCCCACGTTCTCGGCGACGATGTTGTTGGTGAGGGTGAAGACCGGGCAGCCGAGCAGCTCGATGCCGCCGCCCAGACCGGTCTCGTTCGTGCCTACAGCGCGATTCTCGCGGATATCGTTGGCGATGACCGTGGGCCGGCTTTCGATGAAGGCCAGGCCGCCGCCTTCGCCTAAGCTAAACCAGCCAGCGCCGGTTCCGGCCTGATTGTCGACGATGGTGTTGCCTTCTATCCAGGGGGCGCCCCCTTCCGCGCAGAGACCGCCGCCGGTCCCCGAAGAGCCGAAGAACCCGCCTCCTGTGGTAGCGTCGTTTCCCTGGATGGTGTTGTTGAGCAGGCGGCTATCGCTGTCCAGCAGGTAGAGACCGCCGCCGTAGCCGTCATCATCCTCGCCGGTTCTGGCGACATTCTGGCTCACGAGGTTGCCGCTGATAACGGCTGTGGCCTCGACGATGTAGATGCCGCCGCCTGCATCGTAGTCGCCGATCCTGGCGCCGCCTTGCCCGTTGGCGCTGTTGTCGGCGATGGTGAAGCCTTCCACGGTGACGGAGATGCTGCCCGAGATGTAAAGACCGCGTCCCCCATCGTTGCTGTCGATTCGTGAGACGTAGGTTTCCGGATCCCAGGTGGAGAAAGCGCTGTTGTAGCCCCCGCGCAGTATCAGGCTTTTGGTGATGTACCCGATCTGTTTGAGGGCGCCTTGTGTGTTGACCGTGCTATAGGTTCCTGCTGCAACCCGCACTTCATCGCCTTCCATCCCTTGTGAGGCGCTTTCATCAATCGCGTGTTGGATCGTGGCGCAGGGGGCGCCGGAATTCGTGCAATCATTGTTCGTGTCGCTGCCTGTGGGGGCGACATAGCGGAGCGTTGGCGTGAAGGCCAGGGTTGCCGCCGCCCCATACGCAGGCTGATTCCGGGCTGCCGGTTCGTGTGGGGTTGCCGGACTTGGTGCCGGGTAACGCGGCAAGGATTCGAAGGGCGCCGTGGGTGAGACCACGGTCGTCCTGGCCATGACGGGTCCGGCCAGGGGCCATAGACTGAAGAAAATGAGGACGACAGCCAGCGTGATCCTTTTCATCGGGGAAAACCTCCTTGACATAGCGGAAACTAACTGAACGACTCTGTAGGGAAACGTGACCCTTTCGCGTCCTGAAAGGAACACTGACGTGCAGGCTGGTTTCAATGTTTACCTCCTCTTGCCTTCACTTCACGCGCCAGGGTCGGGGTTGGGTCAATTGATTATACCACTTACGAATTGTTTGAAAATGGTGATATGGAAATGGCGAATGCTGAAGTTTTCAATGGTAAACTGCATGCCGCGTGTGGGACGGGGGCTGCGCCCCGTCCCACGTGTGTTTTACCGCGACATTGCAATGCGTTGCGTTTACCGCAGCACCAGGGGAAGGTAAACGGGCTGCAGTTCGGGAATAAAGGCCAAGATTGAGTGCACCGTCGTTACTGCCGGATTGGTTTGCGAAGTTGCAGTAACGGTGATGGTATCTTGTTTCATTAACGGCGAACCGGGCACGCTAAGCGTGAAGGTCAGCGTTGCGAAGTTCTGCGCGGCCAGGGTGGTCGTGGGGGATAGACCGGAGAGTAGCCAGCCTGCCGAATCGGCGAGCGCCAGCGTATAAGTGTCGGTGATAGGCCCGCCATTCCTGAGGCCGAGGGTTGTCGAGATGACTTGTCCGGGCTGGACGCTGGTAACGTCCGGCCCATCCAGGAAAACGAAAGCCAGATCGGCGCTGCCGGTGGTAGAGATGGCGCCCCCTGCGATGAGATCCAGGTCGATTTCGTGTGTGATGACGTCCGAGGCGATGAACACGCCTGCTCCAGCCTGGAGCGCCTGGGAAGCGCACCTGCTGAGGTCGACCGCGCCGTTATGCCCCACTGCCAGGGTGATGCTCTGGGTGACGGAAATCGCCGCTGTGGGAAGATCCCTCAGATCCAGATGAAAACCTTCGTTTCCGTAGAGGACGACATTGCGTCCCCGAATCTGGGTCGCGGCGCCGGCGAGGGTGAGACTATGCGGGTCGCCGTAAACGCTGCCGGCATACCCGTTGAGACATCCCGTGCCGGCTTCACCTGCTTCGGCGATAGCGCAGAAGACCTCCCAACCATACAATGAAATGTCGCCGCCATCGCCGCCCCGGTGCCCGTAGCAGCTCTCTTCGTAATAGTGTTCGGGGGAGTGACCGCCGTTTCCGGTTCGAATGTTGGCTAGGTTGCGGATGATATACGCGTGAATATCGACGCTGCCGCCGTCGCCGCCCTTGCCGGAACGCTCGCCGTCCGAGTTGCCATTACTGCCATGTCCGGCCTGGATAAGCCCCGCGTTGGTGATCGTTCCACCCATGAGGAAAATATCACCGCCGCGTACACCGTAAAAACTGGGCGCCGAGTAGTATTCCTCCACGGCATCGATGGTTTTTATGCTTCCATAGTTGGTGATGGCAAGCCCGCCTGGGTGAACCTTGAAGTTGTAGGGCGCCAGGACCACCATACCTCCCAGGTCTGCCCGTATCTGTGCTCCCGCCGTGTTGGTGATGAAATCGGCGGCTGTGAATCGCACGTGTTCCCACTCTTGGCTGTAGAGCAGACCGGCATTGCATAAGCCTTTCACGTGGTATCCCCCTCCAGTGTAAGTGACGTGTGGCTTCCCAGCATCGATAGCATGGCCTTCGACGTATACAATGTCTCCTCTAACGGGTTGCCGTTTGTTGCCGTGTACGTCTTGCCATGGCGCCACAGTATCCCAGGCCCCATTGCTGACCGAATAAATCGTGGCCCCTGGGCAGATGTGGCTGTCCACGACCAGCGTCGCCTCGACGGTTTGCGGGCTGTTCTGGGCGCCAGCGGCAGTAATAGTAAGGGCGCCTTCGTAAACGCCGAAATGCCCATCGTAATCCACGTAGACGGACACCTCTGCCGGACCGTCGCCGGGTTCGATCAGTCCTTCGGCGGGGTCGATAGTCAGCCAGGCAGAATCGGAAGTAACCGACCAGGCCAGCGAGCCCAGCCCGACATTGCTGATGAAGAAACTCTGGGGGAGGGTCGTGTAGAACAGGTCGTCCATTTCGAAGAGCAGACCTTGTGGGAAAACGGCAAGCGTCGGTACCGCCGTACTCCCTTTTTCCACTGCCGCCACGTAAGCGTCCTGATTGCCGGCAAAGGGATGAACCGGGTTGCCCCAGGTGGCGCCGCTGAATCTGGCGACGTAGACAACGCCGGTAGTTTGTGGCGTCACCAGGCCGAAGCCATCATCCCATCCTGAGGGTGCGCCTAACTGCGTGTTGGCTTGCAGTGCGCCGCCGGCGTCGAACTGCGCCACGAAGTCAGTTTGACTTCCATGACTGGTGGCGGTTACAAAGATGTTCCCTGAGGCATCGACGCCAGTAGCATACCCATCTTCGTCATCGGCGCTGCCTACGAAGGTGTTCCACTGGAGCACGCCGTTGCCGTCCAATTTAGCGACAAAAGCATCTTGCCCGCCTGTGTGGGCATGCACCGGATTGCCCCAGGCCGCGCTGTGGCCGCTTACGTAAAGCTTACTATCCCCCCAGGCAATGCCTGAGGCGCCGTCTCCCTGGTTCGATCCCAGGAAGGTGTTCCACTGCAAACTGCCGTTGGCGTCCAGCTTAGCAGCAAACCCATCGTAATCGCCTGCATGCGCGCGGACTGGATTGCCCCAGGCGGCGCTGCTGTATCCAGCAATGTAAAGAGCGCCCCAGGTGTCGTTTGTGATGCTCTTGATACCTTCCTCACCCGGAGAGCCTAGAAAAGTGTGCCACTGTAGCGTCCCGGCAGTGTCCAATTTGGCGACAAACCCATCGTAGCCGCCGGCGTGTGTATTCAGCGGCGCGCCCCAGCCGGCTTCACCCTCTCCACCTACGTAGATGCTGTTTCCTATGACCACCAGGCCGTTTCCCCAATCGCTCAAATTCGAACCAAGGAAGGTATTCCATTGATGTACACCGGTTGCAGCGTTCAGTTTGACGACAAAAGCATCCGCGCCGCCGGCGTGTGGACGGCGCGGCGTTCCCCAGGTAGCATAGCTGTGTCCGGCTACATAGACGTTCCCGGAGTCGTCTACAGCAATGGCGTTGCCGCCATCCTGGCTCCAACCATCGGCGCCCAGAAAGGTGTTCCAGAGCAACGTGCCGTTGCTATCCAATTTGGCGACAAAGAGATCCCAGCCGTAACCATTGTGGGCATGTACCGGATTGCCCCAAGGTGCGTCGCTGCTTCCGGCGACATAGAGATTGCCGTAGACATCCTGGGTCAGGGCGGCGCCTTTGTCCTGAGAAGCCGATCCCAGGAAGGTGTTCCAGGTAACCGCCGTGATGTGGGCTGCGCGCGTGCCGTTCCCAGGATTCGTGTTGGGGACCTGTGGGGGGGCTGCCTGCGTCGGACTGGACCTGGTGACAAGTACCGTAACTATCACTCCCGCTAACACCATTGTGAGAATCAGAACGGAACGGATCTTGGTCTGCATGGTAGACTCCTTTTGTGATATGGCGATGGACAATGTGCAAGGGGTTATGCTTTCAGTTGCTGGCCAATCCAGGTTTGGATGTAGGCAAACAACGCTTCCAGTGAAGTGAAGTGGAGCTTTTCCCCGCCGGGGATGTGTTCGATCTGGATCAGCCATTCATGGCCGGTCATGGTGGAACCTATTTGTCCGGTCATCGGGGGTGCCGGGCTGGCTGCCGGCTCGTGCCATAGGCGAATCAGAAATGATGTGTAGTCCGGTTGAGAGTTCATGTGACCAGCATACAAAAACGGCAGGCGTTTGTCGCCTGCCGGAGGGCATGGTATTTTCACGATTCGCTCACAGCTATGTCATGGGGCATCCTGTGTATGACCTGCGAGCGTACAGGTGCGCCGTACAGAACTCCAGGGTTATGAGATAGTGGGCAGGGCTATTTTCACCCGGAAGAGACCGTCGTCATCTGGTCCGGCGCGGAGTATTCCTCCCAAAGCCTCGGCGCGCTCTTGCAGACCGCGTAACCCATACCCCCCACTGATTTCTTCTGCTTCTGGCGTGGGATGCAGGGGAAGTCCATCGTTTTCTACTTCGAGAGATACAGCCTCGTCCGTGTAACACAAATGCACTGTTACGTGCCGCGCTGCTGGCGCGTGACGGCAGACGTTGGTGAGAGCTTCCTGGGTTGTCCGGTACAACAGCAGAGACCGGTGCGGCGACAGCGGGCGTATTATGCCGGCGATCTGCCAGGCGATTTCGAGGTGTGCGGTTTGCTGGAATCTCTCTATGAGTTCGGCGATGGCTTCCGGCAACGAGAAGACCTCCAGGACTTCCGGACGCAGTGCTTGCACCGCGCGGCGTGTGTCGGTCAAGCCCTGTTCGGCCAACGCCAGGGCTTGTTCGGCAATCCGTTGCCGTTCTGCCGTTCGTTCGTGGGACAACCGGGTCAGCAACCCGAGTTGGACGGTGAGCGCCGTCAGGGTGTGCCCCACCGAATCATGAATTTCGTGGGCCAGGCGCGCCCGCTCCCGGGCTATGGCCAGGCTTTCTGCCTGAGAGGTGTAGTCTTGTAGTTGTTGGTGTGCCTGTTCCAGCTCGCTTAGCAGCGCCTCCACACGATTGCGTTGTTCCCATTGACGGGTCATGATTTCCGAAAGAGCTGTGGTCAACACAAACCAGGGGAGAGCGTCCCATAGGGCTGCGCCGGCTTCTTGCCAATTGGCCACTAATGCATGACTCAATCCGGCCAATGCCATGAGGCCTCCAACATAAACCATCCCCCAGTAGCGCTTGCCGGTGAAGTAGGTAAGGGCCGTGTACCCGTCGAAAGTGAGCAGATAGAAATAGAGATCGGCCCGGCCTTTCAACAACAGCGCAATGGCAAAAACCACGAGTACCGGTATACTGAAGATGGTGAATAACGCGCGGAGGCCGCGTCTTGCAATGGCATCAACAGTCCAGGGCATGGAAAGGGCATAGAGTATCGCCAGTGACAGCGCCAGCACGACATAGGCCAGCAGGGCCTGTAGCGACAAACGTGACCGCATTGTGATGATGTTGAACAACATCAAGCCTATCAATCCCGCGCCGTACACCAGCCCTATGACGCGCATCTCTTGCTCGGAGAGTTGGGATACCACTACCACCCGGGGGTTGTGTTTTTCAGTCATTCAGTAGCCCCCATTCGACGGCCAGTCGGGCAGCATGGGTCCGGTCTCGGGCTCCCAGTTTTTCCAAAATGTGGCTGACGTGGTTGCGGACTGTGCCCTCTGCCAGGTACAGGTCCGCTGCGATCTCGGCGTTGGTCATACCGCGCGCCACGAGGCGCAGCACCTCACGCTCGCGTGCGGTTAGACGCTCGGTAAAGATCGGCTCTGTTGCGCTGGACTCCGTGAGGCGGCGCAGCACTTTTTGCGCTACGGCAGGATCCAGTATCGTGCCGCCGGCGTGGACGGTGCGAATGGCGGCTGCCAGGTGGTCTGGGTCAGCGCTCTTGAGTAAGTAACCGGACGCCCCGGCTCGCAGAGACTCGAAGACATACGTATCATCGGCGAAGGTGGTCAGTACGATGACGTGAGGGGCAGGATTCCGGGCGCGAATCTCACGCGTGGCCGCCACGCCGTTCATACCGGGCATGCGCACATCCATGAGTACCACATCGGGCGAGCGTGCTGCTACCAGCGCTAACGCTTCATGCCCGTCGCCGGCTGTTCCGACGACCTCGAGTCCTGGCGTCAGGGCCAGCAGTGAAGCCAGCCCCTCGCGGACCAGGGTTTGGTCATCGACAACGATGATGCGGATACGCGTGGGATGCTTGTTCTTCATGGGGGGCCTTGCCGGTTAGCCTAGAGCTTCATCCAATACCTGGGCAAGATCTTCCAGGGAGACTGGCTTGGCCAGCCACGCCGTCAGCCCCTCGGACGCGATGAGCTGTGCGAATAATTCGGGATTGGGTTGTCCGGTGAGGAGGATCACGGGCAAGGTGTGCCCGCGTCGGCGTAGTTCTTTGAGCAGCTCGGCGCCATCCATCTCCGGCATGATCAAGTCGCTCAGGATCAGGGCGATCTCTGCGCCATGTTCTGTCAGAAAATCCAGGGCCTCGCCGGCGCCGGGTGCGGTCTCGACCTGGTAATCGAGGAATGCGAGACTGTCCGCCAGCGCCTGGCGAGTGTGTTCGTTGTCTTCGACAACCAAGATGCGCTCTGCCCGCCCCCTTGGAATGTCCGGGGATGCCATATCATCCTGCAACGTGTCTGGTGCTTGCACGGCTGGGAGATAGATGTGAAACGTCGTGCCGTTGCTTGGTTCGCTCTCCACGTGAACCGCTCCCTCATGGCTGCCGACGATACCGTGGACCTGCGACAGACCCAACCCACTGCCCTGTCCGGGCGCCTTGGTGGTGAAAAAAGGTTCGAAGATGTGGGGCAAGACATCGGGGGCGATGCCGGTTCCCGTGTCTTGAAGGGCCAGATGTATCCACGCCCCAGGGGGCATATCAGGCAGCGGGGCGGCGTCAGGCCGGTCGAAGTAGAGATGATTCAGGGTAACATTGATGGTTCCGCCGTCGGGCATGGCATCCCGGGCGTTGACGACCAGGTTGACCAATACCTGCTGGATTCCTGTTGGATCGCCGTGAATCAGATAACTGCCCGGTTCCCATTGGATATCGATGTTGATGTTGTGGGGGAGAGCACGCTTCAGCAGATGCAACTGCTCCTGCACCAGGGGCAGCAGTGCGACGGATTTGCGCTCGAATACCGTGCGCCGGCTGAAGTCCAGGAGCTGTTCCGTCACGTGCGCGGCCTGGTGCGCCAGGTCCTGGACGGTTTTCACCCGTTCGTAGGCGTTTTCCGGTAGGGCTGGAATGCGGGATAGCATATCGGCATAGAGGGCGATTACCGCCATGATGTTGTTGAAATCGTGCGCGATGCCTGCGGCCAACTGCCCCACAACCGCCAACCGCTCTTGTTGCTGTACCCGTGCCTGAATAAGCCGGACCTCTGTTACATCGCGCAAGACCAACACCCATCCAGATCCACCCGCGCCGAGGGCGACGAGACGCGCCGCTGCTTCGAAAATTCGAGGCGGCGCCTTGAGTTCCAGGGGCCGTCCCTTTGGCTCCGGACCCAGCAGGGCTTCAACGGACCGGTCGCCCAGGCGCGTGAGCGGCGCGTAGCCTCTATCCGGCGCCAACGCGTTCAGAGCTTTGACGCCGGCAGGATTGGCCAAGAGCAGTGTGCGGTCCGCATCCAACAGTATGATACCTTCGGGAACCGCTTCTACAATCTGGCGCATCCGTGTGGCCTGGAGATGGATTTGCTCCAGCAGTCGCTCGCGTTCCTCCTCCACACGTTTTCGTGCGGTCACGTCTCTTCCTACAACTACCAGCCCTTTCCGTTTCCCATTCTCAGAGAACATCGGGACTTTGATCACGTCGAAGGCTCGCGGCGATCCGTCAGGACGCGGGATGGTTTGATCTCCACGGCTGATGGCCTGGGCATCCCACACCAGGGCGTCGGTGGCTTCATCGCCGGCAAACGCGCGTTGGAAAAACGGGTTCAACTTGCCTAACTCGGCGTTGGTCTTGCCGCGATAGTCCTCACCGGTCAGCTGGAAAAGTTGCCGTGTGAAGTCGTTAGCCTCCAGCCAGCGGCCTTCTCCATCTTTGAAGCAGACGATGTCCGGCATTGCATTGATCAGGGTGCGTAAGCGCTCCTCGCTTTCCCAGAGCGCCACTTCGGCCTCTCTACGATCCGTGACGTCTTCGACAATGCCCACACCGCCGATCACCTTGCCTCTGGCATCGCGGATGGGGGCGGTGCGTAACGTAACCCAGATCCGCGCTCTGCTGGTGGTGGTTTCGTACGGGCCTACGTACAGACCTTCCAGGCCCGCGAGAACCTTTTCCATTGCGGGCAGGACGCGACGGTCTCGCAGTCTATGCATATCGAGTCCCACCAGCAGATTCCTGCGCGATCGCAGAATAGCAACAAAGCGATCATTGCACTCCGTGATGCGGAGTTGCTCGTCGAAATTGAAAATTCCGACAGGTGAGTTCTCGACCAATAATTGGAGCTGTCTGAGGCTATCCTGCAAAGCGATCTCTGCGCGTTTGTGGGCAGTCACCTCGATGCGTGTACACCAGATACGCACCAGATGACCGTTCTCGATCACGCCGGTGGCATTGTTGATGAAGTGGCGTTCAAGGCCGTCATCGCTGGCCGACGTCGAGGGTTCACGCGCGATTCGGAATCCCGCCTGCGTAAACCGGCGTATAGCATCAGGCGTGATTTCCCGGGCGGCATGGCGTTTGAACCGGCGTTGCAGGCGGGTTACCGGGATTGGCGCGTCTGTTGCTCTAAACATGCGCATAAAGGCCGGGTTGCATTCTGCAAGCCGTGTGTTCCAGAAAAGGTGTTGTCCGGCCTCCGCTGGAGAAAGCCCTATTGGCATGGGGGGCTCGACTTCAAGGCGGAAGACCCCCTCTACGGCCTGGTCGATGAAAGCGCGATACCGTTCCTCACTTTCTGCCAGCGATGTCTCGGTTTTGCGCCGTTCTGCAACCTCCTGTTCCAGTTGTTGGTTGCGCTGTTGTAGACTGCGGAAAAGAAGCGTATATGGCTGCCGCAGCCCTGTCTCTGCTACCGCCTTGTAGAGGAAAAATACGCCTATGATCTCGACCAACAGGCCAGCCAAACTTGCCCGTGAGTGGGGGGCTGATAGCGAAACAAGGGTGAGTTCAGAGAGTGTCTTGAGCGCCAGTCCTAGCACCAGCCAACGAAAGACATCTGCACTGAAGGCTGCGCGGCGTCTGTGCAACAAGAAGATCACAATCAGGAATCCGGCGGCGATGCCCAGTCTCCCGGCGGTGGTGAATAGGGTAGGGTTTCCTGTGGCGTCGGTGCAGGGCGGAAAGATGCCGCCGATGATGGCGAGCAGAAATGCCAGGAAGGCGACCAATGACAAAATCAAGGTCAAGTAACGAGGCGTCCGGCGGCCCACCAGGTGGGCTGCAATGAAGAAGGCCAGTACTTCGAGAAATCGTCCCGCCATCCAGAACTGGGTTGCCAGGTTGGCGCCTGCTTTCTGGAAAAAGGGCATACCTTCATACGCCATCGCATGGGTGAGGTTGAATCCGCCTACGAAGAGAAATGCAATTCCCAGGAAGCGAAAGAAGCCGTTCTCAAGGTAATCCCAGGAATTCCAGACGATGATGAAAAGCGTGCAGGTGATAGCAACGTGGAAGGATTCTGCCAGGGTGTGGAACAGGAGGTGACTATGTCGCCCGCTCACCCACAAGCCCAGCAAAATGAGGGTGGGGACGATGATGGTTTTCCCGATATCCCACCAGGACCTGTTTCTGGATTCGCTTGGCTGCATCTTTGATCTTTGCTCCATCATTTACTACCGGGTCTGCCAGTCTGCCGGGGCTATCAGGATGCAGTATCCCATTGGCTCCAGTTGCGCCGATTATAGATTAAGGCAGGCGAATGAAAAGCGCGCTGCTCGTGACAGGAATCGAAATCTGACTATAATAGATGCATCGTATCTACTTGCCGCGAGCAGAAGGTTTGAGGAGCGCCGATGGATACTAACCGGGACGCCGTGAACGGAGAAGCATTGGGTTTCGAAGCTGCGCTTTCTGCGCTTGAGGATGTTGTGACTCGCCTTGAGGCCGGAACGCTTGAGTTGGAAGAGGCTGTGGCGCTCTACCAACGCGGCCGCGCCTTGTCTGCCCGCTGTCAAGCGCTTCTCGACCAAGCGGAGTTGCGTATTCAGCAGTTATCGCCCGGTGGAGAAGGGGCCTCTGTATTGGAGCCATTTGACGCTGATGGTTAGCTCGTCTTTCGTCTACTTTTGTGTAATGTTGACCGTCTCGCCGTAAGTCACCCCATATCGACAGGAGGAAGGATGATGCGACGACCTTTTCGGCCACTGCGGCCCCGCATTCCGGGCCCCGGCGTGCGTCCCGCTGTACCCCCCATTGTCCGGCAGGCCCTTTCTCGTGCACAGCATCTCCTGCAGGCCGGTCGTTTCCTGGAGGCTGCAGCGATTTACAACCGTTTGGCGTCTGAGGCCTACCAGCGCAATCGCCACCGCGCGGGTGTTCAGATGGATGTGGAAACTGCGCGCGCCTTCCTCAATGGCGGGGACCTCGCGCAGGCCCAGGCGCGGGTGCGCCGCGCGGTTCGCTACATTCACGAGTTGAACTTGCCCGCTGTGCCGGTCTTCCCGCTCCTGGAGCAGATTTGCCGCCAATTGGAGTCTCAAGGCGATGTCGCCAGGGCGCAAGCTTTCCGTGAAGAGATCCTTGGCCTGTTGCCCGAACGTCCGGCCCCTGTTTCAGAGCGTGCGCACACCCCACAGCGCAAAAAACTGCCCGGTAGTTGCCCGGCTTGTTATGCCCCGTTGCATCCCGATGAGCTGGAGTGGGTGGCTGACGACCGGGTGAGCTGCCCGTTCTGCGGCACGATTGTCGTCCCGGAATAATTGGCAGTAGCGTGTTCGATGGCTGAATGGTTGGTGTTGAAGCATGCGGACGGCGTCGCGTTGCCGGTGCGGGCGCGCCGGTGTCACACGTTTTTCTGTCGTCTGCGTGGGTTGATGTTTAGGCGTGCACTTCCCCCGGATGAAGGGCTGCTTTTCGTCGAGGCGGGCGAAAGTCGGGCTGCTACATCGATCCACATGTTTTTCGTCTTTTTCCCTATTGGCGTGATCTGGTTGGCAAGCGACGGGACTGTGGTAGATACCGTCATTGCCAGGCCGTGGCGTCCTTATTACGCACCTTGCAAACCGGCGCGCTATTACCTGGAGGGTCTGCCCCAGATCGTGGAAACGGTTGTTATTGGGGAAAAGCTGGTCATGGAGCCGCTGGTATCCGATAGCTCCCTGAAGTGACTTTGACAATTACCTTATTTAGTTTATGATTTTCATTGTTAAGCTATCAGAGTGCCTGGGATCCTGGTGATTCTTTGGGAATTTTGTTCACCGGTGCTTTGATCTGGGGTTTTATGTTACGAAGGCGAGCACTTTTTCTGTTCCTGTTATGCTTTGTCATTCCGACGGGGGCCGTATGGGCGCAGTCGGAACCTCCACGCGCCGATGCCCCTCAGGTTCCGGTTCACGTGGTGCGGGCAACCGAGACGCTTACCAATATTGCGGAGCGGTATCGCCTGGACCTTACGACGTTGATGCACATCAACGATCTATCCGATCCGCGACAGATTTTCCCCGGCCAACGTTTGCGTCTGGCTCCGCTGCCGGACGGTACGGATGTTTTCACGTGGCAATCCTACCCTCTCCATCTTGCTGAAGGGCTTTCGTTAGCTGCAAGCCGTTGTGGAGAGGATTGGGAGACAATCGCTGCGGCAAATCGCGTCTTGAATCCCGGCGCCTTGTTGATCGGTCAGTCCATCTTGCTGCCTCAAGCGCCTCCCTCGATGACGGTGGCGATGGCTTCCCCAGACGAGACCTGGCTGACGATGGCGTTGCGACAGAACAAACCCTACGTGGATGTGGTGCGTTTGAATCCCGCCCCTGTCTATCCGGGTAAGCCCGTCGTGGTGCCGGGTGACGCCACGTTTGCCGATTTTGCACCTTATCCCATTGTCGATTTGGAATTGACTCCGCAGCCCGTAGTGCGGGGGCAAACGGTCGTCCTGGCGCTGGAAACGGCTGAGGCCGCAACCTGCGTGATCTCGTATTTCGATCACGTCGAGCCCTGCTACACATACGATGCCACGCACTTGTTTGCATTTGTGAGTCTATCTCCCATGCTCGAACCTGGGAGCCATTCCATCAATCTGCAGTTGCGCACCGGCGACCGGGAGGTAGCTTTCGACTTGCCCCTGGTGATCTCTGCAGGCCGGTTTGGATACGAGCAGATCAACGTGACCGGGAGCCTCAGCTCGCTGATGGATCCGGAACTATTGGAATGGGAGCGGAATCAACTTGATGCCATTGCGCTGGTGCGAACCTCCGAACGGCGTTGGGAACTGCCGTTGAACTACCCGGTTTATGCCTCGATCTCCTCGTATTTCGGATCGCGGCGGTCCTACGGCGGGTCGTACAATACATACCATTCCGGTATCGATTTCCGGGCTAGCACGGGCATCCCGGTACGAGCGCCGGCCGGGGGCCGCGTCCTGTTGGCGGAACCCTTAGCCGTCCGTGGCAATGCGATTATGATCGACCATGGATGGGGGTTGGTGAGCGGCTACTGGCACTTGTCGCAGATTGACGTTCAGGTTGGCCAGTGGGTGACGCAGGACGAAGTCATAGGCCGGGTAGGGAACACGGGCCTATCGACAGGTTCTCATCTGCATTGGGAGCTCTGGGTCGACGGTCAACCGGTGAACCCGCTGCAATGGGTGGAAACGTTCTATCCTTTTCCGGAACCTCCACCTCCTGTGGTGGAAGGTCTTGAGTGACTGTTCATGACTATGTCTCCCTTTTTCCATTACCGGCGGACTGCCGGTTGGTTGGGAGCCAACTTCGTCTATCTGGCGCGCACGACCTCGACCCACGATGTATTGTGTTTTCTCGCCGAAAACGGTGCACAAGAAGGGTGGGTGGTTTTGGCAGATGAGCAAACTGCCGGTCGCGGTCGTCTTGGCCGTCGTTGGGCGGCCCCCCCGGCTTCTTGTTTGCTCTTTTCGCTGCTTTTCCGGCCTCCGGCGCCCTTTGTAGAGACGGCTTCCCGGGCGCCGATGATGTGCGGAATTGCCCTCGTCGAAACGATTTTGGAGGTCACTGGACTTCATATGCTGCTCAAGTGGCCTAATGATGGCATTGTCGAGCGCGAGTCGGGTTGGGGCAAAGTTGCCGGTATGTTGAGTGAGACCGGATTCGCCGGTGCAACGCCGGCCTTTTTAATGGTCGGTATTGGACTCAACGTCAATGTACCGAAGCAAGACCTGGTGAATCTGGATCCCTTGGCCGCAAGTCTGCAGAGCGAGTTGGGGCATAGCGTGGAGCGCGTGCAACTCATGGATGAATTTCTGGCGCGTCTGGAAGTGCTCTATGAACAATTCCGGGCGGGATGGGATCCGTGGGCGAAATGGAAGTCACATCTGGCCTGGTTAGGGCGCGAGATTGTTATCGAGACGCCCACCGGTCCGGTGTCTGGCATTGCTACAGATGTTGACACTGACGGCGCTTTGTTGCTAACCGGAGCTGATGGGAGCTTGCGACGGTTTCCTGTGGGAGATGTGAGTCTCCGTCTGCAGCCTGTCTAGGCGTAAGCAGAATTTCTGATGGGAGGTAGGGCTATTGCGTTACTTGATACTCTCGGATATCCATGGCAATCTACCGGCTTTGCAGGCTGTGCTGCACACTGCGCAACCTTTCGATGCAATCTGGTGTTTAGGAGACTTGGTCGGCTACGGTCCTAACCCCAATGAATGTATCGAGCGCTTGCAGGATTTCGAACACGTCAGCATTGTAGGGAATCACGATTGGGGTGTGTTGGGGCGCGCCGACCCCTTTGTATTCAACGGCGATGCCCGTCAAGCTCTTATCTGGATCCAGGGGGAGCTTTATCCTGAGAATAGAGAGTATTTGGCTGCCCTTCCCACCATCAAGGAGGTCGGCGATTTCGTGTTGGTGCATGGCAGCCTTCGCGAACATATCTGGGAATATCTGCTCGATGGCGAATATGCTCGTAAGAATTTCCTTTTCCGTGATTTCAAGTATGCACTTGTTGGTCACACGCATATCCCGGTCACCTTTGCCTGGGATGGGGAGCGTGATGTTGCGCGGGTAGTTGTTCCTGATGGGGAGACTCCCTTACAGTTGGGTGATCATCGCCTGATCATCAATCCCGGGAGCGTGGGGCAACCTCGCGATGGCGACCCGCGCGCAGCTTTTGGAATCTTGGATACTGAAACCATGAGGTTTTCCTTTCATCGCGCGGCGTATGCTGTGGAAATCACGCAGGAACGTATGCGCGCTCGCGGTCTCCCCCAGCGCTTGATCGACCGGCTGGAGGTCGGGCGATAGTCGCCGGATTGCTGGAACCCGCTGGGCGTAGGCAGCGTCTTGTAGATAGGATTCGATTGAGGAGGGGGAAATGAAGCGAAGTTTGTTTTGGATTGTGCTGCTGGTGTCGGCATTGGCGACGGTGGGGTGCGGCGCACGGGCGCCCACTATGTTCTCTGAGGCGCCGATGGAGGCTCCTGCCGGGGATTACTATTTCGAAGAGGCCGAGATGGCGCCTGAACCACTTGCCGACCGTACTGTGGGCAATGCTGCCACAGGGTCCAGCCTTGACGAGGTTCCCGAGCGGATGATCATCTACAATGGCGGCCTTGATCTGGTTGTCAAGGACACATCGGCGGCCCAGGAGTCGGTGGAGCAATTGGTCTCAGAGCTGGGGGGCTTTGTACTCTCTTCGGACAGCTACCGGTATGGAGAGGGTCTGGTCTCGATCAATATTACATTGCGCATCCCTGCGGAGAAATTCTTCGATGCGATGGGCGGTCTGCGCGCCATGGCCCTCGAAGTGACGCGCGATAGTATCTCCAGCCAGGATGTGACCCAAGAGTATGTCGACCTTGAGTCTCGCCTGCGAGCTCTGGAAATCAAAGCAGAAAAACTCGCAGAGTTGATGGACAACGCCGAGGATACCGAGGCCGTGCTGGCAGTCTACCAGGAGTTGAGCTACACCCAGGAGGAGATCGAGCAGGTCAAGGGGCGGATGCAGTATTTGGAACGGTCGGCCGCCATGGCCACGATTACGGTCTCTTTGACGCCCGATGAGCTGCTTCAGCCGGTGGAAATTGCGGGCTGGCGTCCCCAGGGGACCGTCAAGCAGGCCATCGAAGCGATGATCAAGACGTATCAATTCCTCGTGGATGCGTTGATCTGGATTATCTTGTTTGTGCTGCCCGTGTTGGCGGGCTGCGGTTTGGCGGTCTTCCTGGCGATCAAGGCGCTGCAGCGCATTTTCAAACGCCGCGCGCCTCGTCAGAAGCG
>JAFGNR010000002.1 GCA_016926915.1 Anaerolineae bacterium
CTCGCGTTGCGCCCCCCAGGCCGCGACTTGACCCTCATCACGGCCGCGCGCCTGGCGCCGTATAAGGGCCTGGACTATCTGCTCGAGGCTTTTGCCCAACTTCGCGTGGCCCATCCAGATGTCCACTTGAAGATCTACGGCGATGGTCCCTTGCGCGTCGAGTTACTGTCGCACGCTCAGCGCCTCGGCCTGGATGGCGACGCAATATTCGTGGGGACGTTTGAACGCGACGCGTTGACAGAAGTCTTGTTGCAAGCGGATATTTTCGTGCTGCCTTCGGCCGGCCGGGAAGCCCTACCGGCAGCCCTGATCGAAGCGCTGGCTCACGGGCGGCCCATCGTGGCGACAACAGTTGGCGGTGTGCCCGACCTCATCGACGAGGGGGTGAGCGGTTTATTGTGCGCGCCGGCAGATGCGACCTGTCTGGCGCGCAAGCTCTCCTCCCTGATCGAGGATTTCGCGCTGCGCGTTCGCCTGGGGCAGGCCGCGCGCCAGGCGTATGAAGCCGGCCCCTTTCACGCTGACGCAGTTTGCGAGCAGCATCTATCCGTCTACCGGGCAACGCTCCAGCTCGCGCAGGAGCGGGCGGGAACGCCGGGCGAGCGTGAGCGATGACGCCATTTTTCTCCATTATCATTCCTACCTACGCCCGTCCCAGGCAACTGGAAACCTGCCTGCACGCGCTGGCCCAGCTCGACTATCCTCGCGACAGATTTGAAGTGATTGTGGTGGATGATGGAAGCGAAGCGCCGCCGGAAGCCATCGTTGCGGCATTTCACCAACAGCTCGATGTGACGTTGCTGAGTCCTTCCCACGCCGGCCCCGCTGCGGCGCGCAATACCGGGGCCGGCCGGGCCAGGGGGGAATTCCTGGCCTTTACCGACGACGATTGCCGGCCCGCACCCGATTGGCTACACGTCCTTGCCGCCCACCTTGCCGGCGGCGTTCACGCGGTGGGAGGACGGACAATCAATGCGCTGGAGGACAATGTCTATTCGACGGCCAGCCAGTGGATTGTCGATATGGTCTACGCGCACTTCAACGCCGATCCCACACAGGCCCGCTTTTTCGCGACCAACAACCTGGCCGTCCCGGCTGCGGCATTCCGAGCCGTCGGCGGCTTTGATGGCGCCCACTTTATCTTTGCTTCAGAGGACCGTGATTTCTGCGACCGCTGGTTGCATCATGGCCAACGGCTGGTCTATGCGCCACAGGCTATCGTCTATCACGCGCACCCCCTGAGCCTGCGGTCTTTTTGGCGACAGCACCTGAGTTATGGGCGCGGCGCGTTTCGTTTTCACCGGGCCCGCGCCCGGCGCAACTCCGGGCAAATCCGGAATGATATTTCGTTCCATGCCCACCTGCCGGCCTTGATACGTCGCACACGGCCGCCGGGGAGGATAGGGCGGCAAGTGCACCTTTTGAGCCTGCTCGCGGTGTGGCAGCTGGCCAATGCGGTGGGCTATTTCTTGGAGTACAGAGAACAATGACAAACACGCACACGGGCCTTTTACTCGGCGCCATTATGGTTTTCCAACTCTTATGGTTGGCCCTGGTCTGGCTCACGGGCGCGGCAGCCGATAGCGCCAAGATTCCCTGGCTGCTTCTCTATAGCCTTGCGGTGGGCCTGTGGGTGATCTTTATGCCTGAGCGCCTGGCGTCCAGGCTGCGCGAGTGGGGCCGGGATCTGCTCCAACATGAGCGAGGAGTGTGGTTGGCCCTGGGCCTTATCGGTGTTGGCGCCGGTGGTTTTTATGCCTGGCGACAAATTCCCTGGTCTGATGAAACGCTGAGCTTGCAGGCCGCCCGCCTGGTCTTTGAAGGTGGGCTTTCAGGGCTATTGGAGGGCTATCGCCAGCTCCCCTGGCTGGCGCAACAGCATCCCCCCCTGCTGCCGGTGATCCATGGAACAGCCATGCGTCTTTTTGGCGCCGACCCCCTGGTCTTGCGCCTGGCGACGCTTCTCTTTGCGCTGGCTACCGTTCTGGTGGTGTATCTCTTGAGCCGTGAACTCTATGACCGGCCAGGCGCCTTCACGGCCGTGCTCTTTCTCTGGTCCTTTCCCCTGTTCTGGCGGCTGAGCGCGACCAGCCTGAGCGACGTCCCGCTCACCTTTTTCTTCTGCCTGGCGCTGTTATTGGTCTTGGGGCTGGTGAACCGGCCTTCCTATCAACGTGCGTTGCTGGCGGGGTTTGTCCTGGTCACGGGCCTGCTGGTCAAGTACACGATGGCCTTGATTTTTCCGGTCCTGTTGGGCTGGTACCTTGCCAGCCCGGCGCTCAGGGACCGCAAGCGCTATCTGGCTGTGGCGCTATCGCCCATCGCAGTGATTGGGGCGGGCTGGCTGATTCTGGCTGCCTATATCGGCGTGCTGGGCGGGCAGGTTCGGACCCTTGTTGAATTTGGCACTGTGGTCTTCCGAACGGATATTGGCAGGCAGTTCCTCCTTGAGTCCCTCGCGACCCGCTTACCGGCGGCCCTGGGGGTCTATAATTTTCCATTGATGGTGCTGGGCGCCGGGTGCTGCTTGCGGCGTAAGTCTCCCTCCGATCGTTTCGTGGCTATTTGGGGCATCGTTGTCTTCCTGGCACTGATGATCACCCTGCCGGACCACCGTTACTTTTTGCCGGCCTTTCCCGCCGTCGCCTTGCTGATGGCGCGTGGCCTGACCTGCATTCCGCGCGCCAGGATAAAGGCGTTGCTGCTCTCCCTGGCCTATGGCGCCGGCGCCTTATACCTTTTCGTGGATTGGCAGCGGGCAGCCCACCTCTTCCTGCCCTGAAGTAGCCGGCCAATCTCAGCTGCACCCGCGACCCGACTGTCAAAAGTGGGAACTCACCGCAAAGAACGCCGAGATCGCGAAGAAGACTTTAATTTCCCAAAGGTATGCGCTGCCGCCGGTGGCGCCAACAGCAACGCGGTGAAGGCGTGCGTACCGTTCTCGACCGTGAATTGGCATCACCCGCTTGGGCCGGGGTATGACTCAGGGGAGCGCCGGCCCACGAGCCAGCGCAGGCTCAACACGAAGCCAGCTGCCATGATCGCTGCGCCGCTGAGGTAAGGCAGCGACAGGTTGACATCGAAAATAAAACCGGCCCAGAGCGGGCCGATGACGCGCCCCAGGCTTAAGAAGGTGTTCCCCAAGCCCATGGCCGTGCCCTGCCCGGCGCCAGCGCGCCGGGAGATGAGCGCCAACAGCGCCGGACGCAGCACTGTCTTGGAAAGGATAAAAACGCCTGTCGCCAGCAGTACGGTGAGATAGTCGAACGCCGCCAGCAGCGCCAGATACCCCGCCGCACCGGCGAGCAGCGACGCCTTGATCACCGGCTTCTCGCCCCAGCGCCGGGTCAGCGGCCCGGTGAGCGCGCCCTTCCCCAAGGTGGTGACCAATCCCACAACCATGAGGATGCCGCCTACACGCTCCGGCCCGAAGCCAAACTTCTCTGCGCCGTAGAGACCAAAGACCGCCTCGAAGTTCGCCAATCCAAAGCTGACGAGGAAGAGGAGAAAGAGCGGAAATCCTATGGAGCTGAAGAGCGCCTCCCAGAGCCGGAGGGGTTGCAACACCCGCGTTCTATCCCGGTCCTCTGCTTCTTTCACCGGCAACGTCTCCGGAAGGAAGCGCCACACCAGCAGCAGCGCCAGCCAGGCCAACCCGGCGCCGGCAAAGAAGGGAAGAGAAAGGGATTCTCTTCCCAACCAACCGCCCACCCCTGGCCCCAAGACGATCCCCAGCCCGGCTGCCGACCCTAGCCAGCCGATGCCCCCACCCCGCTCCTCTTCGGTGGTGCTGTCCCCGACATAGGCCATGGCCGAGGGCGTTGTCGCAGCGGTTAACAGGCCGGAAAGCGCTCGCGCGGCGAAGAGCATCCACAACCGCGAGGCAACGCCCATCAACAGCAGGGACACGCCGTACCCGAAGATGCCAATCATCAAGACCCGCTTGCGTCCCACCCGGTCAGAGACCTGGCCCCACACCGGCCCGAAAAGAAGCTCGGTGAGCGCCGAGAGCGCGATCAACGCCCCCATCTCGCCGCCGCGCCCCCCTAGCGCCTCGATGTAGAAAGGCAAAAGGGGTACCACCAGGCCGTAGCCCAATGTCACGACGACGAGCGTGAAGGAGAGTACAACCAACGTCTTGCGAGGGCGCCGCGCCATCTCAATGCTCTAATAGCGTGACCGTGCCCGCGTCGCCATCGACGGCGACCCGCTGCCCGCTTTCAATGCGCCGGGTGGCGACGCCGGTGCCCAAGACCGCCGGGATACCGTACTCGCGGGCGACGATGGAACCGTGGCTCAACGGGCCTCCGATATTGGTGACGATGCCGGCCGCCATGGCGAACAGTGGCGTCCAGGCAGGCGTAGTGATGTCAGCAACGAGAATATCGCCGGTCCGCATTTGATCGAAGTCTTCTGGGCCGTGGAGCACGCGCGCCGTTGCCGTGACGCGTCCAGGGCTGCAACCGGTACCTTTGAGGCGTGTCCCAGTTTGCTCTTCGGCATCGACCGGCATAAAGATGTCGGTTTTCATACCGAGAATGCGCCCTCGTTTGGGCAACTGCGGCGGCGGCGTAACCCGCTTCTCGGCCCGCCACTGTCGCTTACGGGTCTCGATACACTCCAAGAAATCCGCCGGCGCCTCTCCACGATCCAGCGCCCCGGCGCTTTGTTCAGCCTCGGCTCGCTCCAGCCAAAAGATATCATCTGGCGTTTGGAGTGCGCCGGCTTTGGCCAGGCGCCGCCCCAGTTCCAGCAGCATGCGGCGCAAGATAGGGTATCCCAGACCGATCTCGAAGATGCTATCTTCGCGCAGGACGGTGTAAGTCTGCGCCCAACCGAGCGTCTTATCGAAGAGCTTGCGCCGCAGCCCCCCCACGCGCTCCCGCGCGGCAGCGATGGCCGCCTCCCGTTGTGCGATCAAACGTTGCTGGCGGGCGTGGGGATTCCGCCCCTCCTCCCTGACAAAAACCTGAAGCGTCTGCAGCGGCGGCGTAGGATCGTGTACCGGGATCGGTTCGGCGAAATCCAGGTCGTAGATGCTGTGCCCATATCGCTCCAGATAATCCTGAAAACGACTGCCCCACGCTTGCCACACACCGGCGTCGACGCCGGGCGGGGCCGCGTCCGATGCCCAACAATCGGACAGCTGCGCGACCGGCGCGCGCTGCAGGTAGGCGGTCAAGTCATCGTGCTCGCGACACCACTGCGCCAGATCGTAAAGCGCCTTCTCCGCCTGGATAGGGAGGCTATTGAAGCCCAATAGGTAGGTTGGCGCGGGCGGGTCGCCCTCTCGCCGGATCAGTTTCCCGTAGACGCGAGTGAATAACATCTCCGTACCCGCAGCGATGCCAAGACTATCCACCTGCAGAGTGGTAAGATAGCGGCCCATCGCGTCGGCCAACGCCTGTGCGCCATCCAGAAGCGCCAGAGCCGTCATCGTCTCCGGCTCCTGGTCTTCCCACGCAGCGACCGCCGCGACATAACCGGGATGCGCGACCGCTTCCCAATGACGCGCAGCGCCCCCCATCAAACGGGGCAAAGCAGGAAGCATCTTGACCAGCACCCACCACAAGTCTCCGACCTTGAAATCGGCGTTCAGATAGACATAGTCATTGATGGTGATCAGGTAATCATCCAGAATACTCAGCGATCCTCCTATCATCTCGCGAACCATCTCCTTCATCCCCGCAGCAATGGCCGGGAGGCCCATCGATTGGAAGAGCGGCGTCAGGGGATCGGGCATCAGATCGACAATGCTACCCCGCATGTATTTCCCCTGGGGGTCGGGCGCAGGCCACGTTTCAGGGAGGTCGGCTGCCGGTTCAGGCAACGCCGTGATGGGCCGCGCCTGCAGAACAACGAAGACCCCATCTTCCAACGCCCACTCGATATCGCGGGGATCGCCGTAGAGTTCTTCGATCCGGATACCGAGCTGCACGAGCGCGACCGCCTGGGCATCATCCAGGACGGGCGCCTTTCGTAACACTTCCGGCACGGGTTCGGTCGCGGCGCCGCCCGCAACGGGTACAGTCATCAGCCGTTTCTCGGCGATCTGACGATCGAGAATCTCGCCCGTTCCTTTTTCTACAGTGATCATATCCGGCGTGACCTCGCCCCCGACTACCACCGTCCCCAACCCCCACGCAGCGTTGATCACCGCTTCGTTCCGGCGGCCGTTGAGAGGGTTGGCGGTGAAAAGAATGCCTGCCGCTTCGGCCGGGACCATACACTGCACCACGACCGCCAGCGCCAATCCCTCGACGCCGATCCCGCGCCGGGCGCGGTACCCGATAGCCCGCGCCGTCCACAGCGAGGCCCAGCAGCGCTTGACGGCATCCAGGACGTCGCCGGTTCCCGCAACGTTGAGAAAGGTCTCCTGCTGCCCGGCAAAGGAGGCCTCCGGCAGGTCCTCTGCCGTGGCAGAGGAGCGGACCGCGACGACGGGATCCGCGCCCGCCAGACGTCCATAGGCGTTGGCAATGGCCCCGGCAACCTCTGGCGGGATTGCGCCGCCCGCGAAGAGCGCCGCGATGGTGCGCGAGGCCGTCGCCAGTGAAGCAGGTTGCTCCGGGTCAGCGGCCTCCAGCGCCGCCAGGATAGCGGGGGTCAGATCGTTCTGCGCCACGAAGGCCTGGTAAGCCCCAGTGACGACATGAAAGCCATCAGGCACCGGCAGACCCGCGCGCGCCATCTCGGCCAGCGCCGCGCCCTTGCCCCCTACCCGCGCCAACGTCGCGCGTTCAGATTCCAGACGCAGTGTGTAGTGCTCTGTCATGATCATCCTCCCATCCATACAAGCAGGTTACCGAGATCAACGTCAGGTTCAGATCCCAGAGTCGATTCAATAGACCCCGAAGGGCCGCCTGATCCGCGATGGCGCCGGTGAGCATGGTAACAGGCGAGCCGTCGCCGGTTTCGGAGCTCGAGAAAGTCATTCCCGCAAACAGCTCCGACCACGCTGTATCCAACACGCCTTGCACTTTGATTTCAACTTTCATCACCGGCCTCATGGTCGTTACGGTTGTTTACCACCTAGCTTATCACAGGCAGGGACAGGTGAGACCGGACGAAAGTAGGGGTGAGGTACGGTCTTGCGCGGGAGGAGACAGAAGTTACCGGTCGAGAATGCCCAACGACTGAGCTTTGGCGACAGCCTCGGTGCGGTTGCTCACCTGCAGCTTGCCGTAGATGTTGCCGGCGTGCCATTTGACGGTCCGCTCAGAGATGAAGAGGCGTTGCGCAATCTCCCGGTTGGAAAGCCCCTGGGCGATGCCCCTTAGCACATCCAACTCGCGAGGACTAAGGGGTTCGATTAGGTTCGGGTCGGGCGGCGCCGTTGCCGGTGCAGAGGGAGCGGGGAAAGCGGCCAACAAACGCCCGGCGTATTCGGGGTGAATCTGGCGCTGCGCGGCCTCGTAGAGCAACCGGGCCAGCGGGTCGCCGATCTCGACAAAAAGCCGCACATAGCCTTCCGGCTCAGCGCGCGCCAGCGCCCGTTCGATGCGCGCCAGGGCCGGGGGCAGCGCGCCCAGCGCGTAGTGCGCCGCCGCCTGGAGGGCCAGCACCTCGATCCCCAGCCCCCAACGCTCCCGAGCTGCAACCCAGCTGTAGAGCGGCTCCAGGAAGGCCAACGCCTCGCGATGCCGCCCTTCTAGAATCCAGGCCAGACCCAGTACGCACAGCTCATACTTGCGAAGGTGCAAAGCCACCGTAGCATCAAGCCGAAGATCGCCGGGATCGAGGGTCTCCAGGCCGCGCGCTGCGGCCCAGCGGTGCACCGTCTCGAAATCGCCCTGCAAAGCCGCGATGCGCGCGCGGCCCATCGCCACCATATCATCGTCCATTTCGGTGGCGTCAAACGCAGCCGCCAGACGGGCCGCCTCGTCGAGCACGGCGCGCGCCGCGTCCGCATCCCCTTGCGCCTGGCGCAGCCGGGCCAGCGACACGTACCCATCGAGAGCAGCAATGCGGCTCCACTGCCGGATACGCTCGATCCCCTCGGTTAGATACCGTCCGGACAGCGCAAGCGCATTCCGCTCCCGGGCCAGCTCACCCAACCAGACCAGCGGTTCCCCGGCGATGGGTAGACGCGCGTTCTGTGCATCACTCGCGCGCGCCAACGCCCGGTTGAACAGGTCCTCAGCCTCCCGCAGCCGGCCCTGCTTCATCCGCAGTTCGCCCAACTCGCAGAGTCCCACCACCGCCAGCAACACATTCTGGCCCTCGAACTGGGTCTGGCCCCACACTTCCATCGCCGGGCTCTGCTGCCCATCCTGGTCCAGCTGCAGGATACGCGACAGCCAATGGGCCATGCTATACCAGAAGCGATCTTCTGCGGTTAGAACCGAGCACGCGCGTTCAACCAACGCGGCGCCGTGATCGATATCCCCCTGGAATAAGGCCAGGAGAGCGCGCACGACTTGAAGCTGCCCGGAGTCCCCGGCAGGATGCTGCTGCACGGCCGCAATTCGGGACTCAATCAGGCGCAGGGGTTCGCCGCCCATGAGAAGCAGCCAAGTATAACAAGCGCAGAGGCGGGGATGTTGATCTAGCACACGCTCCGGCAGCAGATCGAGCCACTTCCGCAAAGTCGCCAACTCGCCGCGCAGCAACAACGGATCGAGGACGCGCGCGATCAGCGTGACGGCGCGGTCGAAATCCCCGGCGGTCAACGCGTGAGCGATGCTTGCGGAGAATAATGCTTGCGTCTCATACCAGCGGCTGGCGCGCCGGTGCAACGCCGGCACAAGCTCAGGAAAACGCAGCGCGAGCTCGCGTTGCAGAAGATCGGCAAACAGGCGGTGATAACGGTACCACGTCCGGCGATCATCCAAAGGCGTGATGAAGAGATTGTCCTGTTCCAGGGTCTCGAGGATCGCTTGAGCCGCAGCGCGAGAGAACTGGGGCGAGACCGCCGCGCATAGCGGCGCGCTGAGCTGCTCCAGGATGGCGGTGTGCAGCAGAAAGACTTGGACGTCAGGCAGCTGGCGTTGGAGTACCTCTTCCAGAAAGTAGTCCATCACATAGCGGTGGCTGCCCGCAAAGGCGCGGACGAAACAGCTCAGATCGTCGCGCTGTCGCATGGATACGGCTGCCATCTGCAGGCCCGCGACCCACCCCTCCGTGCGCTCCACCAGCGCCGCCGCGTCGCCCGCACTCAGCGCCAGACCCATCGTGCCCTTCAAGAAAGCCGTGGCTTCCTCGTGAGAGAAACGCAGGTCGGCCTGTCGAAGCTCGAGCAGCGCCCCTTTGGCCCGCAGACCGGCGATAGGCAGAGGCGGATCGGCCCGCGTCGCAATGACGAGATGGAGCGTAGGCGGCAGATGGTTCAGAAAAAACGCCACGCTGTGATGAACGACCGGCGCAGAGATCAGATGGAAGTCATCAAGCACCAGCACCGAGGATGTGGGCAGGCGCCCAAGCCGGTCGAGCAGCACGGTCAGGTAGGTCTCGTGAGCGGCGCCGGGGTCCGGCAGCTGTGGGCTGGCGGCGAAATGCGGCAGACGCTTCAGCGCCCCGGTGAGATACGCCAGAAAGCGCACCGGATCGTCATCGCCTTCATCCAGAGAAAGCCAGGCGACCGGTCGCGCGACCGTGGCGCACCACGCAACCAGCAGCGTCGTCTTGCCGTAGCCGGCGGGAGCGGAGATAAGAGTCAGCCGGCGCCCCTGGCCTAACCCTTCGTCCAACCTCCCAAGCAGACGCGGGCGCGCCACCAACGCCGGGCGCGGCAGCGGGACATAGAGTTTCGTCTGCAGAAGCGGGGTGTCCATGGTGTAATTATCTTATCACGCCTTATAGCTGCATGCAATCCCTACAGTATTTTCAAAACCGCCCAGGACGCCATCAAGA
>JAFGNR010000458.1 GCA_016926915.1 Anaerolineae bacterium
CGTACTGAAACAAACGCAATTACTGGCCCAGGAAGGAGGTCAATGCGCCGATACCGACAGCGCCGCCCAAACCCAAGAAACCCAGAACCATACCGATGATGACCGTAGCCAGCCAGCCGATGACGACGGTCGCGATGGTGCTGCCATTGTCGAGATCCAGACCCTCTTTGATGGCGAAGTAGCTGGCTACCAGCGCCCAGATCGCGCCAATCAACCCGCCGATGCAGGGAATGATTTGCAACATGCGCGGGGCATAGGCGAACCCGATCACGCGCAACATCTCACCCAGGTCGGCCTCGCCCTTGAAGATCTTGGTACCCACGAAGTAGGTGACCGCCGACCAGATGAACCAGTTCACAAAGGTGATCACGAATGTGACCACAACGCTCAGAAGCATGCTCCCCACACCCTCGCCGCCGCGCGCCAGCGTCAACAGCGAACTGAGGACAGTGCCGATGACGGACAGCGCCGCCACAATAGCCACCACAATGGCGGCCTGGGTCGTCGCGCTCTCGTCGTGCTCAATCTCTGCGAAAACTTGCTTATCCAACTTGAAAACGCCGATAATTCTCTGGAACATCTTTCCTCCCCTTTCGAGTGTGAATGAAGATACCGGACACCTCAATTATACAAACATTACGATTTCAGGATAGTCAAGGTTGCGAGCTGGGAGCGTCTCTTTGACAAGCAGGTTGTCCTGACATCATTTTCGGGTATGGTTACAGTCTGGCGAAGCTGCAAATTCAACGCCGGATTTATACCGAGGTGCCACGTGCGCAACCATCCGTTTGTCATGACGCTGAGAAAACTGCGCGGGAACGTGCGGGCCTGTGTCTATACAGAACCCTTGTGGGGTATCCCCTTCAATCTATATGCGCCTTATGTGTCCGTCTACATGTTGGCGCTGGGGTTGACCGACAGCCAGATTGGACTGATCGCCAGCGCGGGTCTCGTCTTTCAGATCCTTTGGACCACGTTGAGTGGGGCAATCACCGACAAACTGGGGCGCAAACGCACCACACTGATCTCCGATCTCATCTCCTGGAGCATTCCCTGTCTGATTTGGGCCCTTGCCCAGAATTTCACCTACTTTCTCATCGCGGCGATCTTCAACAGTGTGTGGCGCATTTCGGCAAACTCCTGGCAATGCCTGCTGGTCGAAGATACCAACCCTGATCTGCTGGTAGACGTCTACTCCTTGATTTACATCGCCGGGCTGCTGGCGGCGTTCGTTTCCCCCCTGACCGGCATGCTGATCAACAAGTTCTCGTTGATCACGACCATGCGCGGGCTATATCTGCTGGCTTTTGTCATGATGACCGCCAAGTTCCTGATTCTCAACACGATGGCTACAGAAACCCAACAGGGGCTCATTCGGCTGGAAATGACGCGCGACCAACCTCTGTTCAACGTCGTGGGCGAGTCCTGGGAGGTGCTGAAGAAAGTACTGCGCCGGCCCGCGACAATGTTGGTGGCCGGTCTGATGATCATCGTCAGCATCACCAATACGGTCAACGGCGCCTTCTGGTCCATCTTGGTCACGGAGAAATTGCAAATTCCCTCTCACCATTTGGCGCTCTATCCCTTTGCCCGATCGGTCACCATGTTGCTGTTTTTCTTCTTCCTCATGCCAAAACTGCGACACATGGAGGTGCACAAGCCCATGATCCTGGGTTTCGTGGGCTTGCTGGCCAGCCAGATCATCCTCATCAACGTCCCGGAAGGAAACTACATCTGGTTGGTGGTTTCGACCGTGATCGAAGCCGCCAGCATCCCAATGACGAGCACCCTACTGGACAAGTTGGTCGTCATGACCGTCGATCCACAGGAACGCGCCAGAATCATGGCGATTCTTTTCCTGCTGTCGATTATCTGCTCCTCCCCCTTCGGGTGGATCGCCGGGCGCATATCCGAAGTCAACCGCACCTTGCCTTTTATGATGAATATCATCTTCTTCACATTGGGCGCACTATTGGCCTTTCTGGCCAACCGGGCCCTCGAGAAACGCAAGGAGGGAGCGCGTGCCGTACCCAATCCGTAGCGCAGTTCCGGAAGACGCAGAAGCCATTACGATGATTTTGAGAGATCTGGGATGGTTTGAGTATATGCGTAATGAGCCTTTCGACATCACCTACCGGCGGATTCAAGAGCATCTGGCGCGCTGCCTGAACAGCGCGGATCACAGTGTCTATGTTGCCGTAGATCCTCAAGACCAGGTCGCCGGGTATACGTCCGTACACTGGCTGCCCTATTTCATCCTGGCCGGGCCGGAGGGGTACATCTCCGAGCTCTTCATCCGCGGCCCCGACCGCGGTCAGGGCCTCGGCGCGCAGCTGCTGGCAGCCGTCGCAACGGAAGCCAAAGAGCGAGGGTGCGTCCGCCTTTCACTCCTCAACAACCGCGAACGTGAATCCTACGCGCAAGGCTATTACACCAAACAAGGCTGGCAAGAACGTCCCGTCATGGTCAACTTCGTTTTCCCCTGCACGTAACACAGGAGACTGCCATGAGTCACAACACCGAATTGATCACGCCGTTCCTGATCGGCGAAAAGATCTATCTACGGCCCCTCCAACGGGATGACCTGCCGGCAATTCGCCGGTGGGCCAATGATCCGGAAATCCGGCGGTTGACCGGCGAGGCGACCCCCATGAACGAAGCGGCGGCAGAAGCTTTCCTGGCCCGCACTCATGAAGAAGAAAACCGGGTCTGGTTCATGGTTATCGTGAAAGCTACCGGGAGCGCCATTGGCGAAACCGGGTTGCTGCGGATGTTTCCGGCTTGGCGCACGACAGATTTGAGCATCATCATCGGCGAGCGAGATGCCTGGGGGCATGGCTACGGGGCCGAAACTGCGCACCTCATGTTGGACTATGCTTTCGGATACCTCAACGTCCATCGGGTTAGTATCGGAGTGGTGGGATTCAACGAGAGAGCGTTGAGATTTTACGAGCGTCTAGGATTCCGCCGTGAGGGGATCCAGCGCGACGGCTACTTCTACAACCACCGGTATCATGACTTCATCATGATGAGCATTCTCGAAGATGAATTCCGCGCCAGAGGCAACAGTTAACGGCCCAACGCCAGGATCTACCGCGACCCAGGCTTGACCTCATGACAGATGGCTTGTAAAATCAGGCCCAGCAATCACAGTCAGTGCTAGCCATTCAATCCCGTACCCAGTCTGGCTGGCAATCACCGGGAGGGGCAACGGCGGCGCCCACTTCACTCAGGGCAGATGAGGTACCAGAAAGACCATGGGCATCCGAATGAATTGGCTCACACGACTCATCAACGGCACGATCCACCTGCTAACGGAAATCGCCTGCCGGATCGAAGACAAGGAGCTTGAGAAGGTCCCCGCCGAGGGCCCCCTCATCATTGTCGGCAACCATATCAACTTCCTGGAACTGCCCCTGATGTATACGCATCTTCAACCTCGGGAAATGACCGGATTTTCAAAAGTGGAGAACTGGGATGTGCCCCTCTTTCGCTTTTTGTTCGACCAGTGGGGCATTATTCCCATTGAAAGGGGCGCAGCCGATGTGGGTGCATTGCGGCGCGGGCTGGAAGCATTGCAAAAGGGGGGAATTCTTGTGATCGCACCGGAAGGCACCCGCAGCCACAATGGGCGCCTCCAAAAAGGGCTTCCCGGTGTGGTGCTCATCGCACTGCGGAGTGGGGCGCCGGTGCAACCGGTGGTCTACTATGGCGGCGAAAAGATCAAGCAGAATCTCAAACGCCTGCGGCGTACCGACTTTCACATCATCGTGGGCAATCCTTTCCACATCGATACCGGCGGCGTGAAGGTCACCGGTGAGGTGCGCCAACACATCGTCGATGAAATCATGTACCAGATGGCGGCCTTGTTGCCGGCGGGCTACCGGGGCGTCTATCATGATCTGGAAAATGCAACGGAGACCTACCTGCGCTTCGCGGAACCGGATCAGAGCAATCTGCGCCGGTGGACAGCATAGATCGAAGTCTGAGATCGCAGCCAGGTCGTCTTCAAAACAGGTAGGCCGGCATACAGTCAGGTCGATTTTACCGGTGTTCTGCACGTCTCTGAAGTGCGGGATCTTTCGAAATTGGAGTACGTTATGCCTGAGTTTGTGCATCTCCACACCCATACCGAGTTCTCGCTGCTGGATGGATTGAGCAGCCCTAAGGTGCTGGCGCACCAGGCCCACGAGTTGGGCATGGAAGCGTTGGCCATCACCGACCACGGCGTAATGTTTGGCGTCGTGGATTTCTACAAAGCCTGCCAGGATGTTGGCATCAAACCCATCATCGGCATCGAGGCTTACGTCGCGCGCACCTCCCGCTTCAGCCGCGCCCGCGAGGACGGCAAACCCTACCACATTGTGCTCCTCGCCCAAAACCAGACCGGTTATCAAAACCTCCTCAAATTGGCCAGCAGCGCGCAGTTGGAGGGATTCTACTACAAGCCGCGCATCGACAAGGAAGTTTTGGCGCAACACAGTGAAGGCGTTATTGTCCTCACCGCCTGCGCCCAGGGAGAGATTCCCCAGCTGGTCCACCACGGGCAGCTGGAACAGGCAAGGGAAGCCGCGCGCTGGTACCAGGAGCGATTTCCCGGACGCTTCTACATCGAACTGCAGACCCACGAGATTCCGGAATTCGATGCAATGTACCGGCAGCTGGTCACGCTGGCCCGCGAGATGGACGTGCCCTTGGTAGCCACCAACGATATCCATTACGCCCGGCGGGACCAGGCAGAGGCCCATGACGTATTGTTGTGTATCGGGACCGGCAAGACAGTAAATGATCCCCACCGGCTGCGCATGAGCGATCCTTCCTATTACATGCGTTCGCCCAATGAGATGTGGGCGCTCTACCAAGAAATTCCCGAAGCCCTCGAGAACACGGTCAAAATCGCCGAGCAGTGTCACGTAGAAATCCAATTCGCGCCCCCTTATCACTTGCCCACTTTCCCGGCGCCGGCAGGACAAGGCTCCGCCAAGGACTATCTCTATCATCTCTGTGATCAAGGGATGTCCCGCCGGTATGGCCCCAAAGCCAACGATCCCGGCTACCGGGAACGTCTCGACTACGAGCTGGGCATCATCGACGAGATGGGATTCAACGATTACTTTCTCATCGTCTGGGATCTTTGCCGGGCTGCCGAAGAACGCGACATCTGGTGGAACGTGCGCGGGTCCGGAGCCGGCAGCGTTGTGGCCTATACGCTGGGCATCACCAACGTCGATCCCTTCAAGAACCGCTTGATGTTCGAGCGTTTCCTCAATCCGGCGCGCATCAACATGCCCGATATCGACCTGGACTATCCGGACGACCGGCGCGACGAGCTGATTGCCTACACGGTCGAACGCTATGGCGCGGATCACGTGAGCCAGATCATCACCTTTGGAACGCTGGGCGCGCGGGCGGCCATCCGCGACGTGGGACGCGCCATGGACATTCCCCTCAATGAGGTCGATAAAGTAGCGCGCCTCATCCCCAATATGCCCGGGAAGCCTGTTTCGATCTCCCAGGCGCTGGAGCAGGTGCCGGAATTGAAAGAAACCTACGACAGCACGCCTTACATTCAGAAGCTACTCGATACCGCCCGCCAGGTCGAAGGGGTTGCCCGCCATGCCAGCACGCACGCCGCTGGCGTGTTGATTTCCGACCGCCCCCTGGTCGAATATCTGCCGCTACATCGTCCCACGCGAGGCGGCGGTGAAAGCCCCCTGGGTAGCATCTCCCAGTGGCCCATGGAAATCGTTGACGAAATGGGCATGCTCAAGGTCGACTTCCTTGGACTACGAACCCTTACCCACATGCGGAAAACGTGTGAGCTCATCGAACAGGAAACGGGACGCAAGCTGAACCTCACCACGATTCCCTACGAGCGTACCCCCGACGCTCCGGAACGAGATGCCGACGTCAAGGCGCTTTACGATCTGCTCTCCAGCGGAGAAACGACCGGCGTCTTCCAGGTTGAAGGCAACGGAATGCGACGCACGCTGCGCGAGCTGCGCCCCTTCGAATTCCAGCACATCATTGCCGCCATCGCCCTGTACCGGCCCGGCCCCATGGAGAACATCCCCAGCTACATTCGACGGCTGCACCAACAAGAAGCCGTCACGTACCGCCATCCCATTCTTGAAGAGTTGCTCGGCGATACATATGGTATCATCGTCTACCAAGAGCAGATCATGCAGGTCGCCGTGGCCCTGGCGGGGTACAAACCAGGGGAAGCGGATATGATCCGCAAGGCCGTCGCCAAGAAGAAGCAAAAACTCATGGATTACCACAAGCAACACTTCACCGAGGGCGCGGTCGCCCAGAATATTGAAACTGAGGTCGCCGAAGCGGTATGGGGTGACATTGAGTTCTTCGCGCGCTACGGCTTCAACCGCGCGCATGCCACCGATTACGCCGTGATTACCGCGCAGACTGCCTACCTCAAAGCCCATTATCCGCTGGAATTCATGACGGCGCTGATGACCACGGAGCGCCACAACATCGAAAAACTTGGTTTCCTGATCACCGACGCCCGGCGCACCGGGATCTCCGTCGTCGGCCCCAGCATCAACCGTTCAGAAGTCGAATTCACCATCGAACGGGATGCTGCCGGGAAGCAGTTTATCCGCATCGGTCTGAGCGCCATCAAGAACGTTGGCGAGGATGCAGTAGGCCTTATCGTCGCCGCCCGCCGCGAAGGGGGACGTTTCAAATCCCTCGACGATTTCGCCGATCGTGTTGATTTGCGGAAGCTGAACCGGCGGGCGTTGGAGTGTCTGGTCCAGGCCGGTGCGTTGGATGAGTTCGGCCCTCGCCCCGCCTTGATGACGCTCCTCGATACCATGATGAGCGCCAGTAGTCACGTCCACGGCGCCCGGGATGTGGGGCAGTTCACCCTTTTTGATGCACTGGGCACGACGGCCACCCAGATCAAGGTCCCGGAATTCTATCCGCCCATTCCCAACCGCACCCTTTTGGAATGGGAAAAGGACTTGCTCGGGACCTACCTTGCCGAGCACCCCTTAGAACAACAGGAACGAGAACTACTCAGCAAGGGCATTGTGAACACCAGCATCGCCGGTGTTGCCAGCGAAGCCCTGGGACAACAACTCACGCTAGTAGGTATGGTGCAGCGCGCGCGCCGCATCACGACCAAAAAGGGCGAGACGATGGCCTTCGTCACGTTGGAGGGACCGGGGGGCACGGTCGACGTGATCGCTTTCCCGCGCACGTATGAGCGTTCCAAACATCTCCTGCTGCCGGAACGCATCGTCGTCGTCAGCGGCAAGTTAGATATGCGCCCGGACCGTGAGGAGCAATCAGTGCTGGCAGATTGGTTCAAAGACCCTAATGAACTGCTCCAACCGGACGACGCCCCTCCACCTGGGACAGACGGCGACCCAGGCTTCCCTTTCATGCATGACCCGCCATCTCCGTATGAACACGTCGCCGAACCAGAACCGGCGGCGCTGCCATCCAGGCCCGCCACAGCGACGCCGCGCCAGCAAACCAGGGCAGAGGCGTCGCCGCAGGCGCTGCCGCAAGCGACGCCGCATCTGACCCCCGAAGAACCACCGGAAGTCTTTCCCGCCGGCCCAGTCGCGCCCCCATCCCGGCAAAGTATGCCGGCGCCGCCATTGCCGCCTGAAGAGCCTCCATCGCCGCCGGCGATCCTCTGTGTCACCTTGCGGCGGACACAGAATCATACCCGCGACTACCAACAGCTGGCCCAGCTGCATCAAATGCTCGCCCAGCAAGAAGGCGACGACAGTTTCATTTTCATCCTAAAAAACGGGGCGGAGCAGGGCCCGGAGCGCGTCGAACTTGAATTCCCCAACGAACACATCCGCATCACGCCGGACCTTCGCAAACAGGTCGAAACCCTCGTGGGGCGCGAAAATGTACGCATCATCGTCAACGCGGCCTGAGACCCCACACATGAACCCAGCCTTTCTACAGGAGTGCTAACTATGAACTACAAAACTCTGGGACGCACCGGCGTCAAAGTGTCAGCTTTGTGCTTTGGCACCATGTCATTCGGCGGCGACGCCGACGAAGCCACCTCCAAGGCCCTGTTCCATCGCTGCCGCGAAGCCGGCATCAACTTCTTCGATTGCGCCAACGTCTACCAGCGCGGGCGCGCCGAAGAGATTCTGGGGCGCCTCATTGCAGATTGCCGCGACGAAGTCGTCATCACCTCGAAAGTCTACTTCCCGATGGACGACGATGTCAACGCCCGTGGCGCCACCCGCTATCACATCGTGCGGGCCGTCGAAGCCTCTCTTCGCCGGTTGGGCGCCGATCGCATCGACGTCTATTTCCTGCATCACTTCGATGACCTGACCCCGCTGGAAGAGACCCTCCGCGCCTTGGACGACCTGGTCGCCCAGGGGAAGATCCTCTATCCCGCCGCCAGCAACTTCGCGGCCTGGCAAATCGAAAAAACACTCGGTATCAGCCAGCGCGAGGGATGGGCGCCGGTCGCCGTGATCCAACCGATGTACAATCTTGTCAAACGCCAGGCCGAAGTAGAACTGCTGCCCATGGCCCAGGCCGAGAATCTGGGCGTCATCCCTTACAGCCCCCTGGGCGGCGGTCTGCTGACCGGCAAGTATGGCCCCCGGCAACGTCCGGAATCCGGGCGCCTGGTTCACAACGAGATGTACCAGATTCGCTATAGCGAAGCCTGGAATTACCAGGTCGCCGGCGCCTTCACCGACTTTGCACGCGAACATGGTTACGATCCGGTCAGCCTGGCAGTAGCCTGGGTCGCGAGCCATCCGGCAGTGACGGCGCCCATCATCGGCGCGCGCAATCCCGCGCAGCTGGAAGGCTCCCTGAAAGCGGTCGATATCGACATGACGCCCGAACTTCGAGCCGCAATCTCTGCGCTCTCACCTGCGCCGCCTCCCGCCACCGACCGCGCCGAAGAACGCACGAACGTCAACTACGGCCTGCGATGACGATCCGGAACGCACCTATTTCGCCTGACGGCTTTGGGGGAAGCGCCGGCTTCCCCGCTATCTCCCTACAGCTTCAAGGGGTCCGCTAGATCCCTGCCGGTTACGTCTCAGGTCAAACCCTAACCATCAAAACCCCAAATACGGAGAGCTGCCCATGATAACCGTTGAAAAACTCGACACCCGGAACCGCCGCCAGCTGCGGCAGTTTCTACAACTGCCTTATCGTCTCTACCGGCGCCACCCACAATGGGTGCCCCCGCCGCTCAGTGACGTCAAGACCATGTTGAACCGCGAGCAACACCCGTTCTACGAACACTCGGAGGCTGATTTCTTCATGGTCCTGCGCGATGGAGAAGCCGTGGGACGCATCGCCGTGATGGAAAACCGCCCCTTCAACACCTATCACAATACACGCAAAGCACAGTTCTACCTTTTCGAATGCGAGAACGACCCTATGGCCGCGCAACAGCTCCTGGTCCGGGCTTTCGAATGGGCGCGCCGGCGCGATCTGGATACCATGGTCGGCCCTAAGGGCTTCGGCCCGGTCGATGGTTACGGCATCCTGGTGAGCGGCTTCGAGCACCGGCAGATGATGACGATGCTCAAATATAACTACGACTACTACCCGCAGTTGTTGGAAGCACAGGGCTTCGAAAAAGAAGTCGATTTCGTCTCCTCCCGCATCGATCCGCAGACCTACGAGCTCCCGGAACGCGTGCAGCGCATCGCCCGGCGACTGGAGGAGCGCGGGTCCCTGAAAGTCAAGCGTTTCGCCAGCAAGCGGGACCTCAAATCCTGGTCCCGGCGCATCGGCGAGGCTTACAACGGCGCGTTTGTCAACAACTGGGAGTACTACCCCCTGACGCAGCGAGAACTCGATTTCGTGGTGGGAAACATCCTAACCATCGCCGATCCCCGGCTGATCAAGATCATCATGCACGAAGATGACATCGTCGGCTTCCTCTTCGGCTTCCCGGACATTTCGGCAGCCTTACAGCGAGCAGGAGGACGCCTGACGCCCTGGGCGCTGGTCGATATCTTGCGCGAGGTGGGGCGCGCCAAGACCGTCGCGCTAAACGGCGCGGGGATCCTGCCCGAGTTTCACGGCATCGGCGGCAACGCGCTCCTTTATGCAGAGATGGATCGCACCATCCGCGACTACAACTTCGAAAACGCCGCCATGATCCAGATCGCAGAGACCGCCGTCCAGATGCGCAGCGACCTACAAAATCTGGGAGCGCAAGAATACCAGAACCACCGCGTCTACCAGCGCGCGCTCTGAACATGCTATGCCCGGCGCCGAAAAGCGCCGCGCTTTCCTTGCGCAAATCGAGAAGCATGCTATAATGGCATTTACAGGGGCGGTTAGCTCAGGTGGCTAGAGCGCCGCGTTGACATCGCGGAGGTCACAGGTTCAAGTCCTGTATCGCCCACAAAACGGGCCGGAATACCGGCCCGTTTTGTCATTCCCCAATATCCAGTTTATGAAAGCGTCAAATCCCGCTCCCCAGACCCCAGAACTCCTTCTTGACATTTCGCCGCATCTGGTCACAATGCCTGAAAAATCGGAGTTATACACTATGATCATGCAAAGCCGTGTTCGCTGTTCATCCTCGCGCCGGACGTGGACGGGCCTGTTGTTGCTCATCGTCGTGTTGAGCGCTTGCGCCCCCCCCACGGTCAATCCCACCCCCACGCCCACACGCACACCGCACCCAACCCTGACGCCAACGCCTAGCCCTACAGCAACGCCCCCCCCCACGCCCACACCCGCTTTTCCGGTCAGCGTCGGCTGCGCGGAGGGGGTACCGGCAGGCGCCTGCACGCGGCTTCAGGAAAGCGTCGCGGCGCATCCAGAGCATTTCGTCTGGCTGGAGGGCAACGGCTCTACCACTCTCACCCTCGCCGCCCAGGCCGATTCCGGGGCGCCTTTACAAGGCCGCTGGATCTTCGCCCTGGCCGCACCTTTCTTCACCATCGAGGATGACGTGGACGTCCTGGATTTGCTTTCTACGTGGCAAGGGACGCCGACCGGCCCATTCATCGAGCACCCGTTGTTGGTGACCGTCGCGACGCAAGCCGCCCTGAGCACACTCCTGGGCGCACCAGGTCCTGAAGGCCCGCGTGTGACCGGCATGGACACCCTGTTCACAGAGGCCGCGGCACAAGAAGGGTGGGCCATCATGCCTTTCGACCAACTTAATGCCCAGTGGAAAGTACTGGATATTGATGGCATCTCGCTTCTCGCGCGCGACGCCGCGCTGGATGCCTATCCGTTGGCGATCCCGCTATCTCTCAATAGCGCCACGCGCCCGGAGACACTCCCGCTCCTCGAATTCAGTGCAGACGCCTTTTACAATCGGAACGAAGATTTGATGACAATTGTGGCCATGACAGGCGTCACCGCCATGACCCGCGCGTTCGCCTCTTGGATGGAGCAGCAAGGCTACACCTACGCCGCCGAACCTATCCGCGATATTCTGATCACCGCCGATTTCACACATATCAGCAACGAGGTCTCCTTCAAGCCAGACTGTGTGCCGGAGCCCAGCGGGACGATGTCGTTCTGTTCTGCCGACGGCTACATCGAACTTCTGGAATACGTGGGAACTGACATCGTGGAACTGACCGGCAATCACCTAGCCGACAAGGGGCTGGAGCCTATCCGCCACTCGTTCGATCTCTACCGGGAGCGGGGATGGCAGTGGTTCGGAGGCGGTGAGAATCTCGTGGATGCAACTCGCCCGCTGACAATTACGCACGGTCCCAACCGGCTCGCCTTCATCGGCTGTAATCCCATCGGACCCGCTTACGACTGGGCCACGGAAGACAGCCCCGGCTCCGCGCCCTGCGACTACGAAGCCATGAAGCAAACGGTCACACAGCTGCGCGACGCGGGCTATCTCCCCATCGTGACGCTCCAATACCTGGAAACCGAACAGTATTACCCCACCGCCCAACAAATCCGCGACTTCCGCGCCTTTGCCGATGCCGGCGCCGTGGTGATGCAGGGAAGCCAGGCCCATCAAGTACAGACCATGGAATTCTACAACGACACCTTCATCCACTATGGGTTGGGAAACCTGTTCTTCGACCAGAACTGGATCGAGGCCCGGCCTAACTTCATCGACCGGCTGGTTTTCTATGATGGGCGATTGCTCAGCGTGGATCTCTTCCCCACCACGATGGAAGCCTATGGCCGGCGGCGTTCCATGACGCCGGAGGAAGCGCGGCCATTTCTCGAGATGATCTATGAGCTGAGTCCCCAGCTCCCGTGAAGCCGTAGACCAGCATGAAGAAACACCTTCGCGTTCCCCGCGCGCAGCTGCAACGCGCTTTCAGAACCACACGACATGTGGTCCTGCTCTTGCTAGTCTCGCTGATGTGCTGCTGCCGGCCAA
>JAFGNR010000182.1 GCA_016926915.1 Anaerolineae bacterium
CGGTGGGAATCCGGAGATGGGACAGAAGGCTGCCGAAGAATCTTCGGACGAGATCCGCGAGGTTCTGGAAGGCGCCGATATGGTCTTTGTTACCGCCGGCATGGGCGGCGGCACGGGGACCGGGGCCTCTTCGGTCATTGCCCGAATCGCCAAAGAGGAAATTAAGGCGCTCACTATTGGGGTGGTAACGCGTCCGTTTACCTTCGAAGGTTCGCGGCGTACGCGCATTGCCATGGAGGGAATTGAGGCGCTCAAGCAGGTCGTGGACACGCTCATTGTGATCCCCAATGACCGTCTGTTGGAGATCACCGAGAAACGGGCCAGCATGCTCGATGCTTTCCGCGTGGCCGACGACGTGTTGCGCCAGGGTATTCAGGGTATTACCGAGGTCATCACGATCCCGGGGTTGATCAACCTGGACTTCGCCGACGTCAAGGCGGTGATGCAGGAAGGCGGCGCGGCATTGATGGCGATCGGTCGGGCCAGCGGTGAGAACCGGGCGCTCGAGGCTGCGCAGCAGGCTGTATCGAGTCGCTTGCTAGATATCACCATCGACGGTGCGCACGGCATTCTGTTGAACATCGCCGGTGGGCCAAACATGACCCTATACGAGGTCAATGAGGCCGCTTCCATTATCCGCGAGACTGCACACGCCGATGTCAACTTGATCTTTGGCGCGGTGATCGATCAGTCCATCGGTGAGGATATCCGGATCACCGTGATTGCGACAGGATTCGATCGCGATGACAACCAGCCGCGCCTTCACGTGCGGCCTCGCGCGGAAGTCGTGGAGAAATTCCCGGTCACAAGTCAGGTGGATCAAGCCAATATCGAAATCCCCGCCTTTTTGCGCCGGCGCAGTTAGCGCTTATCCCGACCACTACGTGGGGGATGAGGCGCCCTACCAGAGCTTCACGCGAAGCGCTCGGTAGCTAGTGACGGGTCCGTGGAACAGGGACCCGAGATTTGAGGCAGCTATGGAGGATGGGCTATTGGCGGCGCTGTCCGCCGGGGTAGGATTGCTGGAAGAAGCACTCCGCTCTGTTGTTGCCGCGGCCGTCGTCGGCATCGAGATGTGTGGCGCCCTGGTAATCGTCGCCGAAGTGATACGGACGATTTACTACTTCATACGGGGATTCTTTGGCGCTAAATCTCTGCACATGTCACGCTTACGGATGCAGCTCGGACAGAGCATGGTAATGGGGCTGGAATTTCAGGTTGCGGCGGATATCCTGAAGACGGCGTTGTCTCCAGAATGGAATGACATCTTGCTGTTGGCAGCGCTGATTGCCCTGCGGACCGTGCTCAACTATCTCTTGGAGCGGGAGATCGAACATCTGAATCTTGAGTGGATTCCGGGACTGGCGCCCGGGAAGCCAGGCAAAAAAGCATAGCGCACCTTTGGAGCGACACGCATCGTTGATAGTAGTCGCCAGGCGCGTCCTGTCAGGACGCGCCTGGTATTTTTCCTCTGAAGACCAGGTCATCAGTTCACACCATCTTGGAAAGTACTCAAAAACCCAATGAATATCTCTCAAATGGCGGGAATTGTGGTATAATGTGTTTAGTTGGTTAGAGGAGCGTTTGATATGATCGAGATAGAAGGGCTTACCAAGCAGTTCGAAGCAATCTTGGCGGTGGACCAGGTCAACCTCAAGGTTGCGCCTGGCGAAGTCCTGGCTCTTCTGGGACCTAATGGTGCAGGAAAAACCACGACGGTACGGATGCTTTCGGCAATACTCAAGCCTACGGCAGGGCGGGCCTCGGTTGCCGGATTCGACACGGTTCGCGACAGCCTGGAGGTGCGGCGCAACGTCGGCGTACTCACCGAGGCTCCCGGTCTGTACAAACGCATGTCCGGTCATGAGTATCTGGATTTCTTTGGTGAGGTTCGTGGTCTTTCGAAATCCAAACGCCGGGAGCGTATCCTCCATCTCGCTGATTGGTTCCGCATGGCAGACGTTCTCGACCGGCGATTGGGCGAATACTCGAAGGGTATGATGCAGAAGATCGCACTCATGCGCACGTTGCTGCATGATCCTCCCGTCTTGTTGTTGGATGAGCCTACATCGGCGATGGATCCTGAGAGCGCTCGCCTGGTTCGCGATACGATTCTACAAATGCGAGACAGTCAGCGCTCGGTCATCGTCTGTACCCACAATCTCCCGGAAGCCGAGGAATTGGCCGACCGCATTGCGGTAATACGGCAGGGACGTATTGTCGTCGACGGGACGCCGGACGAGCTCAAATTGCGCCTTCTGGGGGCGCCGCTGATGGAAGTGCGATTCTCTCGATCCTCGCAGAACGGCGTCGTTAAGGTTGTGTCACAGTTTGTCGAAGTTGCTGCTTCCGGGGATCTCTGGTTACGCTACCGCACCGGCAAGCCCGAGGAGATCAATCCGGTCGTGCTCCGGGCATTGTTGGATGCCGGTTTGCCGGTGCTATCATTGAGCGAGGTGCCGCGCAGTCTGGAATCGGTCTATTTACGTGTCGTGTCGGGGGAGGCATGAACATGGTTGTAGATGAGGCAGAAAGTAGGTCCGGCGTGCGCTCTCGCGGTAAGCTGTGGAAGGAGATGCTTGGGCCGGCGTTGGTGTTGACGCGTCGTGAGGTCAAGGACAGTTTACGCGATTGGCGGATCATTGTCCCGATTCTGTTGTTGGTCACGGTTTTTCCTTTTCTGGCGAATTTCGCCGCAGCGCGTGGCCTGGCCTTTGTGAATCAGTATGGCGCGCGCTTGTTGATGGAACGACTGTTTCCGTTTTTGATGTTGGTGGTAGGTTTTTTCCCCAGCACGTTCTCATTGGTGATTGCACTGGAGACCTTTGTGGGGGAGAAAGAGCGCCGCAGTCTGGAGCCTCTGCTGGCTACGCCGTTCACGGATTTGCAGCTCTATATCGGCAAACTTCTCGCCTCGACCATTCCACCGGTACTGGCTAGCTATTTTGGTATGGTGTTCTACGTTCTTCTTCTGGGGTTTACGGTGAACTGGTGGCCGACGTTCTCACTCTTCGCGGTAGGGGTTGTGTTGGCAACAGCCCAGGCGCTAGTCATGGTGAGTGCTGCTGTAATCGTCTCCGCCCAATCGACGAGTGTGCGGGCGGCGAATCTGTTGGCCAGTTTTATCATTATTCCGATGGCGTTTCTGTTACAGGCCGAGGCAGCACTGTTGCTGATGGGGCACTATGGTTCGTTATGGCTGTTGGCCCTGGCTCTGGTTGTGGTCAATGTGTTGTTGTTGCGTATGGGCGTGACGGTTTTCAACCGCGAGCATCTGCTAGGCCGGGAGGTCGATCGTATCGATTTCAAGGGGGCGTGGCGCACGTTCTGGCAGGCATTCTGGCCCCGGCGTGGGCTTGGCTCTCTCTACCTTCGCGAGATCCCGGGTCTTATCCGGGCCATCGGGCCGGAGATCTTGTTTACGCTGCTGGTAGTATTCGGGGGCGGCGTTTTCGTCGGCGTGTGGGGAGCGGCGCAGTTTCCGCTGCCGCTGGAGGTGATGGATCTCTCCGTTTTGGGCGATCTTGAGTCGTTGGAACAGGCGGTCGAGACGGCGGGGATATTGCCCAAATTCTCGACGTTGGCCATTTTCAGCAACAATGTCCGCTCGCTGATCCTGGGCGGACTCCTGGCGCTTTTCTCCCTGGGCACGTTGGCCGAGTTATTGCTACTGGCTCCGGTGGCCATCATTGCCTACATTGCGATGCTGGTACCCCGGTTGGGCATCGATCCCTGGGGAATGCTTGTCGCCGGCGTCTTGCCGCATGGGGTGTTTGAATTATCTGCGGCAGTTCTGGCGACTGCTCAAGCCATGCGGATGGGTGTGATCATATTGCGTTCCCCGGAGAAGGGGGGGGGAGTGCTGGGGATCGTGCGGGAACTGGGACACTTTGTGAAGCTTTTCATATTCCTCGTGCTGCCGTTCTTGTTGGCAGCCGCATGGATTGAGGCAGAAATCAGCACCCGCCTCACGATCGGTTTTCTCAGCGGTCTTTAGGCTATAACGGATATCATCGGCCCGGCGTATATACGCCGGGCCGATTGTTTTACACTGGCGGGGCGTTGATGGCCTGGCAGGTGACGTGGATGTAGGCGAAGTCGCCGTGGGGTGGGAGCAGGTCTTTGGTCTCGGTCACAATGCACCAGACGCCGCCGATTTTCACGGTCTCGCCGATCTTCGGCATCTTTTCCTGATTGACAATGGCGCCCGGATGAGGGTTGCCCACGATCACGTAACTGACTTTGTAGATCATGGAAGCCTCCTAGAGATTGGGACGTGTCAGGTTCCGGTGACGGAGTTTGAAGGCCAGGTCTCTTGCCAGATTGTATATGATCTGGTATCCCACCACACGATCTTCCTGGCAAAAAGCCAGGAGCGGTTCTCCGGCAATTCGCAGGAGTTCGGCAGTCTCGGATACGCACATGATGGTTGCAGAACGGGGACCGGAGTCGATCATGGACATCTCCCCAAATCCCTGCCCGGCGCCTAACACCACGAGAGGTGGGTAACAGATTTCCTCGTTGTCACACGATACCTCGACCTGTCCCGAAAGGACGATGTAGAGCTCATTGCCGGGTGTATCGGCTTTCACAATGGTCTCACCTTCGTGGTAGGTGAGGCGCTCCCCCAGATTCGCTACGGCCTTGATCTGTTCGACCGTTAAACCGGCAAACAGGTCTGCGTTGCGCAATGCATCGATTGGTATATTCATCGGCCCTCCCTTGGACTGTAAGGCTAGAATGTGGCGCTTGTTTACCTATATTATAGCTGCAAGCTGGGGCAGTTGCAAGCTCGGGTGCGGTGTTCTATCAACTACCACAGCCCCCGGATTCCAGGGGCTGTGGTGTGGCGATATCGTGGGCCTTCGCGCTACCTGGCGCTTACGAGCGCAGGACTTCACGAATGTGAACCAGCGCCCAGTCCAGCTCTTCCTGTGTAATGATCAAGGGAGGCGCAAAACGAATGACGTTCCGGTGGGTTTCTTTTGCCAGAATGCCCCGTTCCCGCAGCGCTTCACAGAATGGCCGCGCATCGCCGCCCTCGTCATTGAGTTCTACGCCGATGAGCAGCCCTTTTCCGCGAACTTCTTTCACGTAAGGGCTGTTGATTTCCCAGAGCTGTTCGACGAAATAGGCGCCCAATTCGTGCGCGCGTTGCGGCAAGTTCTCGTCCACAATTACGTTGAGTGCTTCGCGGGCGACCGCGCACGCCATGGGGCTGCCGCCGAATGTAGAACCGTGACTGCCGGGTTTGAACAACCCCAGCACTTCTCGCGTGCCGACAACAGCGGATACCGGCAGCATGCCACCCGAAAGCGCTTTACCGATGGTGATCATGTCGGGCTGCACATTTTCCCAATCGCAGGCGAAAAGTTTTCCTGCCCGTCCCAAACCACTTTGAATCTCGTCGGCAATCATGAGCACGGTGTGGCGATCACAGATCTCACGGACCTCCCGCAAGTAGCCTTCGGGGGGAACGATGACGCCAGCCTCTCCCTGGATCGGTTCGACCATAAAGGCAGCCGTATGGGGGGTGATGGCTTTTTCCAAAGCCCCGGCATCTCCGAAAGGTATGACCTTGAATCCCGGTGTGAAAGGCCCAAAACCATCGCGGTAGAGGGGTTCTGTGGAGAAGGTGATGATGCTGATCGTTCGTCCGTGGAAATTGTGATCGCAGACGATGATTTCGGCCTGGTTTGCCGGGATTCCCTTGACCTGGTAGCCCCACAGTCGAGCTGCTTTGAGGGCGGTCTCGACGGCTTCGGCGCCGGTGTTCATGGGGAGCATCATATCGTGACCGGAAAGCTCACATAATTCTTTTTCCAATAAGGGTAATTGGTCATTGCGAAAGGCGCGGGAAGTCAGCGTGAGTTTCTGGGCTTGTGCGATCATGACATCGACAATGCGTGGGTGGCGATGTCCCTGGTTCAGCGCGGAATAGGCGCTCAAGCAGTCCAGGTACCGATTACCTTCTACGTCCCACACCCACACGCCTTTGCCTTCGCTGAGCACGACGTCGAGCGGATGGTAGTTGTGCGCTCCGTAGGTTTCCTCTAGTCTGATGAAGTCTTCAGTCCGCATAGGTTTCGATTCTCCTGCCGTTTAGTCTCATAGCATCGTAACACGTTGAGAAGGGTGCACAAGTAGCTTGCTTCGTGGTTAGCGCAGATAAACGTAATGGCTAATCGTGCTTCACTGCCGGCGGCGGGGAGCGTTTTACTCTGCGAGATAAGAAGTGCGCTTCTCTGCTATTTGGGCTATAATGAGCTGCACTAACTGCCGAGAGGTTTGCCATGCCCACAGTGTACTGGAATGACCGTCCAATTCTTCACGTAGACCAAGATCGCTTCGATTTTTTCGATTACGCGGATGCTTTGAGTACGATCATTCTCAAAGCGCATACTCCGATCACGATAGGGTTATTTGGCCCCTGGGGATCTGGCAAGACCAGTTTGATGCGGTTGTTGGCGACCAATCTCCTGGGGCGCCGTACCGAGGATCATCGCCGCGCGCTCGTGATCTGGTTCAATGCCTGGCAATACGAGCGGGATGGCGCCGTGTTGTGGCGCTCACTGCTGCTGCGGGTTCTGGAAGGTCTCAAAGAGCTGGATCTGGTGCCTGAAGATGGTCGTCGTATCGAAGATTGGGAGACACGTCTTTATGCTGCGTTGCGGCGTGAGGAGCAGGGCTTCGTGGAGATTGCCTGGCCGCGCGCGGGAGTTGGCACGCTACATTTGCCGCTATCGTTGGCGCCTTCGCTCGAAGAATTCCGCACCTGGCTTGAGACATTGGAGGGGAATAGCGCGTTGCTCGATGGCGTCATCAAGGCCGTGGAAGGCCGGGAAATCGAGTCTTTTCGTCGCCAGCTCACCCTGCTGGAAGACTTCCAGGGGGGCTTTGCGCATCTGGTGAACGAGTACGTTTGGCGGCGCAATGGGCTGCTGGTCATCTGTGTCGATGATCTCGATCGTTGTCTTCCCGACCGTGCTCTGGAAGTGTTGGAGACGATCAAGTTGTTTCTCGATGTTCCAGGCTGTGCCTTCCTGTTGGCGGCGGATCACCAGCGTATCGAACACGTAGTGCACGCGCGTTTCGGATTCCAGGGAGAGGGGCTGGGGGAAAGCTATCTCGAGAAAATGGTCCAGCTGCCCTTTTATCTCCCTCCTTTGGAAGAGAAACAGATTTGGGAATTCGTGTCGGATGCCGCTCCTGATTTACCCAATGAGGTGCTACAGGTGTTTTCCGCCGGATTGGCGCCCAATCCGCGTATGGTCAAGCGGACACTCAATATCTTCAATCTGCTGAGTGAGCTGTCACAGAAACGTATCCGCCGTGGCGCTCTGGGACCGATGGATTTGAGCCGGCTGGCCAAGATTGTGGTCATACAAGCCCGGTTCGCGGAACTGTATCACGACCTGTTGGAGTATCCAAACCTTATCCAGGAGCTGGAGTTAGCCGCAACCGGGCGGAAGGATGTCCTGCCAGTCCTTGCCGGTTCCGATTCAGATGCGCGGCCTCTTGTGGAACGGTATGCTGGTATTCGTCCCCTGATGCGCATGTTGCGGGTGGGGGCTTCGTTTGCCAATCTGACCCCGGTCGAGGTGCGGGCGTATCTGCATCTGGTGCGTCCCCTCACTCATGAGACCGGCGCCGAGACGACAGTTCCCCAACGCCTTTTTGACGATTTGGTGAGCAATGACCTAACCCGCATCCGCTCGGCAGTCGGCGTCATTCGCCAACGCGAGCAGCAACGCGAATATGCGACGGCGTTGTCGCTGCTGTTGGCGGGGGAGCGCCCGGTTCCCTGGTATCAGTGTCTTTCCTCCGGTTTGGCATTGGGGTATCTGGGGGATTCCCGTGATCTGGATGCGGTCATCGAGATCCCCGGTGGAGAGTTCCGGTATGGAGTCGATGGCGTGCGGCAGTACCAGGCCGGTTATGGGATCAGTAAACATGCTGTTACCAATGTCCAATATGCACATTTCCTCGATGCACACCCCCATATTCCGGCGCCGTACGTCAACGCGGCCTGGGCGCGTCCTTTCAATTGGGATCCTGCAGAACGCACTTTTTCTGAAGGGCGCGCCAATTTCCCGGTTGTGCTCGTGACTTGGGAGGAGGCCCAGGCCTATTGTGCCTGGAAAGGCGGAAGATTGCCCACGGAGATGGAGTGGGAACGGGCGGCGCGTGGCGACGACGGACGCCTGTTCCCGTGGGGGAGTGAGGTCGAAATCACGCGGGCAAATGTGCGCGAGACCGGTATTGGCAGCCTCACTCCGGTTGGGGTCTTCCTCGAGGGGATCAGCCCTTATGGATTGTTTGATATGGCGGGCAATGTATGGGAGTGGATGGCGCGTGACCTCGAGGATGGGATGGCGATCATTCGCGGCGGCGCCTGGAATGTACCGCTGGACGCTGCGCGCAGTTATGTCCGCGAACTTAGCCGTATCGACATTCGCTCTCGGAGCATCGGTTTTCGTGTGGCATTTGATGTATGATGCCTCGGCCAACGTCAGATTGTTCGGGAGAAGTCCGTTTTGAAACGCACTTGTCTTGCAAACGAAACTTGACCTTGACGGCTTTCCTCCGTATAATGAGCTTGAGTATGGTATGAATCCGTCACGATGACTGCTTGGTAAGGTCAAAGGAGGCACGGAACTTGAAAGACCAGGTACTCGTTATCGAAGACAACATCATAAATTGCGAGATGTTGAAACATCACCTGGAGGCCACGGAAATCCAGGTCGAAACTGCGCGCACTGGCGAAGCTGGTTTGGCTCTGGCTTCACGTCTGTTGCCTCAAGCGGTCATCATCAGTACCAGCCTTCCTGATATGTCCGGTACTGATGTGGCCCAGCAGTTGCGCTCGATGAAGCGTACGCAGCACATTTTCCTCATGATGTTATCGGACGGCAATAGCCATTGGGAACGCCTGACCGGCCTGGAACTCGGGGTCGATGACTTTATCTCGGCGCCGTTTGATCCTGAAGAGGTCATGTTGCGGGTACGGAATGCCATCCGCCGGGCCCAAGCTTCGAATATGGTGGATCCCAACACGGGGCTTCCGGCGGGACGCCTGGTTTCTATACAACTACGGCAATTGCTCCAGCGCCCGAACGACACTTGGGCGTTGATGCACGTGGCGATCTCCGGTTTGGGGGGGTATCGTGATGTTCACGGGTTCGACGCGGCTTCCGACTTTCTGCGCAGCGTGACGGTGGTGTTGGCCGAAGTTTTGAGCCATGATGCCGTGCTGGATGACTTCTTAGGCTACAACGGCAATGACGATTTTATCATTATCACCCATTCTGAGCGTCTGGAGAGTTTGCGAGAGGAGGTGTCGCGGAAGTTTGCCCTGGTGCTTGGCGCTCACTATAGCCTGGCGGAACGGGAACGCGGCTATATGGAAATCGCTGGGGTAAAAGTGCCGTTGGCCGGCGTGCGCATGCACGGAATCACGGCGGCAGACGGCCCCTTCTACGATATCAGGTCTCTGAGTGAAGCATTGGCCGGCTAATTGAAGGGGGGGGGTAATGACCCCGCTGGTGGCATTTACTGCGGCTTGGGCGTTCGGAATTATGATCGCTCAGGCCGCTTTGTTTTCCCCGTTGTGGGTTTTACCCCTGCTTCCTGTGGCGGCGACTGTGCACTTCGGCTGGCGTCACGACCGGCGCGCGCAGCTTGTCATCTGGGCGCTGGTGGGGCTCCTCCTGGGGGTGGGACGCTATCAGCTTCTGCGGGACGCGATCGACGCCGGTCACGTAGCGTTGTACAACGATGCCGGCGAACTAACGTTTACGGGCGTTGTGGTGCGCGAACCTGATCGCAGGGACACCTACACCAATCTCCGCGTGGCCTCGGAACAGGTTTATTTTGGCGAGCAGACCGTGTTGACCGTACATGGCGACGTTTTGATCAAAGCTCCCACGTATACAGCGGCGTTCTACGGCGACCGCGTCATTGTCACAGGAACCCTGGAAACCCCACCTGCGTATGACGGTTTTTCCTATAAGGACTACCTCGCCCGCCAGGGGGTCTATTCGATAGTTCCCCGGGCCGCGGTAACCGTCACTGAATCTCACCAGGCAAACCGGTTGTTGGAGCGCCTGTTGCGATTCAAGAGGCATGCGTTGGAAACCCTGCTAGCCCTCCTGCCTGAACCGCAAGCCTCATTGTTGGCGGGAATCCTCCTTGGCGTGGAAACCGGTATTCCAGAGGATCTCAACGACGCCTTTGCCGCCACGGGCACCAGTCATATTGTCGCTATCTCCGGGTTCAACCTTACGATTGTTGCCGGCGTGTGGGCCGCGCTGGCGCGGCGCATGGTAGGTCGTAGGGCGGAGCTGCCGATGTCGTTGAGCGGTATCTGGCTCTACACACTGCTGGTCGGCGGGGCGGCCGCGGTGTCTCGCGCTGCGGTGATGGCCTCTGTGGCGCTGGTCGCCCGGCACGCAGGACGCCGGGTCCATGGCCCGACCTCTCTGGCTGCTGCTGTGCTGGCCATGTCGGCTTGGAATCCTCACATTTTGTGGGATCTTGGATTTCAATTGAGTCTGGCAGCTACGGTGGGGTTGGTCCTCTACGCCGACCCGCTGGCGCAAGCATTTACACGTTTTCTCAAGCGGTTTGCCCGACCAGAGCGCGCCGAGCGCATTGTGGGGTGGCTGAATGATGCGCTCATTGTTACCCTGGCTGCACAGCTTACGACGACAATTCTCATTGTTGCCCGCTTCCAGCGCCTCTCGCTCATCACGCTGATTACCAACTTCTTGATTCTCCCGGCGCAGTCGTTTTTGATGGCGTCGGGAGGCCTCGCCCTGGCAGCAGGTCTCATCTGGCTGCCGCTAGGACAGGCGCTGGGGTGGCTCGCCTGGGTCTTCCTTACCTACACGATCGAAATCGTGAACCTCACGGCGCGCGTGCCGCTAGCCTCGACGCCGATGGCTGGGATTACGTTGCCGGTGGTATGGGGATACTATGCGGTTTTAGGGCTGGCGTCCTGGTGGTGGAGCCTTTCTCGGGATATGCGCCGGCTGCGGCTAGAACGTTTGCGAGCGCTGCCGGCATGGCAGCTGGCGGCTGCCGGTGCGCTGGTAATCGTGACCGGCGGGTTGCTGGTTACTCGGCCCGACGGACAACTCCACGTCCACGTGCTTGACGTCGAGAAAGGGGATGCAATTCTCATCGAGACGCCGGCCGGGCAACAAGTACTGGTCGATGGCGGCGGCGACGCGGCCCGGACGCTTTCACAATTGGGGCGGCACATGCCGTTTTGGGATCGTCGTCTCGATGGCGTGATCTGTACCTCTCCTGACGACGAGCGGCTTGGCGGGCTAATCCCAGTGCTGGAGCGTTACCGGGTCCATTGGGTTGTCGTCGGACCGGAAATAGGAAGTGGGGATCGGTACGAACGTTGGCAGTCGTTGCTAGACGAACGTGAGGCGGCGACAGTTACGGGGCTGTGGAGTGGAAGCACCTGGGACCTGGATACCGGTGTGACGCTTCACGTGCTCTGGCCGCCGTCTTCTGAGACGTCTGGTCCGCTGGTCATGCACCTGACTCATGGCGACGTACGTGTATTGCTCGCCGGCGACGCCACGACCATCGTGGAAGAAGGATTAGTGATGACCTGGGGGGATGCGCTCCGGGCGCACGTGCTGCTGACGCCGCGTCACGGGGCTCGCACGGCGGCAACGCCGGCCTTCCTGCAGGCTGTGCGACCCGAAACGGCGCTGGTGAGTGTCGGGGGCGAAGGGGCGTCAGCGCAGGTATTGGCGCGACTCCTGGATGTGCCGGTCTTTCGGACCGACCTGCATGGTTCCATCGAAGTCGTAAGCGACGGTGTGTCCTTCGATGTTCGAACTGCGCGCCAGAGTGAGTAGAACCGTTAAGGCAGCCACCTTTGCTGCTCCCTGGATTTGCCATGCTAGCGGCAGATCAATACCGGACAGCAGCTTTCGCGTAGCACCTGATCGACCGTACTTCCCAGTACCATCTCGACCACCGGGGAAAACCCATAGCCGCCCATGATGATTAAATCGCTTTCGTAAACCGCAGAAGTCCGGCGAATAGCAGCGCCTGCAGCGCCGTATTGCGCCAGAAATGTTGCGGTGATGCCATGGGAGGTCAGGTAACTGCGGGCTTCCTCGAGGGCTGGTAGTTGACTGTTGTCAGCATCGGTGACGGTCACGACGGTAAGGTCAAGTCCCCAACAGCCCGCTATATAGGCCGAGACAAAGAGCGCTTCACGGGATTTAGGGCTGCCGTCGTAAGCCAGGAGCGCGCGGGTCAACGGTGAAACCTTTTCCGGCACTGCAAGAATGGGACGTGGGCAGCGCCGCACCAGCGCCGAGAACCCGGAGCTCAATCGTGAGAGTGGTTGGTCTTGCGGCGGGTGTGCCAGGGTCAGGACCACCAGATCGACCCAGCGGGCGCGATCACAGATCGTTTGGGTGACATTGCCTGTCTCGATCACCAGCTGGCCTTCGATGCCGGCCTCCTGGCAGCGGGCTTCGAAAGCGGTTTGCAGTGCAGGGACGTGTTTACGCTTGCGCAATGTTACTTTGCTCGTGATGTGGAGACCATGTAGCCTGCTGGCGGTTTCCTTGTGTGCAACGACCAGCGCTTGTTCCAGGGCGTAGCAGCCTTTGATGGTATCCGCAACGGGGACCAGGATATCGCGAAAAAGAATTGTTTGATCTCTCAGGGTCTCACGCCATTTCCCCGGCGGCGGCCCGGCGTCGAGTTCGTTAGGAGCCAAGGCCCCTAACACCCGGTTGCCGAGTCCGGCAATTCCCGGCGTGGCCCGGTTCTCAGCATCCTGGGCCAGATCTGCGGCAGCTTTCTTGATATCGATGGCCCACCCGACCGTCTTCTGGAGCTCTTCACGGTGATCCATGACCCACAAGTAGAGGTCCGTTTCGGTGCGGTCGGGGAAGTGTTTGGGCAGACCCACTTCGCGGATTACGTTGACCACCGGAAGGTAGACAGTTTCGTACCAGTTTTTCGCTGCATCCTCGTAGGAGATATCCCGTTCGCGTTCAATCCCCATAAAATAGCGGTGGACCGAGATGTGTTCTTGCAAAGCCTGGTACTGCCCTGCCACCGTAACCGAGAAATCGGCGTCCGGCAGGATCTGATCGATGTTGGTCTGCTCCAGGAATCCGACGTACTCGTTCTTGAGCACCAGCGCTTCGACCGTGACATCCGGTGTAATGGGGACCCGCGTCTGCACTTCGGTGACGTACGCCTCGATGTGCGTGGCCTCGGCCTGACGCGCCACTGAGATACGGTGATGTCCATCTCGCACGAAATAGGCAGAACCGATCTGGTAGAGCTCGACCGGGGGGAGTCCCTCCATCTGTTCATTGGCTATCTGGACGCGCGCCCAACGTTCCTGGTCGCTGTCTTGCCAGGGCAAGAAAGTCCTGCTGAAGTCGGTATAGCGCCCGACGCTGCCGATGATGGCGTCCAGAGGCACGTCGCGGAGTTGGCGTTTGGCGAGTTCTTGAGCGTGGAGTTTGCGCCGGACATCTTCGTAGGAGAGCAGACCGACCGGGCGACCGGTCAGCCCGCCAACGATGCGTTCCATTTCGGCGGCGCGCCTTGCCCGGTGAAAATCCTGTACGGCGCTGCTGAGAGAGCTATAGTGTGTGTCCACGAAACCACCTCCTTATCGGTTTCCGCACTGGAGTATACCACAACGAGCGCCGAACGAGGGAGGTCAAGACGGTGATCTCAGAATGGGAATTGTGGCGTTGCCCAATGGCATCACGCCAATCCTGCCGCCGGGAGGGAGGGCGTCCAGCGCCTCGGTCAACACTTCGGGAAGCGTCGTGGGGACAAAGAGCATCCGCCGCGCCTCTGCCGTAGGCAGCTCCGATACGAGCCAGAGATGTTCCAGACGCCGTCCATCACGGGCAATGAGCACGGCCTTGTGGGCGCCCAGACGAAACCCTTCCTGGTGGAACTTGGCGAAGACGGCCGCGTAGTCCGAGATGTCGGGCGTCATCCAGCGAGAAAGCGTGCGGCTGCCGAGTCCCTCGGTACAGGCCGCGACCAGGATGGCGGAGCCCCCTTCGTTGAGCGCCAGCGACGCATGGGCCAGAGCTTTCTGCGCCTGGTAGAGATTGAGGTCCTTGGGGTACCCTCCGGGCGAGATCACCATCAGATCGTAGGGCGCTGCGATGGACACACCATAGACCTGGCGTATCAGGGGGATGGCAGCTTCCATCACGGCGACCGGCTCGCCGAAAAGCGCGCGGCCGATGGTCTTGTGGGGCGTGAGGACTACGTTCAGGGCAAAGTGAATCTCCGCCAGGCGCCCGATCGCCTCGATGTCTTGGCGCACGGGATTGTCCAGGAAACGCAATGGGCGCGCGCGCGGTTCGTTAAGCATCGCGTGGTTGGCGGTGAGGGTGGCGCGACCGCCTAACCCGATGGCGACGCTTTTGACGCCGCCGGAGAAACCGGCGAACTGGTGGGGTTCAATATTCCCCACGGCGATCCGCAGCTCGGCATCCCGAAAATGGCGATTGAGCCACACCGGTGTGCCGTAGGCGGTCTTTCCCAGGAAGACCAGCTGTTCTGTGTCGTCGCAGTCGTGGGAGATGACACGATAGCGAGAAAGCAGAGCCCGGGGGACGACGGCGCTGAATTCGTCGGGAGACATCGGGGCATGTCCACCGGTGGCTATTACAAGTGTAATGGCCTCCGGCGCAATGCCTGATGCTTCCAGGCGCGCCAGCAAGGGCGGCAGCAGGTCTGCGTGGGGAACCGGACGGGTCTTATCGTTGATAGCGATGGCGACGGAGCGCGCGCCCCAGAAGTGATGTAGTGTCTGCGCTCCCACCGGCCGATCCAGAGCGGCGTCGACAGCAGCCCGGGGATCAGGCGCCGCTGCGATCTCTGCTGGCGCGATCACGTCGACCGGATAGCTTGCCGGGATTTCCAACGTCAAGGCGCCTTTGGCATAGGGGAGTTCGAATGTAGCCATGGGGTGTTCCATTAGAGCGCCGCTATGGCGCGGGGCCCTTCCAAGAGATCTCGCGTGACCGTCAGCCGGCCTTCACTGTCCGGGCGCACCCACCATTTGATCAGTAGAATCTGTCCATCGTTTATCTCGATTCCCGTGATACAGCGTGGATGCACGCCACTCCCGATATTGTAGTAGGGCGGTTCTCCGGCATCGGGGAAGACAGAGCGATGCGTGTGCCCGCAGATGATGGGGTAGTGGTATGCTTCTGCCCAGGCCATGATACGCTGTTCGACCCGCCCCCGTTTCGCGAAATTCTGGGCCGGGCTCGTGGGATCGTTGACGCCGAGGATTTGGAGCGGCTTCCACAGGAGACGTACCAGCAGACGGCTCAAGGGCCAGAGTGTGTCGCTCATCATGTCGCCCTGGTGTCCGTGAGTCACGAGAATGCGCCGGTCAGATGGCGTGTGATGCAACACCAGTCCCTCGTGAAGGGTAATGCCCGGGAACAGTGGGATTTCACTGCCGGTGATTGTGTCGCGGGTCGTGAACAGATGGCGGGCAACCTGTTGGGGATCGCGCCAGACGACGTTGTGGTTGCCGTAGAGCATATGAAAGCGTTTCTCTTTGAAGAACTCCCCCATGAGCCAGTAAAGGTGGCTATGGGCGCGGCGAATCTCGGAGAAGTCGAC
>JAFGNR010000031.1 GCA_016926915.1 Anaerolineae bacterium
CGTTTCCTCTTCGCAGACCTGCTCCTGTGGGCGCTGGAAGCCTGGGGAGATCGGGAACCCGGTCTGGCGATCGAGATCAAGGCCCGGCAAACGCTGGAAGCCGGGGTGCTAGAACGCCATGGATTTCAGCAGACGGGGTCCTTCTATACCTCCGAATTCGACCTGACCTCGGATCTGGTCCCGCGCACGCCCCTCGAGGCGGGCTTCACCATCGTCGATATGCACAGCCGCCCCGATTTCCGCGCGCAGCGCGTCCTGCGGCATAACGCCTTTGCGGGTGAATCCGATCTTTCCGAAGAGGAACTTACGCGTATCCTGACACTGTACGGCTACGCCCGCGAAAGCCCGATTTACCATCCCCAGACCGACCTCTGCATCATGGGGCCGGATGGGAGGTTCGTGGCAGGCTGCGAAGCGCTGATCGATGCCGCGAACGTCGCAGCCGATATCGAGCGGGTGTGCACCCACAGTGATTACCGGCGACGCGGTTTCGCGCGGGCCGTCATCCTGGAATGCCTGTACCGTCTCCGCGACATCGGAATGCAACGCGCCTACATCACGGGCTACAGCCCCGGCGCCATTGCCCTTTATCGCTCACTGGGCCACGTCGCCCAAACCGAATCCTTGATCTTCAAGCGCTGAGGGGCGCGCATTTCCAAGTCCCGGTAGGAGAGCACGGTGCAACGCACGGACGGCAAGGATTGAGCCAGATCGTAGCCCGTTCTGAGCTCTCGAACGGCAGGCTGTTGGCGATGCACCCGTTGCCGAGTCTTATCATTCTCCATCCAGCTGCGCAGAGGCTCCCGGATAGACACGGATGAACCCAGAGTTTATCCCGCTGTGTATCTCCGGGCCGCCTCTGTGCCTATTCCCCAACCAAAGTCTGGAACAGGTCTTGGCCGAACTTCTATTGGAACGAGCACAGAAGAACTTGATAAAATACCAGGTCATGGCCCCGGGAGTTCGTGACCAAGTATGATCAGGACTTCAATGAGTTTCGGCAGCAGGTCTTGAGATCCGAACCGAATTTCGAGGTCGAACAGGATTACTATGACTGGGAACTGGCGATGACCGGTATCGCCGACATGGAGAAGGAGAGCGAGCGGTTAAGGGAGTTGCACCCACGACTATGAAAGTCGCCGATCTTATTCAAGCTCTCCGCCAAGAAACTCCCCGGCGCGCCTATATTGGCCGTCTGGAGATGCTCGATCAAAGTGGGAATTTACTCAAAGCGCGTTTGGACATTCTCCCCGAGCTGGCGGCAAGGATTGGGAGACGGCTGCCAGGTGGGACGCACTGGGGAAAGTGCATCCCACCTTTCGGTGAAAACGTCTCACTCAGGAAGACGTAGGCTGTTCTCCAACCAGCGCGCAACTTCGGCGACGCGTAGCGGTCCGCCATGTCCCACGTAGAGCAGGGTAGGCCGGGCTGCCAGCAGGCGTTGGAGGTTGGCCCGCACTTGCGCCAGGTCTGCGGCAAAGTAATGGTAACGTGGTCGCCCCGGGAAGAGCGCACCGAAAAACCGTCCCCCACCCATCAGATCCCCAACGAGGGCCAAGCCATCTTCGGTGAGCACGGTCAAAGAGCCTTCCGTGTGTCCCGGTGTGACCATGACGCGAGCGGCGACGCCGTAAGGGTGAAGGTCCAGCCCCTCTTCATCCACCAGGATATCCGGTGCGACGCCGGTATAGGGCATATCAAACAACCGGACGACCGGCTTGATGAAAGGGGAGATGGCCACAATGGGCGCATTGATTCCACGCGCCAGCAAGTCCGCTTCAGCGCGGTGGATGGCAAGCGGCGCACCGGAAAGACGGCGCAGCGCGGCGCTGTTGCCGCAATGGTCATAGTGGGCGTGCGTGTGCAGAATCAAGGCCAAGTCGCCGGGGGCGACGCCAGCCCGACCAAGAGCGCGCAACAAGCGGGCGGAGCGACCGGGCGGGCCGGTATCCACCAGGACCGCCTGCCGGTCTTGGAGAAGAAAGGCATTGGAGATGCCGAAACTGATGGGGGTCACAGTGGTCATAGAACTTCCTCCAAGATGGCGGTCAGGCCTCAGCCGTAGCCCTCAGTATCCGGCCGGTTTCCGTTTGCGGGAGGTTGCATAAAGCGCGATCCCGCCGCCCAACAAAATAAACTCGAGAATGCCGCTGATGATGAGACCGGGGCCGGAGCTCCACAAGCCCAGGCCGATTTTGGGAGAATCATCGAAGAGTAGGGGCAGGTCAGGCGGGTGCACGATGGCATCCAGAAGCCAGTGGCTGAAGACGGTCAGTCCAATGGCGGCGCTGGCGCGCTGGTCTTTGTAGACCCAGCGCGCCAGTGCAGCGGCGGCAATGGACCAGATCACGGACATGAAGAGGCCGTGCGACCAGGGGATCTTCCCAGGGGTGATGACCTGAACCCCATGCGCCCTATCCGTCTTGCTGACGCCCGGCTTCTCCAACCCCACGGCAAAGAAACCGAAACTTAGCAAATCGAGCGTCTCACTGGCAACCAGCAGGCTCCACAGCGGCGCTTTGGGCGCTGCGGTTTTTGCGGCAAATGCGATGCCCAGATGTCCAGGTCCCATGGTGTATCCTCCTTGAGTAAAGCGGTCAGCGATCAGCCGTTAGTCCTCAGCCTGGCTCACGGAAAAACTACCACTCACCGGATCACATGTTTTCATTGAGGTGGCCGCTCCCCTGACACCCCCAGGCGGTCTTGACAGTCCTTTTCTCAGAAAAACCATTTGCTCTCAGGAGGCCAGCCAGCGGGAGACGGCGGCGTGGTAGGGTTCATGGCGTTCCAGGAAAGGCATGTGCCCCGCGCCGTCGAGCATCACCAACTCGGCGCCGGGAATCTGCCCAGCGATCCGGCGGGACTGTTCCGGCGGGACGATGGGGTCCCGCGTACCGGCGATGATCAGCGCCGGAACTTGAATACGCGAGAGATCCCCGGAGATGTCGATGTCGGGCATGCAGCGGAAATAGGGAAGCAGCGCATCCAGGTCGAGACGCCGGTAGTAAGGATACAGGAGGTCGAGGGCATCCGGCAGATCGGGATGGGCGTACAAGGCGCGGGCGTCGGCCGCGTAGAAACGCATCGCCCAACGATAAAGGGCGGGATGCAGGTTCAGCAGTCGGAACATCAGCTTGAAATAGACCACGCCGGGCCATCCCAGACGCAGGGCGCGCTGGTATTGTCCCAGGATGCCGGTCCAGCGCCCGTGGGCAAATCCGGAGATGCTCACCACGCGCCGGACTCGCTCCGGGCGATAGGCTGCCAGCGAGAGCGCGGCAAAGCCCCCGGTCGAGTGCCCCATAAGCGTAACAGGCTGCGCGCCAACCAGTTGATGAATCGCTTCGTCCAGCAGTTGAACGATCTCAACTGCGGTCAACACCGAGTCTCTGAAGCCAGCAGGCGCGACCGCCGGGGCATGGGCAGGCAGACTGAGGGAATAACAGGGCCCAATCTCCAACATATAGGGCGCCGGGTTGACCTGCCAGAAGGCAAGCGAACTGGTGATGCCGTGGAGGAGCATGACCGGCTCACCAGCGCCCTGGGGATTCAAGCAGACGGCGGCCAATTGGTGCTCCCCGCACGCCAACGTTATGGATGAATTTGACTGCATCGTTTCCTCCAATGGAATTCTTAGAATCAGGGCAGCTGATCCACTAGAGAGCGAGCGACCAGGGACCAATCGACCGCCGGATCGGTTTCGTTGCCCAGCCGCACGATAACCACGTTCTTGCGCGGGGCAACATAGATCAGCTGCCACAAGTGCCCCAAGGCGCTGAAATCGTAACTGCCGCCGGCGTTCTGCAATCCCCACCAATGGTAGCCGTAATAGCCGCCATAGTCGAGATAGTCCGGTTGCGTTTCCCAGATACGGGTGTCGGCAGGATCTGGAGCAGTGGATTCCACAATCCAAGATCGCGGCAGAATCTGGGTTCCGTTGTAGAAGCCGTTGTGGAGGTAGAGCAAACCAAAACGCGCGTAGTCCACGGCAGCAGCGTTGATCCCGCTCTCCATTTTCTCGAAACCTGAGACTTCACTATCGAGACTCCACGAAGCCGGAAAGGCCGCCCCCAACGGCTTCCAGATGCGCTCTTGCAGATAGACCGCAACTGACATCCCCGTGGCCCGTTCGATAATCAGCCCCTCCAACAACGGATGGTAGTTGTTATAGTGGAAGGCGGCGCCCAGGGGAGAACCGCCGGCCTGCACACGCAAGGCCACCTCCCGCAGATCGGCCCCGTAGTAGGTGAGGGCGTCGTCGCAGAAGGGCGACAGGAAGAAAGGCCCTTCTTCCTCGCTGCGATAGGCAATACCGCTGTCCATGCGCAGCAGATTGCGGATAGTGAGATCATCCAGACCCCGCCCCGCGATTTCCGGAACATAATGGATGACAGGATCGTTCACCGAATCGATGTACCCATCAGCGATAGCGGCGCCGATGAGCGCCGAATCAAATGACTTGGCGACGGAAAATGAGGTATGAGGCGTCGCGGTCTCGCCCTCGTGATAGACCTGCATGACAATCTTGTCGTCGCGCACGACGAGAAATGCCGCCGTGCCGGTCCGCTGAATCAGCGTCTGCAAGGATTCTGTATGGGACTGACCGCGATAGGGAAAGGTGACCGTCTCAGGCAGGGATGCAGGTTCCACCGGGAGTGCAGATACATGGGAAGCAGCAGCGATAGGACGCGCAGGGAAGCGAGCGATGTCGCCGGTATCCGATTGCCCATAGGCCAAGATACGCCAGGCATAGCGGGGGGAATCGAACAGACAAAGCGCGCTCACAAAAGCCAGCAGCGCGACAAGCAGCCCGATACCAATCAGTACCAGGAGCCTTTTCTTCACCATGCCCTCAACTAGCCCCCGGGGGTAATCGACCCGATAGCCATGAAGGTGAAGATCAGCACATCCTGCCAGAAATGGATGAACCAGGCCCAAAAGAACCCCCGCGTCTCGATCATCGCCTTGCCCATCATCCAGCCCAAGAAGGTCGCCATAATGACGCCGACCACGCCATAGGGGACTCCGAAGTAGTGACCAAGCCCGAAAAAGACCGCTGCATTCCAGAGAGCCTGTTGCGAGCCGATGACAGGCTCCAGCCCTGCCAGCAGCGAGGCGCGATAGCTCAGCTCCTCGCTGAAAGCATTCATGGCCGCAAAGAGCAGAATTGCCGGCAACATGGGCAGCGCTCGCACGAAGTCCTGCGGCGCAGGGCGCCCCCCCAGGATGAGGAAAAGCAAAGTGCCCAGACTGATATAGAGCGCGAACTGCCCGCCAAAGCTGGTCCAGGGATCGGGCTTAGGGAAGCCCAGCCAACGCACCGGCGTGATAGGGGCGTTCAGCTTACCGGGCGTCAGGAAGAAGTCGGTCCGGCGATACCCCAGCGCCAGCAACGCGCCGATCATCAACAGCGACACGATCAG
>JAFGNR010000032.1 GCA_016926915.1 Anaerolineae bacterium
ACCGATATGCAACGGTCCCCGGAATTCGATCTATTTCGGTAGTGTCCAAAGTTTGTACAGGGGAAGCGGCCAAAAGATAGCCGCGCCCAAGATCATTCCACACCCAAGGAGGTCAAAATGCCCCAGAACGAGATTCCGCGTGTAGCGCTATATTTGCAGGATGCACACCCCATCCGGGATGGTATGGCATATGCCCAATATGCCGAAGAACGCGGCTTCGAAGCCGTGTGGCAAGCAGAAAGCCGCCTGGTGCGGGACGCGATTGTTCCCATGGCCGCATATGCGGCGGCCACGAGCACCATCAACATTGGCTCCGGCGTCATCAACAACTGGACGCGCAATATCGGCCTGCTGGCGGCCACCTTTCTCACCCTTGATGATCTCGCCCCCGATCGCATTATCTGCGGAATCGGCGCCTGGTGGGATCCGCTGGCCCGCAACGTGGGCATCGAGCGCCGGAAACCCCTCACGGCCATGCGCGAGACTATCGAGGTGATGCGCCGGCTCCTCGCCATGGAGAACGTCACTTACCACGGCGAGTTCCACTACGTCAACGGCATCGAGCTTGACGTGGTGCACGGACGGCGCGAGCCGCGCAATGTCCCCATCATGATCGGGGCCACCGGCCCCAAGATGATGGAACTGACCGGAGAAATCGCCGACGGGGCCGTCCTCAACTACTGCGTCCCGCCGGAATACAACGACATGGCCATGGAGATGCTCGATACCGGCGCCCGGAGAGCCGGTCGCACGGTCGCAGATCTGGATCGCCCCCAATTGGTCGTTTGCTCGGTGCACGAGGAACGCGACGAGGCCATCAAAGGCGCGAAAATGCTCCTCACGCAATATCTGGCGCAACAACCGCACATTGCCAAGGCCAGCGGCGTCGCCAAGGATATTGTCGAGAAGATCCAGGCCATTCTAGGTTGGCCGGCCACCAAGGAACAAATCCAGAAAGCCATGGTCTACGTGCCGGATGAGCTGGTTCTGCGCATCACAGCCACGGGAACACCGGATGAGGCCCGGGCTAAAGTGTTGGAGTACGTGAAACGCGGCGCCACATGCCCCATCCTGTATCCCCTCGGTGATGTCAAGTTGATGATCGACACATTCGCGACCCAATAGGGCGTGAATCGGCTAGCGCCCCGGAATAGAGGAGACGAAACGTGGCAACTATGACGACGGAGTTGTTGGGATTCACCCTCGCGCATCCCATTATGCCGGCCGCCGGCCCGCCGGTGCGCGATGGCGCGGCGCTGCTGGCATGCGCCGCAGGCGGCGCCTCGGCGCTAGTGACGAAGACCATCTCTGTGCACCCTGCCGAGGTGCCGGCGCCCAATATGGCAGACTTCAAAACCTACTTTCTGAATACGGAATTGTGGTCCGAGCTGCCAGCAGAGCAATGGCTGGAGACCGAATATCCTCAAACCCGCCAGGCCGGATTACCGGTCATCATCAGTCTGGGGTACACCGCCGGGGATATTGCCAATCTCGCCCCTCGGGTCGCCCCTTTCGCCGACGCACTGGAATTGAGCACCCATTACATTGGGAACGACTATGGCCCCATGCAAGCAGCCATCCAGGCCGCCAGGGTCGCCGGCGTTCCTGTGCTGGTGAAAATGAGTCCATTCCGGGAACCCCAGGGTGCAGCGCTGGCAGCACAAGAAGCCGGGGCCGACGCCATCGTGGCCGTCAACTCGTTTGGCCCGGCATTCGGCATCGATATCGAGCATGGGGGACGACTGTGGATGGGAGGCAAGGGATACGGATGGATGTCCGGACCGGCGCTCAAACCCATTGCACTACGTATGGTCTACGACATCGCGCGCGTTGTAGATATCCCCGTGATTGGCGTGGGTGGCATTTCCACCGGTGAAGATGTCGTGGAATTCCTGATGGCAGGCGCGACGGCCGTCCAGGTTTGCACGGCGGCCATCGTCAAAGGTCCCGATATCTTCGGAAAGCTGGCCCAACAACTCGATCGCTGGCTGGACAAGCACGACTACGACTCGGTTACACAAATCCAGGGGCTGGCGCTCAAACAACCCATCCCCGCGATGGCCCAGCCGCCGGTACTCCTCATAGACCGGTGCACCGGATGCAATCGTTGCGTCACCAGCTGCGTCTATCACGCGCTCTACCTCGAAGATAGAAAGATCCACATTCACGAAGAGCGCTGCGCGCAATGCGGGCTCTGCATCAGCCGGTGCCCGGTCGACGCACTTCACCCACCCGCCTGATTCACAATCAAAATTCGCCGGCTGCAAGTTTGCAGCCGGCGAACGCTATCACAACGCAGCTCAGGCATCCATCTCCAGAGCCTTTACCAGGAACGCCCACATATCGGCGCGTTCGGCAATCAGCAACTGTGTGGGTTTGCCGGCGCCATGGCCGGCCTTCGTCTCGATACGAATCAGAACCGGCGCCTCACTTTGTTGGGCAGCCTGCATGGCGGCGGCGAACTTATAAGAATGCGCCGGAAGCACGCGATCGTCATGATCTCCCGTGAGAATCAGCGTGGCCGGATACTGCGCCGCGCGGAGGTTGTGGTAGGGAGAATAAGCATAGAGCGTCGTGAATTCGGCGGGGTCTTCTGGCGATCCGTAATCACTCACCCACGCCCAACCCACGGTGAACTTATGGAAACGTAGCATATCCATCACGCCCACGGTCGGTAATGCCGCCCCGAAGAGATCAGGACGTTGCGTAAGACACGCGCCGACCAACAACCCGCCGTTTGAGCGGCCCTCGATTGCCAGCTTGGCCGGGGACGTGATCTTCTCGTCAATGAGATACTCAGCACAGGCAATGAAGTCATCGAATACATTCTGCTTATCATGAACCGTTCCGGCCTTATGCCAGTCTTCACCGTACTCCGAGCCGCCGCGAATGTTGCCGACTGCCAGCACGCCTCCCAGCTCCAGCCACACCAGGCGCCACACCATGAACGTGGGGGGTTGTGCAAGATTGAAGCCTCCATAACCATAGAGCAGCGTCGGATTCTGTCCATCGCGCGCGAGATCACGGCGGTGAACCAGAAACATCGG
>JAFGNR010000183.1 GCA_016926915.1 Anaerolineae bacterium
GCGTAGCCTTTTTCCGCCAGATAGGTGCATTCCTTTTCGATGTCGGCCCATGGCCACTCGAAAAGATGAACGAAGACGCCCCCGGTGGGTGGAATTGCGGCGTCGCCGGCGGGAATGACGGTAATCAGACCGTCGCCCTGATCGTCGTCGGTGTCAACGCCGCCAATATCGTAGCTATCCTCTTTCCATTTCTCTCCGGTTTCGCTGGTCTTTTTACAGTAAGCGGTGAAGCCATAGGTTCCCGGCTCCAGCGCGTTGAGCGTAGCCTGCGGAATCGTGCCCTTATATTCGTCGTCGTTGTCCTGCTGGGCGTTGAACGTCATGGCGATATCGTTCCAGGCCTCGCCATATTTTCCCCAGTGGAGATAACATTCGATCCCCAGCGCCTGACCGGGCGCTTCGGTCGCGCCGGCTTCGTAGACGTGGACGTAGACGTCGAAGCCCGAGGGTGCAAAGGCGCCCTCGTCAATGTCGTTCGCAACGCCGCCGCGCGGCCATAGTTTTCCCACCCAATCCAGCGTGCTGGGTTCCGGAGGCGCCGTCAGCGCCTGGGTGGAGACGAAGACCACGGTGGTACGCGCCGGGATCGTGAAGGTGTCGGTTGTGTCGTTGAAGGTGGCGCTTTGCACGATAGGATCATCGTCGACGCCGTCGAGGTGGAGGGGATGCAGGGTGAAGCCGTTAGCGCCGGCGATGGTTATGCTCTGTTGGATTTTGTGGGCATTGAAGAAGACGAAGATGTTTTCGTAAGCGCCATCCAGATCGGGGGCGACCTCGTCGGAGAGGCGGAGGGCCAGGAAGCCGTCGAGGAAGTTGCTGCCGTTGTAGTAGCTCGTGCGCGCGTTGACAGCGGCTTCGGTCCCCAGGTGGAAGAGTGGGGAGGAATAGCGCAGGCGCAACAATTCGCGGAAGTGGGCTGCAGCGAAGGTGATGTCGGCGCCGGCAGGGTCGAGGGCAGTGTTAGTGAGCAGCGGAGACATGATCGCCCACCGGCCTGAGTTATCCCACGCCGGGGGGCGCCCGCTGCCGAAGTAGTTGGTTGTATAGGTCCAATCGACCCGGTTGAACCAGTCGCCCGAATCATAGCTATTGCGGTCGAGGGACTTGGAACGCAGGATGTCGGTACCCATTTGGAAGAAAGGCACGCCCTGGCTGAGAGCGATAAGGCTTTGTCCCATGTTCTGAGCGCGCACCCGGTCGGTGATGTTGGCGCCGGAGGGCAGCTTGAACACGTTCTGGTCAAACAACGTCTCGTTGTCGTGTTTCTCCACGTAGGCGACGGATTCCTGCGGGTCGTCGGTGAAGGGCGCTCCCTGCCCGTTCCAATCGCTGCCGCTGCCGCGCAGGGCAGAGCGCAGTTCATCCATTGCAATGTGCAGATCGCTCTGGTAGCGATCTGCATACTCGTACCCGTTCCAGTCGTAACTCAGGCCGTTGCTGAACCCTTGTCTGCGGATTTGCAGTGAATCCTCGCTGTAACCGCCGTGGGCGGCATCGCGGATGATGTCGTTGAAGCAGCCGATGCCTGTGCCGGTCATGTTGTATTTCTGCGCGTAGCAGTTCGGGCAGGTGGTCAGTCCCTTGCTACTTGCAGAGCCGAAATTCCACCCTTCGCCGTAGAGGTAGATCTTGCTGCCGTCTACGCCGTGGCTGGGAACGTTGAGGGCCGTGACGGCGCTCTGCAGGTTGAGCATGTTCTGGCGCGTGTGTAGGTTCATCAGATCGAAGCGGAATCCGTCGACCTTATAGTCCACGGCAAAGCGCACCACTGTATCGATCATCAGCTTTTCCATCATCTCGTACTCGGCGGCGGTGTCGGAACAGCAACTGGAGTTATAGAGATTCCCGTTGGTGTCGTAGCGATAGTAGTAGCCGGGAACGACCTTGTCGAGCACGGATTTGGCTTCCTGCCCGCTGGCGGCGGTGTGGTTATAGACCACATCCATGACCACGCGCAGGCCGTTTTGGTTGAGCGCCGAGACCATGCGCCGGAACTCCAAGATGCGGAGGATGCCGTCGGGGTTGGTGCTGTAGGAACCTTCGGGGACGCCGTAGTGATAAGGGTCGTAACCCCAGTTGAAACCGTCGTTGGCGCGTTGCGCGCCGATAATCGCTTGGGGCTGATCGCTGTCGCGGGCGTAGCCGGTGGGGTTAGGATCTACAGTGCGCGGCACGCTTGCCTCGGGCACGGAGGCAATATCGAAGGTGGGCAGTAGATGCACGTGGGTCAGTCCTGCATCTTCCAAGTCCAGTAGATGATTCATGCCGTCAGAAAGGGTCGTGTTTGGATCTGGGCCGGCGCCATCGTAGGTGAAGGCCAAATAGGTTCCCCGGTCGCTGGCGTCCACAGTGGCGTCGTTGATGCTGAAGTCGCGGATATGCATCTCGTAGATCGTGATGTCCTCAAAAGCAGCGAGGGTGGGCTTGCTCAGCGTATCCCAACCGCTGGGCTTGAGATCCGCGTCGTTCAGGTCTACGAACTGGCTGCGCTCACTGTTGGTGCTAATGCTCACGGCATAGGGATCGGTCGCCAGATTGTTGAGCACTGCATCTTCGCCGGGTACGTAGACTTGAACGTCGAGCAGATAGAAATCACGATCCCATCCGGCGTCGCCGGCGACGCTCCAGATGCCGGATGCGGCATCCTCGGTTAGGGCCTGCGTTGTATAGGTTCCCGTCGTCGACGTCTCGTATTTGCGGAGACTTACCGACTGAGCGGTCGGCGCCCACACGCGCAGGGTGGGCACGCCCGCACTGTAGGCCACACCGAGCGTTTGTGTTTTGGCGTTCGCGGCGTAAAGTGCGTCGAGCACGCTTTGAATCTGCGCGCCGGTGGCCTCCAGCCGTGCGCCGCCGCTGTTGTAGCTGGCGACGACGACTTGCCCCTTGAGCAGGAATTTCGCATGATCCGCCGTCAGCCCTGTAATCAAGCGGGTCAGCCCTGTGGCATTGGGATTCTTGGCATAGCCGCTGACCGTCCCAGAGACGGCGAGGTCCACATAGCAGGGCGCCGAAGGCGTGGGAAAGGCGCACGCTGTTCCTTCCGCAGCGGTGGTCACGCCGCCGTCGGCATCATAGAGCAGCTTATAGCTGTCGCCGGCAAGCCCGTTCCAGGCGATGACGCCGGCGTCGAGCCAGAGGGCTTTGGCGCCCGTCACGGTGATGGGGGTGGGGAGGGAAGAGACGGTGAACGTGGCCTTGTAGTTGGCCCCGCCATTATTATCGTAGAGTTTGGCGGGAGCGTCTACACCGTTTGTGCTGGCTTCGTAGTAGATTTCCAGGGTGTAGTTGTCGTCGCTAAGGCCGCTCAGCAGATCGCTGCTTTGACCGGTTTCGACCCATTTCTGATCTCCCCCACCTAGATCGGCGTTCCAGGGAAGGTTGATGCCTGTAAAGCTGCCACTCGGACTTCCGGTGGGGTAAACGCGATAATACAGACGGGTGCTCTGGATATCCGTACCGTTGTTTTTCCAGGTCTTGACCTCGCCGCCGTTGAGGGTCAGGGGCGTGGCGCCAGGTGTGAATGTACCGAGATCCTGCCCCGTGAAGTCGGGATTGCCGGTGGTGGCGTTGACATCGTAGTAGGTGCTGTTGAGCACGATGTAGGACTGCCAAATACCGCCATCTGCCAACACGGGCTGGGACAGTGACAATACGCTGAGAATCACTGCTACAAGCGTGAATAACCTGAGCCTGCGTTTTGTAGCCATAGAAAGCGCCTCCTAATGCATTTTTAAGGTGTTATGTTACATTATAGCCGAATTTCTTCGAATTTCGCGATCATGGGGGGCATGATATGTCACGGAAAGCCCACAATGACGCCTCCGTTGCTGGCTGCATACCGGAATGCGAAGGATTTGTCAGCCGTCTGCGACTAACTGATTAACGTGGGATTGGTCGTCGACTGGCAAAAACTGCGCTCTGTGGTATGCTTTTCGATAGAAGAGGGGATGAAATCATCACACCTGTGATAGGTATGCACGCACCATGCCTTGGAGCTTGCTTCATGCATGGTTTGTTGGTATAATGACTATGTTTGGCCCTTGAGTGAAGAGATGACGGGTTCATTCTGTCATTTTACGTACTGGAGGTAGTGGCTTTGGAATCTTTGGACGTTGTTTTTCAACAAGATCCCTCCATCGTTTCCCGCAATATCGCGGGGGAGACTGTATTGGTGCCCATTCGTCGCAGCGCTGGCGATTTGGACAGTATTTATGCGCTCAACGAAACCGCCGCCCGGATTTGGGAGCTGGTGGATGGGCAACGCCCACTGCGCGCCATCTTGGATACCGTGATTGCCGAGTTTGAGGTCGCGCCCGAAATGGCAACTGCGGACCTTCTTGAACTTGTGGCGCAACTGGAGGAGGTGGGCGCCCTGCGCCCCGCGTAGGCATGGATTGCCCGCACATTCCCCAATTGGGGTATGGGGAATTCAGCAGTGTATTACATGAGCGGGCTGACGGTCAAAGGATTCCCCTTATCGGCAGTTTGGAGCTGACATTTCGCTGTAACTTGCGATGTCATCATTGTTACCTTTCCGGATTGCATGCAATTCCATCGGGTCAACGAGAATTGACCTTTGCGGAATATCGTAATCTGTTCGACCAGTTGGCAGATGAGGGAACGTTTTGGCTTCTCTTGACCGGGGGAGAGCCCCTGGTGCGATCAGATTTTGTGGACATTTACACGTACGCGAAGAGAAAGGGGTTTCTTCTGACCCTTTTCACCAATGCGACGCTCTTGACGCCCGAATTGGTCGATTTCCTGGCAGACTGGCGCCCGTTTGTCGTAGAGGTCACGCTTTACGGCATGACCCCAGAGACATATGAACGGGTGACCGGGGTTTCCGGTTTTTTCCACCGTTGTATTCGGGGGATCGAACAGTTGCTCGATCGGGGTGTGCGCGTCAAATTGAAGACGATGGTGCTTTCGGAGAATAAACACGAGCTGCCGGACATGGAGGCGTTTGCAGAGAGTCTCGGGGTTGAGTTCCGGTTCGATGCGTTGATTAATGCCGGAATTTACGGAGATAAGGCGCCGACGGCCTTGCGGCTACTTCCCGAAGAAGTGGCGGCGCTCGATATGTCTAACCCTGAACGTGTGGCGGCCTGGCAGGAGTTTATCGCTGAATACAGGCATCTCGATACGCATACAGATACGTTGTACACGTGTGGCGCAGGTGTAGACTCGTTTCACATCGACCCGTATGGACAACTGAGCATTTGTATGACGAGTCGCGCCGAACAGTATGACCTGCGTACCGGAACGTTTCGTGAGGGGTGGCGCCAGTTCTTGAAGGCTGTGCGCTATCAGCCGGCGCCGGAGCAGAGCATCTGTCGGGAGTGTCCGCTTCGCTTTATGTGCGATCAGTGCCCGGGATGGGCGATCATGGAGCACGGTGATCCAGGTGCTCCAGTAGACTATTTGTGCAGAATCACGCACTTGCGTGCTGCTCGATTAGGTGTTCAATCTGTCTTGGATCAGGTTCGCTGAAGGGTTTATTGGAATCAAGGAGGCTATTCATGGAGAATCTACAGGAGAGCAAAGTGCGTAAGGCCTATGCTAAACCGGCGATCAAGAGCGTCAGCTTGCTGCCGAAAGAAGCGGTTCTGGCTGCGTGCAAAATCGCCGGCGCTACGTTTGGTCGCGCCGGTACCAGCTGCACGTTCTCGTTCCCACCGTACAGTAGCTGTCGGGATCTTGGTACTTAGGCCCTGCGAGGCCAATAGCCTGTGATCAGTCATCAGCTGAGCATAGGGGATATCGTTCTTTCCTTTCAGTGGAACGAAGACGATATTGCATTTGCTGAGCCTTATCGCCGGTTTGCTGTTATCGGGCCGCCCGATTCAGTTATTCGGTGCCATTTGGGCGCCCCACCGGCGCCTGTTTCAGGAGCCACGCTCTTCGACTCTGATCAAGTGTGGCGTATGGCGGTACACAATGGCCGACCGGTGATTTTGCTTTATGCAGATGCAGCGCGTTCTGATCCTGACACGGTGGCCATCATGCAACCGGATTTCGGGGCAGGAGATCTGTACGTCCGGCGTACAGACCCGGCTGCGGAACATGCCATCGTGCCGCCGTACCCGCTGGACGAGATCCTGGTTGTCAACTTGTTGGCCAAGGGACGGGGGGTCTTGCTACATTCGTGCGCTGTGGATGATGACGGGCACGGGACGCTCTTTCTTGGCGAGTCGGGAGCAGGCAAGAGTACAACGGCGCGGCTATGGTCCGAAGCAGGGGTTCGAGTGCTCAACGACGACCGCGTTATCGTTCGGCAGAGCGGGGGGCGCTTCTGGGCCTATGGGACTCCCTGGCATGGAGATGCGTTGACGGTTTCTCTGGA
>JAFGNR010000184.1 GCA_016926915.1 Anaerolineae bacterium
AAGACTTTCATCGATGAAGCGCTCATAATGGCCCAGGTCGAGGTCCGTTTCGGCGCCGTCATCAGTCACGAACACTTCGCCATGCTGGTACGGCGCCATAGTTCCTGGATCGACGTTGAGATAGGGATCAAGTTTCTGGATCGAAACCCGCAATCCACGTGCTTTGAGGAGACGGCCTAAACTTGCCGCCATGATCCCTTTCCCGAGAGAGCTCACGACTCCACCGGTTACGAAGATGTATTTAGCTGTCATTTGTCTTTCCTCCCCGGGATCATTATTGTAATCGGAAAACCGCAAACGCAAAGCGGCGGGTGGAGAAAGTTCGTGTTAAGTCAAATGATAACCTTACCGAACGGATAGCGTTTCAGGATATGCGATGCTTTATGCTATAATGTTGGGCACGATTATGACCTTGAGGAGTCTTTGTGCACGATCTGATCTTCCTGCATGCTCCCAGCATGTATGACTTTAGAAAGCGGGCGACGTTGTGGGGGCCAATTTCTGACCTGGTCCCCTCGACGCCTGTGTTTGATATGTATCCTATCGGATTTGCTACCCTGATGGCTTTCTTGCAGCAGAATGGTTTCAGTGTGCGCATTGCCAATCTCGCCGCGCGTATGGTGCAATCACGAACCTTCGATGCTGAGAAGGCTATCGCCGGTATGGATGCCAGAGCATTTGGGATTGATTTGCATTGGCTTCCCCACGCCCAGGGGGCGCTCGCAATCGCTAAATTGGTCAAGCGCTATCACCCTGATGCCCCGGTCATCTTTGGAGGGTACTCTGCGACCTATTTCCATGAAGAATTGGTGAGGTATCCTTTCGTGGATTATGTGGTGAGGGGAGACTCCACCGAAGTTCCCATGCAGCAGCTGCTGGAACACATCGTGGGGAGCACACCTCCCACTGATGTCCCCAACCTCACCTGGTTGGATGGAAACGGGGAAGTACAGGTTAATCCCCAGACCTACGTTCCGGGAGATCTCGACCATCTGTCTTTGGATTATCACGCCATGGTGCGATCTGTGGTGCGCGACCGGGATCTGTCGAACTACGTACCGTTCAGCCACTGGTTGGAATATCCCATCATGGCCTCGCTGACTGTCAAAGGCTGCACCCAGAACTGCACGATTTGTGGCGGCTCTGCCTTCGCCGGCAGGCTATTATCGAACCGTCGCCGTCCTGCGTTTCGCAGTCCGGAACGTCTTGCGGGTGACGTGCGCCGCATGGGGGCGCTGAGTCGGGGCCCTGTTTTCCTGTTGGGTGATCTGCGCCAGGCCGGCATGGACTATGCCCGGCGGTTTTTTCGGGCGGTGCAAGGGTTCGCTGGCGCGGTGATCGTCGAGTTTTTTGGGCCTGTCGATCGTGCTTTTATGGAAGAGTTGGCGGCGGCCCTGCCGCATTTTCTGGTTGAATTCTCGCCGGAGTCTCATGACCTGACAGTGCGTCGTGCAACCGGGAAGCCCTATACCAATGCGGAAATTGAGGAGACGATTGCGGCGTCGCTGGCCGCCGGGGCGCGGCGCTTCGATCTGTTTTTCATGATCGGTCTTTCGGAGCAGACCCCCGAATCGGCATTGGAGACCGTATCCTACTGCCGGACGCTACTTGAGCGATTCGACGACGGGCGCCTGATCCCGTTCACTTCACCCCTGGCGCCGTTTCTGGATCCGGGGAGTCTTGCCTATGAACGCTCCGAACGCTATGGGTATTTGCGTCGCGCGCGTACGCTGGAAGACCATCGCCGGTTGCTCCTACAACCTACCTGGAAGCATATCTTATCGTATGAAACCCGTTGGATGGACCGCCATGTGCTGGCTGACGTTACGTATGAAGCCGGTTTGCGTCTCAACCGGCTGAAGCGGGAGGCCGGATTGACCAGTGTTGCGAAAGCTCTGGAAACTGAAGCCCGTATCGAGCAGGCGCGCGCGTTGATGAGTGAAATCGAGGCGCTGATGGCGCGTCTGGAGGGGCCCGCCTTGGACGAGGCGCTTTTTGCGATGAAAGCGCGGATCGATGCCGCCAATACTTCGACGGTTTGCGATAAGTCGGAGCTCGATGTCCCCGTCGGCCCGATTCCGTTCAAGCTGCTCAATCTGGCGCGCATTGGATTTTCCGCTTTGTTGGGACGGAACGGCATATCCCGCTCGGTGGAATGAATGGTGTAGTGGTTTCGCGTCACTGTGGGCCAGGTATGGCGGGTGTTGTCTATTTGACGAAGTAGGGCTGTGATTTGATCTGGGAGGACAATGTGACAGAAAACGTATCGAAGTTTCCCGAATTTCGCGGATTGACGCTGCGTGACCGCTCCACAATCCAACCTGTGTTGTGGGCTTATCAGCCTGAGACATCTGAACTCACATTCACAAATCTGTTCATCTGGCGGGATTCATACCAGGTGCAGTGGGCCGTGGAGGATGGAACGTTGTTTCTGCTGTGCCAGGATAGCCAGGGAGACTATTACGGCCTGCCTCCTGTGGGCGATAATCTGGCGGAGGCGGCGCTGAAATTCCTGAATTGGTTACGGGAGGTCCTGGGCGTGGCAGAACCCTACATCGCGCGCGGCGACCGGCGGCTTGCGGCAGCCTTCACAGGGGATACCCGAGTGCAGGTCGCCGAACAACGTGAACACTTTGATTACGTCTATGCACATGAGGCCCTGGCGAGTTTGTCCGGGCGGAAATACAGCAACAAACGCAATCATATCAATGCGTTCTTGCGGGACTTTGCCTTCGCGTATGAACCTCTTGGGGTTGAGAACCTCGCGGAGTGTTTGGAGGTTGCCTGCCGGTGGTGCCAACAGCGTCGTTGTGAAGACGATATGAGTTTGTTAGAAGAACGCGATGCGGTCAGGGATGGCCTGGAACATTTTGGCGCCCTGGGGGTAAAAGGAGGCGTGTTGCGTGTCGATGGCCGTGTGGAAGCGTTCACCATCGGCGAGCTGCTCAATACTGATACCGTTGTGGTCCACATTGAAAAGGCTGATCCCGAAATCCGGGGGCTTTATCCCATGATCAACCAGCAGTTCATCCAGCGTGTTTGGCCTGAAGCCCCGTGGGTAAACCGTGAGCAAGACCTGGGGGAACCAGGACTGCGGCGGGCCAAAGAGTCTTACTATCCCGATCATCTGGTCGAGAAATATCGTATTACTCTGCGGTAGCTGCCTCATCGTTTGAACAAGGAGTGATCTGTGATACCCGTACTCGTTTTCATTGCGGGATTGCTGGTTGGGTCCGGCGCGGCATACGTTGCTGAAGCTATCATGGCGCGACGCCGCGTTGAAATACCGCATTGCCCTTATTGCGGGGTGGTTTTACCGCCTTCACAATGGCTCACCGCGCTGGCTTTCCTCGTGGGGCCGAGACGCTGTACCCGGTGCGAAAAACCGCTGCGGTGGCAGCGTGTTGTGGGTGAACTCTTCCTGGCGGTTACGTGGGCTTTGGTTGTTGTTCACTACGGTTTGGAAAGCCGCGCCATTCTGGCATTGGTCGCGCTCATCCCCCTGGCTATGGTCATGGTTACCGATCTTGAAGCGAAGCTAATCCCTAACCGGATTATGCTGCCGGCTATTGGGGTGATGTTGCTTGTTGGCGCCGTGGTAGGACCGGCTTTGCCCGGGATCAGCACTGCGCAATGGTGGCACGTACCCCTGGGCGGGGCCATAGGGTTCCTCGTTTTTTGGGTATTGGCTCTGCTCGGAAATGCGGTTTTCGGGGAGGGGGCTTTGGGCGCCGGCGATGTGAAACTCTCGGCCTACGTGGGGTTGGTGGTGGGATTTCCTTTCGTGATTTTGGCATTGGTATTGACTTTCATCTTCGGGTTTCTGGGCGCGGTTGCAGTTCTGATCGCGCGGAGAGGGTCACTGCGCACTGCTGTGCCTTACGGCCCCTATCTTGTTTTGGGGGGAGCCGTGACCCTGTTGTACGGCATTGAGATTTTGGTCTGGTATTTCCAGTAGGTAGCTGCTTGGACGCAAAACCTGACTGATGGCGGGGGTTGAAATCTGATCGTTATTTTGTAAGGAGGCGTGACCTATGTCAGAGGTATTCCGTAACCCACATCTTGACGGCGGGCCTTTCTTCTTCGAAGGAGGGCCGGTGGGAATCTTGTTGATTCATGGTTTCACGGCGACGACGGCGACGATGAGATCGTTGGGCGTGTTTTTGAACGCCAAGGGGTATACTGTCTCCGGCCCTTTGCTGCCGGGTCATAATACCTCTCCTGCGGAACTGAATCGTTGTCGTTGGGGTGATTGGGTTGCTGCCGTGGAGGAAGCCCTGGTATCTCTTGAAAGTTCCTGTCCCTCTGGTGTGTTCGTGGGGGGACAGTCTATGGGGGGGCTGCTGTCCCTCCTATTGGCCACCCAGCATCCGGAACTCCTGGGAGTTTTCACCTTTGCTCCCGCATTGTATCTGGCCTCACGGCAAAGCGCCTGGCAAGCCAGGATGTTATGGCCTTTAATGCCGTTCTCGCCGAAAGGCTCTGGCGCCCCTGTGCGGGCTGATGACCATTGGCGCGGCTATCGCGTCAACCCGGTTCGCGGCGTGCAGCAGCTTGTCGCGTTGCAGCAGGCGGTCCGCGGGCGACTTCCGCTTATCGAGCAGCCGTTGTTGGTTGCTCAAGGCGCTTTGGATGGTGCAGTGTGGGCTGGTGTGCCTGACTTTCTTCTGGAGTCTGTATCCAGCGTGTGGAAGGAAAAGCATTGGTTCGAAAAGTCTACGCATTGTGTGACCATCGATTGCGAATGGCAGTCCGTTGAGTTTATGACATTGGATTTCGTGGAACGTGTTCTGGCATCGCGGCATGGTGTTTAGGGCGTTTCCAACGTAAAACGGGCACCCGAATCGGTGCCCGTTTTTTTGGCGGAGAGGGCGGGATTTGAACCCGCGGAGCCTTTCGGCTCACGCGCTCTCCAGGCGCGCGCATTAGGCCGGACTATGCTACCTCTCCTCGACGCCGTGGATTATAGCACAGGAAGCATGATTTCGCAAGCAATGGGACGCATTGGCCAGGGCTTGATTATTCTCTGGTTCACCGTCATTCTACCAGACACCAGCGGACTCACAGCTGAGACGACTTCAGGATATGGACAGGTGCGGCTCGGAGATACACAGAGGGATAAACTCTGTGTTCATCCGTGTCTATCCGTGAGCCTCTGCGCAGCTGGATGGAGAGTGATAAGACCCTGCGCATTGGGTCAAAACGGGAGCGGATTCTCTCGGAATCCCTGGCATCAATTGAAACACTCCCTACGCAAAGACCCTCTCTGTTGACAGAGAGGGTCTTGTGTTCTGATCTGGGTTTAGGCCGGAGCCGTTGATGGTTTGGCAACGGGGCCGTTTGGCTGTTTCGCCCCCACCGGCGCCGGTTTCTTTGGCTCCGGGAGCGGGCGGCCATCATATGCAGCGGTAAACTCCTCTGCATAGAGCGTTTCGCGTTCGAGTAGATAGCTCACAATGCGGTCGAGGCTGTCGCGATGTTCTCTGATAACGGCTTTGGCTCGTTCGTAAGACTCGCGGACGATGCGTCCCACTTCGTCGTCGATTTCCTCGGCCATCGCCTCGCTGTAATCGCGCTGTTCTCCGATTTCGCGACCCAGGAACACCATTTCTTCCTTTTTCCCGTAGACCAGGGGGCCGAGTTTGTCACTCATTCCGTAACGCATCACCATGTTTCGGGCCATTTTGGTGACCTTTTCCAGGTCGTTTGCAGCGCCGGTGCTGATTTCATTGAAGCAGATTTCCTCGGCCGCGCGACCACCCAACCCATAGGCCATATCATCGAGCAGTTTGTCTCGCTGGACAATATAGCGATCCTCTTCTGGCAGCGTGAGCGTGTATCCCCCTGCCATTCCCCGCGCCACAATGGACACCTTGCGCACCGGGTCGCACTTCGGCAACGCGTGCGCCACCACTGCATGACCCGCCTCGTGGCGCGCTACGATCAAGCGCTCTTCGTCGGAGATCACGCGACTACGACGTTCTGGCCCTGCAACGACGCGCTCGATAGCTTCCTGGAATTCATCCATGCCAACGCGTTTCTTGCCACGCCGGGCTGCCAGAATAGCCGCTTCGTTGACTGTGTTTTCAATGTCGGCGCCTACGAACCCCGGCGTCGACTGCGCGAGGATTTCCAGGTCTACCTGTGGCGCTACGGGCTTGCCCCGGACGTGAACACCGAAGATTGCCTCACGGCCACGGATATCCGGTTGGTCGAGGATGATGCGGCGGTCAAATCGTCCTGGGCGCAGGAGCGCCGGGTCGAGGATGTCGGGCCGGTTGGTTGCCGCCACCACGATGACATTAGTGTCTGTATCGAAGCCGTCCATCTCCACGAGAATCTGGTTGAGCGTCTGTTCCCGCTCGTCGTGTGACCCGCCCAGACCCGCGCCGCGATAGCGGCCTACAGCATCGATTTCGTCCACAAAGACAATGCAGGGGCTATGCCGTTTGGCCTGGTCGAAAAGATCGCGTACCCGACTGGCTCCGACGCCGACGAACATCTCGACGAACTCGGACCCGGAAATGCTGAAGAACGGTACGCCGGCTTCACCGGCAACCGCTTTGGCCAGTAAGGTCTTTCCAGTTCCCGGTGCGCCCATCAGCAATACACCCTTTGGAATACGAGCGCCAAGATTGATGAATTTCTGGGGCTCTTTGAGGAATTCCACGACTTCCATCAGCTCCCCTTTGGACTCCTCAACGCCGGCAACATCATCAAACGTCACCGTGGGACGGTCGCCGGTGAACATGCGCGCGCGGCTTTTTCCGAACGACATCGCTTGATTGTTAACCCCTTGGAATTGGCGGATGAATAGATAGGCAACCACGCCGAGCGCGATAATCCCAAGCAGGGTACCGCCGATACTGAACAGGGCGGTCCAATCTGTCGGTTCCTCCACGGTGATTTCCACCGTTTGCAGCATTTCCTCGGTGACTCCCAACGCCAGCAGTTGTTCCACTACAGTGGATTCCGGTTCTTTGCGTGAAATCGCCTTGCGACCATCATTGTACGTAACCTCGATATCGCTCCCGCGCACGGCGATGCTTTTCACTTCTTCTGCGTTGATCTCGGTTGCCAGGGTTTGAATCGAAAGGTTGGGCCCGGCGTTCCCGCCGCCGAAATAGCTGTACAACAAGAAAAAGACGGCGATGATCAAGATCACGTAGATGAACGTGCTATTCCCTTGTCTTTTCATGAAACCTCCTGGCGCCACTCAAAGTGACGCCCCATTATCTCGAGTTCACCATAGACCTGCCCACGTTATTACATGGCTATGGAGTTTGCAAGAGCATTATACCACAAACCTGACAGAACGATATTAAAAACTGCTCTGGGGGCGTCCTATCAAACGGGCGTCCTTGAGACTCGATAGCTGTTACAATGCTCGTTCACCAGGAGAGGGAGCTTTCACATTGGCTTAAGGGATGATCTGCACCGTCGAGATTAGAATGCTGTTGTCGACTACCGATGCGGCGCCGGCATCGGTCACCGGAAGCCGGGTGGTTCCTGTATACAATCCCACGCGAATCTGATAGCTGCCTGCCGGAATGCCTGACGGTATGCCGATTTGGTGGGGATCGACGATGACGTCCCCAGGTTGCCACGTATTGGTGGGACTCAAACCATTCATCGGTTGGCTGTCGGCTTGCGCTGCCAGAATCGCGTCTGCCTGCAACAGATGTACGAATACGATATATGGCTGATCCACCGGCTGGAGGCAGCGCCATTGAAGCGTCACCGCGAGGCTGTCTCCTGGGCGGAGCGACATTTGGGGAAGCCGGGCGTTTTCCAGCATGACCCGACCGCTCAGGTTGACGTTCAGTGGGATGGGTTGATCGGTTCCCCCGCTCAGTGTCAGGGTAAGTACGTCGCCGGCTCGCAGCTGGGTGCTGGCCGGGGGTATTTGCGCTAGGATTTTCCCCACCGGTTCCATGCTCCAGACATCTTCCGTGATGACTTGCAGCCCCTGTTCCTCGAGTTGGGGGACCACGGTATCGTATTGATATCCTATTAGGTCAGGCAACACAAACCACGGCCCACGAGCTACGACGAGGGCGACTTTGGCGCCTATGGGAACCAGGCTCCCTGCTCGCGGGGTTTGTTCAAGAATGGTATTGGGGATCGCCCCGGCGCTTTCTTGTTCGACTGTGGTTCCCAGTGCGAGGCCATATTCCTCGAGACGTTGTTGGCCATCGGCAATGCTCAATCCGGCCAGGTTGGGAACACCGACCATGGGGGCCGGCGTAACGGTGACGGTTCCTGCCTGTTCGGTCAGGCCCGGAGGCAAGAACTGTGGAGAGCTACTATAGACCTGGTAAACTCGCCATAGCAACGGAATCAGCCCTAATACCGCCAGGGCGGCGGCGACCCAGAGTCCCCACAACAGCCAGTCCGGCTCCCGGTGCGGGGGCTCAGGTGTTTCTATTGCTGGCTCCAAAGGTAGCGTCTGCCGACTGGACCGGACTTCCCGGGGTGCGGACAGTTCGGAATCCAAATCGGATCTTGTTCTACTGTAAGGTCCGGTGATCCCGGCGCTCTGTTCGCGGTAGGCATCGATGGCCATGCTGAGTTGATCTGCGTGCCGGTACCGGGCTGCGGGTTCTTTGGCCAGCACCTTGGCGACCAGCTCTTCCAGCCGGGGAGGGACACGCGGGTTGAGCGACGTCATAGGCGCCGGCGATTCGGTGAGATGTTTCATGAGAAGGGTATCGGTGTCATCGGCATGAAATGGAGGAACTCCCGTCAACATCTCATACAAAATGACGCCGATGCTATAGACATCCGAGCTGGGAGTGAGGGGCTCGCCGCGCGCCTGTTCCGGAGATACATAATGGGGACTGCCCCATACGACGTTTTCTTCGGTGGAAAGGGGTTGGGTTTGGTATAGAGCGCGTGCGATACCAAAGTCGGCGACCTTTACCATATCATCCGGCGTTACGAGGATGTTATGCGGTTTCACGTCGCAATGGACGATGCCGTTACGGTGTGCGTATCCTACACCGGCACAAATCTGTTGCGCCAGATGGAGCGCGCGCTCTGCTGACAACGGGGCTTGTTGGCGAATCAGTGTTTTCAAGTCTTCGCCACGCACCAGTTCCATGATGATGAAGGGGGCACTCTGATCAAGGCCCACATCGTAAATACGGACGACGTTTGGGTGATCGAGACGCGCTGCTGCGCGCGCTTCTTCCAAGAACCGATTTCGGAATTCTGGTGTTCCCGCGAAAGGCTCGCGCAATACTTTGACGCTGACCAGCCGGTCGAGCAGGAGATCATGGGCCCGGTAGACGGCTGCCATGCCGCCGGTTCCCAATAAAGCATCTAAACGATAGCGATCATTCAGGATAATGGTTTCCACGCTGTGCACTCCTCGATCCACCAGACGGTATTCTAGCGCAGGTGGTGAAATTGGCAATTCCGTGCATTTGCGGTCGCAGGTTTGCTGTATTTGGGGGTGATAACGCTTGACTCAAACGTCTGTGTGGGACAAGGCTTGTCACAAGTGCTTTCTATGCTACAATGCTCTTTTGGAGTGTATGATGCAAGACATCTTTCTGCTGGTGATCTACGCAGGTCTGGCCGGAGCCCTATTGCTTTTGGGCGTCGAGATGATTCCAGAGTTACGTCCCTGGCGCAAGCCGGCGCTGGCGTTCTGGTTGACGCTCCTCACGCTGCTCTGGTTGGCCGTCCCTGATGGCCGGCTGGTGCTTTCTCAGTGGTCGCCCGCACAAGTGTTGGGTGGCCAGCTGGTGCTTGATATCTCTCGGTCCATCTGGTGGCTGGGCGCCGTCGTAGGGTTGACTTTCAGCGGTGTTGCGTGGATCGAAACCGCCGATTCGCGACGTCTCTTTTCCCTATCGGGAACCCTTGCCGTACTGGCGTTATTGACTATCTGGTTGGCATTGGCGAGCGCTTCATTACTAACCACTCTGCTGGCCTGGTCGGCGTTTGACTTGATCTGGGGTATTGGTAGTATGTTGTCCGGTGGTGATGGTGAGCGGGTGACGTATGCCCTATCATTACACGGCATCGCTTCGTTGATATTGTGGGGCTCCTATTTATTGCTGGTCAGGAGCGGTGGTGGGACCGTCTGGTGGTTGCTCTGGCCCACTCCAGCAGTTCTCGTGCTTTTGGTGATTGCAGCATTGGTCCGCGTGGGGCTCTACCCACTGCACATCGTCTTTCCACAACGCGGGCGCTTCCCCAGTTCTTTGTCGCAGGTCGTGAATGCCGGCCCGTTGCTGGGCATCGCCGTTCTGTATCGTATTCTCGAGCTGCCTGGTGAGATCGTGATACCGATGTGGGTTGCCGTGGCGGCGAGCAGTTCTTTGTTCTGGGGCGGCTTTCGCGCCTGGGCGGAAGTGAAGGGCCGCGCGTTGCAATGGGCGCAATTCGCGATCTTGAGTGGTATCGTCGTGGGGGGCGCCACGATGTATGGGCCTGCCGGCGCCTGGCTGCTCCAGGCTGCTTCGTTATGGTTTGCCGCCTCGGCGTTGCTCCATACGTCGCGGGCGCGCGACACAGATGCCGTCGCCTGGTCATGGCCGGGCTGGTTGGCTCTGGTGATGCTCTTGGGGGCGCCGCCCTCTCCGGTGCGCGGACTTTTCGCTGTGTTGGCGCCGTCGCTCGGTGGGGTCTGGCGTACTGTTTTTGCCGTGGGGTGGGGATTGGCCTTGGCTTCGCTGGCGCACTGGTTGGGCCGTCCGGTGCAGCATCATGCAGTGTCTCCACCTCTCGGCTGGCAGCAAGCGGCGCTGGCCGGTGGTCTCGCAATCTTGGTGATTGCCTTGCTCGGGAGCGTGTTGATCGCTCCTTATACATCTCCAATTGCTCAGGGTGTTGTGGTGTGGGGGGGCATGCTACTGTTGGTCTTGGTTGTATGCATGGCTCGAAGAGGTCCCTGGCCCTTGGTCGCTCGTCTGCGGAAATACGACATTCGGCGTTCGCTGGCTGGCAGTTTGGAGTTGATCGATATGCAGTGGCTTCACCGGGCTATCTGGCGGGGCATCGAGCATTTGTTAGGGGTAGTCCGTGTCCTTGCCGAGGTCGTTGAAGGAAGTAGTGCGCTTCTTTGGTCATTGCTGATTCTGCTGTTGGTTTTCCTGGTGGTGTCAAATCGATGAGTCCTTTTGCTCTATGGCTTGATCGCATCTCCGGTGTGACGACCACGACAGCCGTGTGGGGTATCTCTTTGGCTGGCGCGGTAATCTATCTTTTCGCGGAGTGGCGAATTCGCTTGATAGCCTTGTTGGGCCAGTACTTTCTTATCGGCGTGCTTTTCACACGGGTGTTTATGCAGCGCCCGGAAATGGCGCTTTTGAAGATGCTGGTGGGCTGGCTCGTATGTGGGGCTATCTACCTTAGTGCTCGTATTCGTCAGGACGCGCGTGTGCGCCGGCCGAAGTTTCAGTGGCAGGCAGATTTGCCCTTCCGGGTCTTGTCTCTACTGGTGATGACGGTGGTTTCTTACATGGCATCTCAGCGGTTCACGCTTCCCTTTGTGCCCCAAAGCCTGGCGTTGTCCTGTATTTTGTTGACAGTTTTCGCTCTATTATTCATCGGAACTGCCGACGAGGCCGTCGTTGTTGGGGTGGGGGTGCTCAACCTGCTGGCGGCGCTTGATCTTTTTTACTCTGCGCAGGACCCGGGTCTGGTGGTCACGGGTCTTCTGGTCATGGTCAATTTGCTGGTGGGGCTGGCGATCTCCTATCTTACGGTTGTCGAGGTGGAGGAAACGCCATGACCTTGCCGGGTTCCATTGTGCTGGTGGGGGTATCGCTAGCAGTGGCGATGGTGCTTCAGATCTTACGACGGTGGACCACCGTCGTGGCCTGGATGGGGGCTCTGTCGGCAGGTGCGTTAGGTACCCTGGTTCTCTTGGCGCCATTGGATGAACCATGGCAAATTCGCAATGTGGTCATCGAGTTGGGGGCGCCTTTCATCGCCTTGGGAAGGGTGTTGGTTATCGAACCTGTGGATCGGTTGCCCCTGGCTTTTCTGTTTCTCACAACGGCCGGGCTGTTCCTCGTGGCCTGGCGGTTGTTGCCTCATTCCAATTTCTTCCCGATCGGCCTGGTTGCGGTAACGCTGCTGGGAAGCGCGCTTATGGTCCAGCAGGTGGTCTATGCTGCGCTTCTGGTTGCCATGGCGTCGATTTTGACGGTGTTTCCGCTTCACGAGTCGGGCGGTTCTGCAAAGGGCGGGGTGCTGTATATGGCATATGCAGCCCTCGCTTTGCCTGGTTTGATGATCACGCAGTTGTTGCTCGACCAGTTTGTGCTATTTCCGAATGATCGGGGCTTGTTGACGACTTCCGCCGTGTTATTGAGTTTCTCATTTGCAGTGCTTTTTGGCGCGGTGCCGTTTCAGAGTTGGCTGTCGGCAGTGGCGACCGATGGCTCCCCTCCGGTTGTGACGTTCATCTTCACCGTCAACATGGGGACGGTGTGGTTCATGCTCCTGGCATATTTGGAGTCCTACGTCTGGTTGGGCCAGCAGACGGCATTTGGCTCCTTGTTGACGACTCTGGGGCTGGTGATGATGGTGGCGGGGGGAATTCTTGCTGCCTCGCAGCAGAGATTGGGGCGGCTCGTGGGATATGCCACCCTGGTCGACAACGGCGCGATGTTGTTGTCTCTAGGCGCCGAGCGGGTGGAAGGTCTGGCGATTGCCGCTCTGTTGTTGATCGCGCGCCCCCTGGCTCTCAGCTTGATGACGTTGGGTCTACAGGGGCTAAAGGCGATAGGCAAAGGCGATGATAGTTGGGAAGCAGTCCGGGGGGCCGCGTGGCGCGTCCCCTGGCGCGTCTTGGCCTTCGTGGTCGGGGGAGTGGCCCTGGCGGGATTTCCCATCTCTCTGGGGTTTACCGCCAGGTGGGGACTGTATCGGGTGCTGGCCTCCCAAGAACTCCTGTTTGCACTTCTGTCACTGGCCGGTAGCGGCGGTGTGATGCTTGGATTGATCGGAAGTATTCGCGCACTCCTTTCTCGTAAACCCCGTTTGCGATGGCAGCGCAAGCGTGACGAGGATGGGCTGCGACCGGTAGTTGAAGACCCTGTGGTGTTGGTGGTGGTCGTGGTATTGGTTATTGCCATTGTGATGCTCGGACTGTTGCCCCAAGGGGCAAGCCGTGTCGCGTTGGAAATGGCAGAGTGGCATACGTTCTTCCGGTGAGCGTTTGGCGGTTTCCCGACGACCTTCATGCGGGGAAGGAGTCTCGGGGAAAGGGTGGGGGCCGGCGGCGATGACTCTATCCGATTACCGGGTGCAACAACGCGATTACTTGTTGAGTATTGCGCGTGCTCTTGTCTCGCGTCTTGATCTGAGAGCCGTTCTACGCCTTATTCTACAGGCGGCAGTGGATATGCTGCGCGGGCAAGTTGGACTTATTGCACTCCGTACTTCGTCCTCGCCTGATGTATCCTTACCGCCCCGACTTGATGAAGCCTGGCAAAGCTCTGGACGATTCATGTTCTGGGCCAGCTATGGCCTTCCCCCGGCGATGCTAGAGTCGTTTCTACCTCTCGTCGAAGACGTCCCCGAAATCACGGAACCTGCAGAGTTCTCGATCCCGGACCTGGGGGCAAAGCTCGGAAAGATCGGCGAGGAGACGGGGCTGTTACTGCGGCAAGTGGTAGCGCTGCCTATGGTGATTGAACGGCAGGTTCTCGGCGAGAGGCCGGGCGCCAAACTCGCGCGTGTTCGCGACGGCGCAACTTCCGGTAAAGAGCTTCTTGGCGTTATCTTTGTGCTGCGTTCTCACAGCCTTCATTTCTCCATCGATGAGCGCCAGATCCTGGCAAGTTTCGCGGATTATGCGGCTATCGCGGTCAACAACGCTCGCCTGTACCAGATGTCGGCAACGGAACGGCGCCGGTTGGATGCGTTACTGGAAGCCAGCGCCGACGGGATCATGGTGTTGGCGCCAGACCTGACGGTGGAGCGCATCAATAGGGCCATTCGTCTGTTGACCGGATGGACTCAGGATGAAATCAGGGGGCAGCCGTATCATAAGATCATCGATTGGGTGCGTCTGGAATCTGAGCAAACATTGTTCCAGGCTGTGCATACGGGTTGGCCGGTTGTTGACACTGAGGGCGAGCTGCACTTCTGGCGCGGCCGTCCGCTTTATGTGGAAGGCGACCTGCGTCGCCGAAATGGCAGCATGGTCAGCGTGGGGATCACTTATGCTCCGTTGCTGGGGCGGGGCGGCCGGTTGATCAATATCATTGCCATAATCCGGGATATCTCGCATTTCCGGCAGGCTGATGCGCTGAAGGACACCTTCATCTCTGTGATTTCGCATGAGCTCAAGACTCCGGTTTCGATCATCAAGGGGTATGCGGAAACATTACGGCGTCCTGAAGCGCGTCGCAACGGTGTACTGATGGATGAAATGTTGGCGGCGATCACCGAGGAGTCCGATCGTTTAGCGCGATTGGTCGATGATTTACTGGACGTATCGCGATTGCAGGCCGGCGGATTGCCGTTTCAGGATGTAGAGGAAGTCGCCCTGGAAGATTTGGCGCGGCGCGTTGTGGAACGCTATGCGCCCCATGCCCCGCGTCATAAATTGGTGACGGCGTTTCCGGAGGATTACCCCTTGATCGATGGAGATCCCCGGCGTCTGGAACAGGTTTTGGACAACTTGGTCTCCAATGCGATCAAGTATTCGCCGCGTGGGGGTGAGGTTCGCATTGTGGGCTCTGCTACCCCTGCCGAGGTACGGGTTTCGGTTCAGGACTCAGGTATTGGCGTTCCTTATGCCGAACAGGAGCGAATTTTCGAACGCTTCTATCGGGTCGAGGGTCCGGAGACCCGGGCTGTTCCGGGCACTGGACTGGGTTTGTACTTGGCGCGGGCCATTGTTCGCGCTCATGGGGGACGAATTTGGGTTGAGAGCATTCCTGGCAGCGGGGCGACGTTCCATATTTCCCTGCCGCGCCAGACCGGAATGGTTGTATGGAGAGAGACCGGCGACACGGAAGTGTGACCGTCTCTCCTGAGTAGTTGAATACGAGGAAAAAAGGAGTATCGAAGATGCCGTATATTGCTAGAGTAACCTGTCCTTCTTGCCGGACCGAATTCCAAACGCTCGTGGAGCAGATTCTGGATGTGCGTATCGATCCCGGAGTGAAATCCCGTTTACTGAGCGGGATGGTCAATGTGGCAACGTGTCCGACTTGTGGGATTTCGGCCAAATTAAACTTGCCGTTTATCTACCATGATCCCAATCGCGAAGTTGCATTGCTCTATCTACCTATCGAAGCCGGCCGGACTGAAGTAGAGCGCCAGCGATTTGCGGGGGTGCTGACTCGTCAGTTAATGGATTCTCTTGCGCCGGAAGAGCGCAAGGGGTACTTACTGCAACCTGAAACCTTTATCTCGGTAGAGACGATGGTTCGGCGTGCGCTGGAGTTGGAGGGTGTCAGTGAAGAGGAAATGGCGCGCAGCCAGGAACAGCACGCACTGCTGGGGCAATTCATGGAGGCCGAACCTGAAACGTGGGAGGCGTTGCTAGCAGAACATACTGACTTGATCGATGAGGCTTTCTTTAGTCTCTTTCAATACGTGTTGGAAATCGCATTCCAGCAGGTCGAAATGCAGGCCGAAGCCGTCGGGGAAGAGATGCCTGAATTGCCGCCAGAGCTGCAGCGGCTGGATGATCTCCATGCCTTCTTAACTGAACATCACCCCGTGGGGCAGAAACTGTCGCGCCGCACACAGGCGATGCGACAGTTCCTCGATGCACCTGGCCAGGAAAATCTGATCCGCGCTTTTGTGGCGGCGCCTGATGACGCAGCGGTTGCGATGTTGGTTGAGATGGGACTCCCCTATATGGATTATCGATTCTTCCAGGGGCTACTTAACAGGATGGAGAGCGCCGAAACTGAGGTAGAGCGGACGCGTTTGCAAGTGTTGCGAAAGCAGATTTTGGATCTGCGTGATGAATTGCAGAAGGCCAGTCAGGATCAGCTGCGGGAGCGGTTTGCCTTGCTGGAGCGTCTTCTGGCGACTGATGATCTGCTCAAGATGGCCCGGAGTCATCTCTCGGAATTGGATAACATGTTTGTCTACGTTCTGCGCGCCGAGATCGACCAGGCTCAAGAGTCAGGCGACCGCAAACGTTTTGAGGCGCTCGGCCGGATTACAAAGGTCCTGAACCAGATCACGGAACAGTCTTTACCCCCTGAAATGGTGCTGGTGCGTCATCTCTTGATGGCGTCAACGGATGCCGAGGTTGCCGAATATCTGGCCCAGAACCGGGAAGCGCTCACTGAACCGTTTTTCGAATTCATGTCGGCTCTTGAGGAACGTAGCCGGCAAAATGGAGAGCTAGAGGTAGCGAATCGCCTGGCGGCGCTTCGTACCCAGGCCCAGAGTGTAGCGGCATCCAGCGCGACTTCCGGTGCGCAGACCGGACACGCGATGCCTTCACGAGGAACAGGTCCGCAATCCGAAGCCGGCGAAACCCGTACGCCAAGTGGTTTGATCATCCCCGGACATAAGTAGGGAGGCGTGGGGTCTAGGAGGTCTATCTGAAAGGAGGACTGCCATGGCAGACGGGAAGCTAGTGTTGGTGGATGGTCACTCACTGGCGTATCGGGCTTTTCACGCCTTGCCCTTGGAGCTCCAGACATCGCAAGGCGAGTTGACCAATGCTGTCTATGGATTTGCTACGATGCTGTTCTCTGTGCTCGAAGAGGAAACGCCCGACTTTTTGATCGTTACCTTTGATAAAGGACCTTCATTTCGTACCCGTCGTTTCGCCGATTACAAGGCTCACCGGGAGCGCATGCCGGATGAGATGCGTGCTCAGATGCCGCGCGTCCGCGAGTTGGTTGAGCGTTTGGGTGTTCCTATTGTCGAGCTTGAGGACTATGAAGCAGACGATCTGTTAGGAACGCTTTCGCGACAGGCTGCAGAGCAAGGCCTCGCCGTGGTCATCGTGACTGGGGATCGCGACGCATTGCAGCTCGTGGATGAACACGTTACGGTTCTGACCTCGGGACGGCAGTTCTCCGATACGCGGCGGTTTACACCGCAGCGTGTGCAAGAGCGTTACGGGCTCAAGCCGGAACAACTCATCGACCTCAAAGCGCTAATGGGAGACAAATCTGACAATATCCCAGGCGTTCGTGGTGTGGGTGAAAAAGGCGCAACGGGTTTGCTACAAGACTACGGCTCTCTCGATGCGATCTTTGCGCACCTGGACGTGCTCCCCACACGGTATCGCAATGCTCTGGAAAAGGGGCGTGATGCAGCTTACCTCAGCCAGGAATTGGGGCGCATCGTCCGAGATGTACCGGTGGATCTTGATCTCGCAGCTGCTGCGCGTTGGCGCACCGTAGATCGTCGTTCGGTTCTGGAGCTTCTGCACCAGCTAGAGTTTCGATCGCTGGTCTCACGGGTGTTGGATCTACCCGGCCAAGAGTCTGAGAAAGCTTCGGGGCAACTCTCGCTCTTTGATGCCGAGCTGCTTGAGGGGGAGGCGTCGCCCGCGCCTGCTTATCATCTAATACCGGACGTCGCTACTCTGCGCCGGGTAGTGGAGGAACTGCGCCAGACTGCTCATGACTTGTCTATAGATACCGAGACCACCGGCACTGATGCCATGCTGGCTGCGCTCGTGGGGATCTCGTTTTCGTATGAGGCTGGCAGCGCCTGGTATGTGCCGGTTCTGGCGCCTCCCGGTGAGCCCCGGCTACGTCTGCCTGACCTTCATGAGATTCTCGGACCGGTATTGGCCGATGCTTCGTTGTCCAAGCGGGGTCACAATCTGAAATATGATCTCAAGGTATTGCGTAGAGCCGGGTTGCCCCTTGAGGGGGTGGCTTTCGATACCATGATTGCGGAATGGGTCATCAATCCCAGTTCTCCCAACCTTGGTCTCAAGAACATGGCCTGGGCCCGGTTGGGGGTCCGGATGACCGAAATCTCGGAGTTGATCGGCAGTGGTTCTGCTCAGAAGACTATGGATCAGGTTCCATTGCGTGAGGTAGCGCCTTATGCCTCGGCAGACGCTGACCTTACGCACCGTCTGGTAACTGTCCTTGAACCCGAACTTGTCGATCATCAGCAACTGGATCTGTTCCGGGATCTGGAGATGCCCCTGATTCCCGTTCTTGCCAGTATGGAAATGCTGGGCGTCAGGTTGGATGCGGCATATCTGCAACGGCTTTCGGAGGACCTGGCGAACCGTTTAGGACGCCTGGAGAACGAAATCCACACAGAGGCCGGAGAGCAGTTCAACATCAATTCCACACAACAGCTTTCAGCGATCCTCTTCGATAAGTTAGCGCTGCCTACGCAAGGTATGCGTAAACTGAAATCGGGCTTTTACTCGACACGCGCCGAGGTCCTGGAAGGGTTACGTGGTGTGCATCCTGTCGTTGATCACATCCTGGCCTATCGCGAACTGGCGAAGCTCAAGTCTACTTACGTCGATGCGCTGCCTGCGCTGGTCAATCCCGAAACGGGGCGGGTGCATACATCCTACAGGCAAACCGGGACAGTTACCGGGCGCCTATCGTCCGTGAATCCCAATCTGCAGAATATCCCTATCCGGACCGAGGAAGGCCGCCGGGTGCGGCATGCTTTCATCGCGGAAGAGGGTTGGCAGTTGGTCGGCGCCGACTATTCGCAGGTTGAGCTCCGCGTGATGGCGCACATCTCGGAAGATAGCGGGTTGATCGGGGCATTCCAGCGCGGCGAGGATGTGCATGCCTCGACCGCGGCGGCGGTTTTCGATGTTCCTTTGACTCAGGTAACGTATGACATGCGTCGGATTGCCAAGGCAGTCAACTTCGGCTTGATCTATGGTCAAAGTGCTTATGGTCTGTCATCGCAGATTGGGGTCGCGCCGGAAAAGGCGCAGGATTTCATTGATCGCTATTTCGCTCGTTTCCCGCGCGTGCGGGACTTCATGCAACGTATTCAGGGAGAAGCAGAGAAACGCGGGTACGTGGAGACCTTGCTTCGGCGCCGGCGATACTTCCCGGAGCTGGAATCCGGGAGCAAGGCTTCATACAACCAGCGCCAGGCTGCGCTGCGGATGGCGATCAATGCCCCGATTCAGGGCACGGCGGCTGACATTATCAAACTTGCTATGTTGAAGCTTCATGCGCGACTGGCCGCAGAGAGATTGCGAAGCCGGATGATTCTCCAGGTGCATGATGAGCTGGTTCTTGAGGCTCCGGACGATGAGGCGGCGCGTGTCTGTCCGCTTATGCGCGAGGAGATGGAAGGCGCATTCGAGCTCTGCGTGCCGCTCAAAGTCGATGTCGAGATAGGTGCGAATTGGGGAGATATGGCTCCCTGGAAAGGCTGATCTGTTTGCGCAGGATTTTTCTGGCTTGCCGCAAAAAGCGCTAGCTCTCAGGGCTTTTCCAACCAGACTTCGAGGGTGCGTCCAACGGAGGCAAGGCTTTCCGCCGAAACTTTGTCGATTGTGTCCTGTGTTGTGTGCCAATAAGGATAGTCGAAATCGATGATGTCGACAGATGGAATGCCGTGTTCGAGAAATGGAACGTGATCATCGATGAGTGCATACTTGGATTCTTTGAAAAACCGGTCTGTATAGCCCAGGTCGTGGGCGACATCCCAGATCTCTTCTGCCAGGGCGCCGGTCGAATGGCGTTCATAGTAGATTTGCTGGTCGGCGTCGCCGATCATGTCTACCAGTACCATGGCGGTCAGCGCGGGTTCTCCTTGTGATCCCCAGTGGTCTGCCATGTACTGCGAACCAACAATCCAATCCCAGCCGTTAAGTTGTCCATTGTCCTCGGCGTCGAAAAATGCCAGATAGACCTGGTTTTCGATTTTGTCGAACTCCAGTGTCCGCGCCAGTTCCAGAAGCACGGCTACGCCGCTGGCGCCATCGTTGGCGCCCATGACAGGAATACTGGGGTTTTCACGGTCTGCCGCGCGCCGTGTATCGTAATGAGCCCCCAGCAGCAATGCCGGGCCCTCCCCCTTCCAGGCGAGCAGGTTCCGGACGGGAGTCCCGCGGTAGGTGAATGTTTCTTCGCGCACCGACCAACCTTGCATACGTAAGGCTTCAAGTATCATGTCTCCGGCGCGTCGATTCGCTTCGGTTCCTGTAATGCGATAGCCCAAGTCGCACTGCCAGAGCACCCATGTGTAGGCCAGGTCTCCCTGGAAATCGCGCGGCGCCGGCCTGGTCGCTGTTGTCAGGGGGGGAGTGGAGGCCGGGGGTGCTGTAGCTATTGGCGGCGTACTCGACGTCGTGCAGGCTGTCAGCCACCCTACGAACACCCATACAGTCAGTAGGAACTTCAAGCCGTGAGTTGATTTCTTCATCAAGCGCCTCATTACGTCAGGAAAATCATGGCAACCCCACTCATGGCGATGAGGGTGCCGAATACAGCGCGGTAGGTGACCCGCTCGCCGAAGATCCAATATCCAAGGGGTAGAAGCAGAATCGGGCTGAGCGCCATCAGCGTCGAGGCAATACCCACGTCGCTGAGGCGGACTGCCCATAACGAAAGGGTCATTCCTGCCACCGGTCCCACCAGGGTTCCTATCAACAGGGAGCGCGCGGCCCGACGGTCTTTCAGGGCGCCGATGCTGGTGCGGGCGTCGCGTTGGAGAAGGGCCAGAATCCAAATGGCTACGGTCGCGGCGGCTACCCGGATGAGGCTGGCGGGCAGCGCTGGAACTCCACCGCGCATACCTTCCTTGGACATGACCAACCCCGCCGCCTGGCTCAAGGCCGCGCCAAGGCCGCAAACTACGCCGGTAACCCGGGCTGCGTGGTCGCGCCGGGCCGCGCCGTTAGGGGGGCGTTCGATCACTACCCAGGCTACACCGCTCACCGTGATGAGGATGGCCAGGAGATCCAGGGGCGCCAGGCGCTCACCCAGAAAGACCCAAGCCAACAGGGCGCCGATCACCGGGCTTAGCGCCATGAGCAGCATCGAAAGGCGTGATCCGATTTGCGTAAACGCATAGAAAAGCAGCCCATCTCCTATGACCAACCCGACGATTGCCGAGAGGGAAAGCCATCCCCATTGGGTGATGTCGGTGTGAACCGGGACAAGCTGGCCTTCAACCCCCAGATGGATGATTGACAGCATCCCGGTCGCCAGAAGAAGCCGTACGCGATTGACGCTCTGAGACCCGATCCGTTGTCCGGCGCGGGTGAAGAAAATGGATGTCAACGCCCAGAACAATG
>JAFGNR010000033.1 GCA_016926915.1 Anaerolineae bacterium
AAACCGGAGATGTCGTTGTCCAACGCTTTCCGATTGCGACGCCGGGTGACATGCCGGCCGGGGAGTATACCATGCACGCCGGAATGTATACTTATCCCGATAACGTGTACGTCCCGGTGGTCGACGCCTCGGGCACGCCCATCGACGACGGCGTGCGGCTGGGGCCGATTCACTTGACACACTAACCCTGATACAAAACTATCTGTGGCCGGTCTCCGGACCGCGCCGGCAGGAGAAAACCTATGACAACGCTGCAACGTTTGAAGATTTCGAAAACGGCGCGCATTCTGGGCCTCATCACACTGGTAGGCGGCGCGCTGCGTCTTATCGCGCTCAACACCTTCCCGCCCGGCCTGCACTTCGATGAAGCGGTCTATGGGTTGTTGGCCCTGGACATCTATCACGGTCAATGGCCGGTCTTCTTTTCAGCCTATACCGGACGCGAACCGCTTTACATGTACGTCATGGCGGCGGTGTTTCGCCTCGCCGGCATCGGAATCACCGGCATACGCCTGACGTCGGCCCTGATCGGCATCGCGACGCTTCCCCTGGCATTTTTGACCTTTCGCGAACTCTACGGCAAGCGTCGTTTGGCCTTGCTCACGGCAGCACTGACCGCCATCGCCTACTGGCATCTCACGGTAAGTCGCAACGGCTATCCCAATATCTTGATCCCCCCGTTGGAGTGTCTGGCCATCCTGTTCCTGTGGCGTGGCTACCGGGATCGCCGGCCGCGTTACCTGGCGGCTGGCGGCGCGTTCATCGGGCTGGTATTGTATACCTACCTGGCAGCCCGTCTGTTCCCCGTCACCGTGGCCCTGTTCTTCGGCTACTGCTTCCTGGTCGACCGGAAACGGTTTTTCTCGCGCTTCTGGGGGATTGCCCTGGCGGCCGCCGTCTCCGTGCTGGTTTTTGCGCCGTTGGGCATTCATTTCAGCCAACACCCCCACGATTTCTGGGAGCGCGCCGATCAGGTTCTATCGTTTCGCGCCGCCGGCGGTATGGAGATGTTGAAATTGACCGTTTCGAATGTCATCCAGACGCTAGGCGGATTTTTCGTCACCGGAGATCCGCGCTGGCATTACAACCTGCCGGGCAAGCCGATTTTCGACCCGTTGTTAGCCCCATTCTTCATCCTGGGCATTGGCGTCGCCGTCAAACAGTGGCGTAAACCGGAGTACGCCCTGCTGCCCATTTGGGTGGCAGGCATGTGTTTGCCGGCCCTGCTGACCGCAGACCTGATGCCGCAAGGGCAACGGATGTTCGGGATCATCCCCGCCGTTTTCGGATTGGCGGCCCTGGGCCTGGATACTACCCTATCATGGGCGGAGACAAAACTCAAGCCGCCGGCGCACCGAGGGCTGTACGTCGCGCTGGCTGCGTTGTTACTCTTCGAAACCGGCAGCACGGCGTACACCTACTTCACCGTCTGGTCGCAGCGGGTGGAGACGTATTACATCTTCGACTCGGAATACGTCGCACTCGCAGAGGCAGCAGACAGGTTTATCGAAGCCGGCGACACCGTTGTGATTCAATCCTACCATCACAAGCATCCCACCGTTATCTTCGAGGCGCCCCGAACCGTGGACGAGGTCTGGACAAGCGGCGGGCAAAGTTTGGTGATCCCCAATCGGGGCGCAGAAAACATCGTCTATCTCCGCGCTGCTGACAACCCAGCCTCGGCGGCGATTGCCGCTGTGGAGAGTCGCCTGCTGGAACCGGTTGAAGTCCTCACCGATCCGGCAGGGAACGCAGCTGTGACCATTTCGCGGCTACACGCCGGTGTACTGCAAAACGAGCACGCCGCCCCACCGCAAGCAACCTTTGCAAATGCAGTGGGCATCCTGGATTGGTCCTTGCCGGTAGAAGTGGACAGAAATCAGAGGGTCGAAGTGCTGGTGCACTGGCAAGTCATAGAAGGTGCAGAAACACCGGGCGCCGCAGGGGGATACACTTCCAGGGTTCATCTCCTCGATCCCCGTGGCGTGCTGTGGGAACAGGGCGGCACGTCCGGCTATCTCTCAGAGCAATGGCGGGCCGGGGATACCGTCTATGAGCTGTTCGAGATTTCCTTGCCCCCCGGCATTCCCGCCGGCGACTACGAAGCCCACCTGGTACTGAACCGCGAAGGCAGCGGGCAGCTCCCCGTGCTCAGCAACGGAGAACCGACGGGCATCTCCCTCCCCCTGGGAACGGTCACGCTGACGCCGCAAGGCGGCGCGCTCCACCCCCTGACTGAAACCGGTATCGCTTTTGGAGATGCGCTGCGGGCCACCAGCATCGACGGTCTGGACGCCACGACCGCACCGGGGGGACATGTCAACACCGGCGTGACCTGGCAGGCGCAGACCGGCCTGACCGTTGATCACGAAGTCACGCTCCAGATTCTGGACGATCAAGGACAGGTCCAGGCTGCTGCCGTGCAACCGCTGGCCTATGACTATCCAACATCTCTCTGGCAGCCGGGAGAAGTCGTGCGGGTTGTGTACCCCCTCCCCCTCGAGGAGCTGCCGTCCGGCAACTACCGGGCAACCCTTACCATCCCCGGATTTGCCGGATCCCTGGCCCTCGGTGAAGTCCGCATCGAAGGCGGCGAGCAGCTCTTTGAAATCCCGCCGATCCCGAACCCGGTGGAAGTCAGGGCCGGCGACGCTATCCGGCTATTGGGAAGTGGTTTCTTCGCAGCGACCTACAGTCCCGGAGACGCGGCGCCGGTGCGGCTTTACTGGCTGGCAGAAGCAGACATTACCGGCAACTACAAGGTATTCGTCCACGTGATAGGCCCCGACGGGCAAATCTGGGCGCAGGACGACAGCGTGCCGGCGCAATGGCAGCGACCCACCGCCGGCTGGGCGCCGGGGGAAATCATCGTCGATGACCACGAGATCCACCTGCCCGAAACCCTGCCCGAGGGCGAGTTTACGATCTTCGTAGGGATGTATGACGCGGCGACGCTGAATCGCCTGCCCCTCACCGATAAGCACGGGCAGACGCTCGCCGGCGACCGTCTGCCCGTGGCCACATTTCAAATGCAGCGGTGATCAGGGCCCGTCAAAAGAGAACACCGCAATCACCGGATCGTGATCGGAAACGCGACGCGCAGAGGCATCCTGGGGATCCGGCGGCGGGAAGTCTGCATTGATGTGCAGAGCAACAACCCTGGCGAGATGCCCGTATAACGACGGCGTGACGAGAATGTGATCCAGGGTCTCGGACTCTCCTTCGAAGATATAGGAATAGGGCCGCGCGGGCGCCACGAACTCGTAGACGTGCCGCAGACCGGCCTGTCGCAGCGTATCCAGCGGTCTCGATTGATAGAAGGAGTTGAGGTCGCCGACCACAGCCACCATAGCCTGCGGGGTTCGTTCCAGAATGCGTCCGACGAGGGTCGCGTTCCAGGCCGCCTGGGCGTCCCGCCGGGGTTCGGTGGCGCTCTCGCCGCCGCTCATCGAGGTAAAGTGGTTGTTGAGCACCACCACGGTCTGCGGGCCTGAGCCTAGCTGTACCGTTACCGTAATCACCAGGGGGGGACGGCTCGTCACCCCTTCGGGAGCCGGGTAGGCGCGCGCACCCTCCAGGGTTGCCCGATCTCCACGCACCAGATAGCCGTTATCGATGCCGCGACTATCCGCGCCCTCGATCAGGACAGGGAGGTAGCCGAAATCCACGAGCGCCGGTTCTTCGGCCAGATCCTCAAGAACACCCAGATTCTCGATCTCCTGCAATGCCACGATCGTTGGCGCCCCCATCGCGATAATAGCCTCGGCAGCTTTGGTCACCCGCAGCTGGTACTGCCGCAACGTGGGCTTCGGCGGATCTGCCGGGTTCGGGTCCTGGAAGTCAAAGAAATTCTCGATGTTGAACGTCGCGATACTGAAGCTTTGGGCGCCCGCTTCTTCCAGTACCGGCAGGGGAAGGGATTGTGAGGTCAGCGTGGGCGTAATAATCGGCTCGATTTTGTAGTTGTCGTAAGTAAACGCCAGCGGACCGGTCAAATCGGCAAGCGTATCGCCCGACTGAACCGCGTAAGGCAAGGTTGAGCGATCCAGATGCGTCGTCGAAGAGCCATCATCCACGAAGATGAGCCATCCCGCAGGATCGCCGCGCATGACCCGCTCCACGCCGTGCCTGGCCAATACCAACGCGTACTCGCCGTACTGGCTGGTCGGCGCCACCGCCACGGCAGATTCCGCTAATGTGACCAACATACCTTCCAAAGCCTCGTAGTAGAGAACGGCAGCGGCTTCCAGTTGCGGCGGGTCAAGCGGAACCGCTTCGGGAAGAGGAACGTTCGCGGCGACAAAGGTCAGGTCATCTGGCGACGCCACAGCGAGCAACGTCTGTCCGGATTGTTCCCGCACCTTGCCCCGGACAATGATGCGATCCCCAGACAAAATCGGGACCAGATCCGGCTGTGGGAGCGAGACAAACACCCCCTCCGACGTTGCCGGGTCGTCATCGGGTTTCAGGGATTGCAGCCAGAAACCGCCGAGATCGGGGAAAACGCCGGTAACCACGCCCTCTACCGAGGCTATCGTGCGCACGTAGGGAGATTCCATGCCGGGGCCCTGGATGGCGGCAACCGGCACCCCAGCCCCCACGAATGCCACATGCGGAACCGTCACGACCGGTTCCGTCCATTGGTCGGCCACCGCCATGGCGCCATTGGAGACAATGCGTCCCCTGGCGTTCTCGCCGGCGCGCACGGTATAGCGAACCGTCGCCGCACCGCCAGCCGCAAGCTCGGGTACCGTCCAGATCACCTGCGCGCCTTCAAGAATCCCCTCATCGAGGATCGCGGAGATGGAAACGCCTGCCGTGGGAATACTGGCGGAAATCATCACGTTGGTGAGTGTAAAACCGGTATGGTTGAAGGCCATCAGGGTGTATGTCAAGACTTTGCCGGGTTCGATATTGCTCTGTGCAACCAGCTCCAGGGTCAACTCCGGCGGAAAGATGCGGATGAAGTCGCTCTGGCGGCGCGGTTTGAATTCCCAGACATCGTCGTAGATCTCGACGATGCCAACCACCTGGTATTCCCTGCCCACTTCCAGGAGCTCGACATCGATGCCGGTATCCTTCTCGACGTAGAGCAGCGCCACGTTTCCCGCCTCGTCGATAAGGTCCATCTCATAGTTGTAACTGAATTCATCGATCCGAGCGAGGATACCTCTGATGATACCGGCGCGTCCTAGCAGTTGCTCATCGCTTCCCAGCCGCCCGATATCAATATCGGGCAGCGTCGCGTTCTCGCCCGTTCCCAAGACCTCGACATCGTCAGGATAGACGCTGGGGACAATCTCGACGGCGTTGCGGTAGACCTCGATCTTGCCGCTCACCCGAACACGCTCGCCGATACGTACACGGACCTCGCCCTGCCCACCGGGGCAATAGACTTGCACGCCCCCGGTTTCGTCCTCGACGTAGAATTTCGTGCCCGTGCTGCCGGCGTAGAATCCCCCAGTGTACATGGTCGCGACGCCTTCCACCGTCACGGTCTCGCCCACCAGGGTACGCGCCGTCGCAATGGGAATGGCCCCGCCGGCAATCGCGACCTGGCGCAGCGGGGCATACGTGCGCAAGGGCCAATCCGGCGCCTCTACGTAAGCGCCGCCAAATGTAAAGAGCCCATAAGTCCACGGAGAGTGCAGTTCAATCGATAGTGTAACCTCGGCGTCCACGTCTAAAGCGGCAAGCGCCCACGTCATGCCGGTTTCGTCGCCTGTCACATCCTGAGGCACATCAAGGACCCCGAAATCCTGGGGCACAGGCACAAAAACAACGAGATCCTGGAGCGGCTGCCCCGTCTGGTTGGTCACTGTGAGATCATACGATAAGGGATCGCCCGGACGTCCTGTCTCCGGAATCGTGACATCAAGCGCGAGCTGGGCGTCGAAAGCCGGCGTGACCGGACTCCCCGTATTCTGGGGAGAGGGTGTGGGATTGAACGTGAAATCGCGACCATTGTCGCCGGTATCGATGCCGTTGCCCCCCTCCCCGCCGGGAAGGCGCTCGACGCTGGAACCGTCCGGCAAGAGGGTCGCCGGTGATCCCTCGATAAAGCTCGACGTCGCGTCTACCCACCCCAGGGAATCCACCACATCCCCCTGGGCATTCCGGAGCGTCAGTCCCCCACGCCGCTCGAACAGCGGTTGTTGGAACACCGCATCGGGAAGAACGCCGAAATCCTGCTTCTCGCGAACCAGCAAGTAGTGCCCGTAACCGGGCGTCCAGGTCGCAGTAGACCAGCGATAGACCAGCTGGGCTTCCTGGCTCGCGTCCATCTGATACCAGATGGACCAACCCCGAAGATCGACCGGCTCGGTCCCCGCATTGTAGAGCTCGATAAACTCCCGATTGTTGTTGCCGGGAATGCCGGGCAACAGCTCACTGAAGACCAAGCGTCCGGGGGTAGCCTCCGGCATCCGGCGCACGGCAACCTCGGTACGGGTAGGGGCTGGGGTAACGTCCGGCGTAACCGCCGTATCCCGGCACCCGGCCATCACAAGCGCCACGACCAAAAGGCAAACCATGAATCCACCAACCTGTTTCTTTGTCATCCTCGCTCCCTTGCATGCACATCAAGACCAAAAGCGGATTATACCCCAGGGAGAGCGCGAGAAAAAGAAACGGAAAGGGTTCATGGAAATGCGCTCAGAACCGCCGTCACGTAGTCGCCCAACGTATCGAGATTGTACCCGCCTTCCTGGACCAACACCGTAGGCAGCCCCAACGCCGCGATACGGCGTCCCAGCGTGACAAAAGCCGCGCGCGTCAAGTGGAACTTGCCAATCGGATCCCCGGCCGCAGCATCCAGGCCCAACGAGACCAGCAGGTACTGCGGCCCGAACGCCTGAATGGCCTGCAACACAACCTCGAAGGCCTCAAGATAGGCTGCGTCACCCGTACCGATCGGCAGCGGCACATTCAGGTTGGTCCCCCACCCGGGGCCTGCGCCGCGTTCGCTGGCCCGACCCCAGAAGAAGGGATAGTCTACGCCGGGGTCCGCGTGCAGCGAGCCGTAAAACACCTGCGGATCCGCGTAGAAAATCGCCTGAGTGCCGTTTCCGTGGTGATAGTCGATATCCAGGATGGCGACAGGGCCTTCCGCCTGTAGCGAGCGGGCGGCGATGGCGACGTTGTTGAGATAGCAGAATCCGCCGTATTGGTCCACCATGGCATGATGTCCGGGAGGGCGGCATACTGCATAGGCAGCGCGCTCCCCACCCCGCACGACATCGGCAGCAGTCAGCGCGCACTGCGCGCTCCAATAGGCGGCTTCCCAGGTGCCTTCGAAGATCGGATCCTCGTAATCATAGGTGTAGTAAAGGCGCCGGGCGAAGAAGCCGGCAGGCGGTTCAGGAGCGCGCTCCAGGGTCACGCCGGTTCCAACCAGCACAGGGATCGGGCAACCGCAGCGCCGGGAGGTTTCCTGATACACGGTTTTGAGATGAGAGACGTAAGCCGGGTCATGCACCGCCAGAACCGGCGCCAGGCCATGATCCACGGGCGCCGTGATAGGCCCCAACCCGGCCTCCCGGACCGCGAGCAGAATCACTTCGGCGCGGGCCGGAAGTTCCCGTGAAACGAAGGGAACGCCATCGATTGTGGCGACGTTGGTGGTGTGCGTCTTATGATGATCGGAATAGATAACGTGCATATCACTCCCTTGAAAATAGCCCTCCGCTTTCCGCCCTCGGCCGTCAGCAAGTTTGGCGTTGGCCTTAGCGCCAGGTGAAAAGCGCGCGTTCCTCAGCCCTAGAATCCCACGTTGCCTAACGTCGCATGGTCCCAGTTTCGTGATCGTGGGGGCGACATCCACATAGGCCCTACTACAAAAACGGGGGCACGCGTCGAAACGATTCGCGCGTGCCCCGCATCGAGTGTCCGGTCACAAAAGACCGTAGCGCGCCAGGGCCAGATTCAAGATTTCACCGATCAGCCGCTCGTAGGGGACATCTCCGGCGCGGGCCGCGATGACGATATCGCTCAACGAGGGATTGAGTCCCGGCAGCGTGTTGATCTCCATCAGATAGGGTCGCCCCTCAGCACCCAGGCGGAAATCAACCCGACCGACGTCGAGCACATCCAACGCCTCGAAAGCCGCCATCGACAAGACCTGCAACTCCGCCTCGAACGCGGGTGGGATATCGGCAGGACACAGGTAACCCGGGGCTTCCGCAGCTGTGATCGCGTAAGATTTCGCCTGCGCGTTGTAGACGCCCTTGACAACGCCCTTGGAAGTATCTAGTTCCAGAGCAGGAAACAGGTGGAACCCTCGCGCATTGTAAAAGTCCGACCTCGGCAGTTGCCGTGGCAACTGCCGCAGCGGCTGCCCCGGCAAGTGCGTATTTCCAACGATGCCTATCGTGAACTCCCGTCCGGGCAGATACGGTTCCACGAGCGCCGGCTGCCGGTAGGTATAGATCACCCACCGGACCTGCTCGCGCAGCGCGGCTTCATCGTGCACAATCGACTGTGGTGTGATTCCCATGCCCGATCCTTCGCGCACGGGTTTCACAAACAGGGGAAACGCCAGCTGCGCATCCAGCGCCACATCGACATGACGGAAAAGCTGGAACGGCGCCGTTGGCAGCCCGGCATCCCGCCAGATTTGCTTGGTCGCCGCTTTGTCCAGCGAGACCGCGTGGGTGAGCACCTTGGAACCGGTATAGGGAACCCCCAACATTTCCAGCAAAGCCGGTACGTGGGATTCCCGAGCATCTCCCCGCAACCCTTCGGCGATGTTGAAACAGATATCCGGCCGGGTCTCACGGATCGTATCGAGCAGCGTTTCATCTGCTTCCAGGAAAAACGGCTCGTGCCCGTAGCCGCGCAGGGCCTCCTGAATGCCCAAAACTGTTTCTTCAGCGTCATATTCGGCCAAGGCATCGGGTGGGGCGTCAGGCCCCACCCGTACCGCGTACTTGCGGTTTGCCAGAACTGCTACCCGCAGTTTTGCCATCTTAGCGTTCCTCCACCATGGCGTTGACCGCCTCCTGGATCAACTGCAGATCTTCCGGCCCGCGCTTCACGATGAACGGCGCCGTACTACGGCGTTGCGGCAGCCGTTCGTGAGTCGCGCGCCACCCCTCCGGGGTAATCTCCCGCGCCTGTCCGGCGAGCAAGCCCGCCACCCCCTCCTGTCCCGCCTCCGAGTGTCGTTGCCGGCAATAGGGGCAGGTCTCCGGGTCGTGAGACTTATAGTCGCGAGGCTGCGCATAAGCGGTGATGAAGCCCTCGTAGTTGCGGACAATCACCTTGGTCTCAGACATGCTCAACAGGTAATTGGGCAGCACCGG
>JAFGNR010000185.1 GCA_016926915.1 Anaerolineae bacterium
ACGCGCCTGGTCGAGATGATCGAAGACGGAGAGGTAAAAGTGGAAGCCGAGGATCCCGATACCGGTGCGCGCGCCGTTCGTCCGCTGGACTACGGCGACATCGCCATCCTGTGCCGCGCCTCGACCTCGTTCCCGGCCTATGAAAACGCCCTGGAACGCGCGGGCATCCCCTTTCTCACGGTTGCGGGCGGCGGTTTCTATGACCGGCCCGAAGTCCGGGAGTTGCTCAATGCCCTGCGGGCGCTGGCGATGCCCTCCGACGACCTGGCCCTGGCCGGGCTGCTGCGCTCTCCGGCGTGCGGGCTTTCCGACGTCGCCCTGTACCGGTTGGTGAAAGCGCGGGCCGAGGGCGCTACACTCTGGCAGACGCTTCAATCCGTCGCGCTGCACGACCTCGAGGATGAGGCCACACGTGCAGCAGCTGCACGGGACTTGATTGCCCACCTGCACGTGCAGGCAGGCCGGGTTCCGGTGGCAGATTTGCTCAAGCAGCTGCTCGATGCCGCCGGTTACCGCGCCGCCCTGCTGCGCGCCGGTCAGGCGCGCGCGGCGCGCAACGCCGCCAAACTCTTGGCCGACGCCCACCGGGCGGGCATGGTCAACATCGGCGCCTTCCTCGATTACGTGGGCCAGGTGCGCGACGCGGGGACCCGCGAGGGAGAAGCCCGCACCCTCGAAACCGGCGCCGTACAGCTGATGACGGTGCACGCTGCCAAAGGGTTGGAGTTCCCCGTCGTCGTCATCGGAGAGGCCCAGCGCGGGGAGGCGGGTGGGCCAAGGGCCGGGCAGGGTCATCTACTCGATCCTGGGCTGGGACCGGTGCTGGCGCTCAAAAACGAAGCGGGCGCCGCTTCCGCCATCCACCGCCTGGCCTCACAGGTAGAGCAGGATCAAGAAGCCGCCGAATCCGCGCGTCTCTATTACGTCGCTGCGACCCGCGCGCGGGAGCTGCTGATCCTCAACGGCGTTGGAAACGCACGCGCGAATGGAACGTTGTCTCTATCGGGATGGTTGGGACAGTCAGCGGCAACCCTCAACGTCAACGATCACGTATCCTGTGACAGGCAAGGTGAAGCCGCTCACCGGATTACCCTGGAGATCGACGGTCACCCTGTGAGCGTGGAAATCCTAGAACCCGGCGCGACGCCGCCGGAGCGCATCGCGCGCGCAGAGATGAAACCGGAAGACGCGCTGCCGGAAACCTTGCCGCTGCTGCGCTCGTGCCTGCCTGCCGAGCCGGAGACGGCTGTGCCCATGGGCGACGCCGGCGCGCCTGACGCCGAACGGATCGCGCGTGATCCACCGCGACGGGTGTGGCGCGTGGTACCCGGTGCAGGCGAAGGTGCGCCGGCCTGGGTCGTCGGCGCCCTCGTTCACGAAGCGCTGGCCCACTGGCGTTTTCCCGGCGACGCCTCTCTCGACTTCGACGCCTGGCTGGGCGCCCGGGCCCGCACCTACGGCCTGGTCGATGACCGGCGCATCGCCAACGCCGCACAGCGCGCCATCCGGTTACTGCGCCGTTTCCAGACCTCCGCGTTGTTTGCAAAAATGGACGCGGCGCCTGTCCGCCGCCACGAGGCGCCTTACAGCCTGCGCGATGACGATGGACGCGTAGAGAACGGCATCTTCGATGCCCTTTTCTGCACCAGCGGGGGAGACTGGACGCTGGTGGACTTCAAAATCGACCGGGTGCGCGATACGGCGGCTCTGGACACCCTGCTGGCGGAAAGCGATTACGTGGCGCAGATGGCGCGCTACCTGCGCGCCGCCGGGTATCTGCTAGGCCAACGCCCCACCCCCGTGTTGTGCTTCCTTGATGTGGGGGGAACAGTGCAGCTGATCACAGATCGTTGGACGTGAGTGAATACTACACTTTACGATCTGTGAGGCAGGCGGCTACTTCAGATTGTGCCGCCCACTGAGCGTGAAGGTCCCGGCGCCCACGGTAATCTCGGTGATTGTGGCATACTCCTGCCCCGCCAACAGCAGCGCTGCAAGCCCTTTGCCCGCCAGGTCGAAAAGTAGTTCCGGCACGGGCACCGGCCCTAGCTGTCCTTCGACGAAATCAAGTACCAGCTCGCCTTCCGAGGCGCGCGGCGCCACCACGACCCGCAGGGGTTGGCGATTAGGTTCATCGCCGCCTCCCAGCTCCGCATAGCCGCGCAGGACAACATGACCATTGGCCTTGAAGTGCACCTGTGGCTCGGCGATGGAGATGCGGAGGCGCAAGTCGGGGAGACTGATGGCGGAACTCCCCTCCCCGTTTCCCAACAAGCCCTGGAAACGTTCCAAATCAATCGCGCTTTCCAGACCTTCCAGGCCATCGGTACCCTGTAATGCTTGTAGTTGTTCCAGCGATTCGATAGTCTGCATAGAGTGCAGCTGGTCGGCGAGCTCGGCGCCGATGTTCAGCAGCGACGTAGCCTCTTCATCCGTAATCGTCAGCGTGAAGGCGCCGGCTTCTAGTCCGCTTTGGCTCGCCGCCAGCGACTTCTCGATAAAGCGCACGGCAGCCTCCTTGGAAATCGCGGGAGCCGGCCCATCGTCGGGCAGCTCGCCGCCGCCCAGCCCTAGCCTGGCACAACCGGTGAAAGCCAGCGCAACCACGGCCACTATCCCTAGCAGCCAACGCATCCGCATGTCTGTTTTCTTACGATTCACAGTCCCCTCCTTGGCGTCCGGGCGGGAACGCACCCTATTTAGAAAGACAGATATATTCTTTATCCATAGTATAGCATAAGTCTGGCGAAAAGTGAAGCAAACAGCGCAACGCACTCCTTGGATTACGTGCACCCTTGCGTTGAACGCCGCGCGCAATCGATCCAAACCTGCTACCTCGAAAAGCAAATAAAGATGGCTAGGCTTGCATATCCGGCCACAATTGAGTAAAATGAAAGCAATGTGATGACGTATCTGCGTGCAGGGTGTGTACATTCATGCACTTCGCAAGGGAGGGCAGCATGCACTTTCTTCACATCGCCGATATTCACCTGGGGTACCAACAATATGGCCTGAGCGAACGTTTCAACGACTTCAGCCACGCCTTCCTCCACCTCATAGATGAAGCCCTGGCCCGTCAAGTAGACTTCGTGCTGCTGGCCGGGGATCTTTTCGAAAAGCGTCGCCGCAAACAGGAAAAGGCCCTGCACGCCCTGGAAACCCGGCTCACTACCCTGCCCCGCGCCGGCGATGTGCAGGCAGTGCAGGCGGAAATCGCCGTACAACAGCAGACCTGTGCAGAGCGCAAAGCCGCCCTGGCCGAAGCCAACGCCGAGATTGAAACAGTGCAGGTACAGCGGGCCGAACTAGAGACCGCCTTGGTCGAAGCAGAGACACAACGGGCGGACCTGGAAACCCTACGCACGGCCCAACGCCAGGCGCGAGATGAGCTGGAACGCCGGCTGCGCGCGTTACCCCGCCCCGCCGAAGTCGACGACTTGATCGCCCAGAGCGTACACCAGGAAACGCTGATTGCAGAAAAGCGCGCCGCCGTAGCGGAGCTGGCCGGCGCGCCGGAAGATGTCACCCATTGGATGCAGACATTGGCCGAGCTGGGTGATCCCCGCAAAACCTACCAGGGTGCAGCCGCCATTGCCAGGCGGCGCTCCGGGGTCGAGCAGCAACAAGCCGGCGCCCGGGAAAGGCAAGACGAACTGACCGTCGCGTCGCGGCGGCATACCGCCGCCTTACGCGCTTATGACGGGCTGGATGACCGGCTGGCAGCGACGCGCGCGGCCCTCACAACTCACGAACCCGCCCACCGGCGCTACCTGCAACACATCCGCGAGGCTGAAACCCTGGATGAGCGCCGGGATGCCGTCGCCAAACTGGCCGAAAAAGCCGCTGCCGCAGAGACAACCCATGCAGAACAGGTCGCGGAACGGGATGCCGTGGCGCGCACATACAATGCCGATGCTTACACCGCCATCGCGGCAGACCACGCGCGCCTGAACCGGGAGCTCGCGGGATTGATCGCACAATTGAAAGAACAACACAAACAGCAAGAGACACTCCAGGCCGAGATCGCACGCCTGCATGAGGTCCGAACCCGGCTGGAAGCCACGCGCGCGGATCTTCAGGAGCACCAGGAGGTGCTGGCGCTGCTCGAACACCTGCGGCGGGTGCTCCGCGACGCCGGGCCGGAGATCACCCGGGCGCTGGTAGAGATCATTTCCTTGCAAGCCGACCGCCTGTACGCGGACATCATGCAAGACACCACGGCGCGCCTGCGCTGGACCGATGACTACGACGTCGTCCTCAATACCGGAGGACAGGCGCGAAACTTCCAGCAGCTCTCAGGCGGAGAACAGATGGCGGCTGCGCTGGCCGTCCGGCTGGCCCTGCTGCGCGAAATCTCCACCATCGACGTCGCCTTCTTCGACGAACCCACCGCCAACCTCGACCGGGATCGCCGCGCCAACCTGGCGGCGCAAATCCTCAACGTCAAAGGCTTCGCGCAACTCTTCGTCATCAGCCACGACGACACCTTCGAGCAAGACACGGACCACGTCGTGCACATCGTCAAGGATGAAGGGGCAAGC
>JAFGNR010000186.1 GCA_016926915.1 Anaerolineae bacterium
ATCGTGAGCATGCCCCTTTCGTGGTTGTTGTTCACGATTAAGTACACGGGGCGAGAGAAATGGCTGAAGCCGAAAATCTGGATCGCTCTGATCTCGGTTCCAGCGTTGACCCTGGTGCTTATCTGGCTGAGTTTCTTCAAAGGAATGGGGTTGTTGCCCCTGCACCTTACCCCATTGGAGTGGATCCCCCACTTCTTCGGCTATGCGATGATGCTGATCGGCTTCATTATGATGATTCTGGGCATGGTCCAGGCGCCCATGTACCGGAGACAATACATCGCCATGTTGATCGGTACGCTGACCCCCTGGGTTATCGCATTCCTCGAGGGATTTGGGTTCAATCCTTTCAACGATTTCAGCCTGCTGCCGTTGGCGTTCGCCGCCGGAAGTTTAATCGGCGCGCGGGGCATTTCGCGAAACCAGGTCTTCGACATCATGCCCATCGCGCTGGATACCGTGATCGAGAGCATGGGCGACGGCGTAATCGTGGTAGATCCGATGCAGCGGGTTGTGCACCTCAATCCTGCCGCACGGGCGATAACACAAACTGTGGCAACGCAGGTGACCGGCGTGCCGCTAGCGAACGTGATTTCGTCGCTAGATGAGCCTCTGGTGAACGCCGGGGAGACAAAAACCACAACAGAAATTACCCTCGACTGCCGGGGAAATGAGAAAATCTACGAAGTTCACATCTCCCCACTCTACGGACGCCGCAACACCTTTGCCGGCAATCTTCTGTTGCTACATGATATCACAACGCGAAAACAGGCCGAAGAAGCGCTGCGCAATGCGAAAGATGCGGCCGAAGCCGCCAATCGCGCCAAGAGCACCTTCCTGGCCAACATGAGCCACGAGCTCCGCACCCCGCTGAATGCTATCCTGGGCTTCTCGGCTTTGATGGAGCGGGATCCTTACCTGCCGGCAGACCAAAAAGAGAATCTGAGTACGATCAGCCGCAGCGGGCAACATCTGTTGACGCTGATCAATGACATCTTGGAAATGTCCAAGATCGAGGCCGGCCGCACGACCCTGACTCCACGCAGCTTCGATTTACACCGTCTTCTCGACAGCGTCGAGGACATGTTCCACCTGCGCGCGACCAACCAGGGGTTGAGTTTGATCGTCGAGCGCGCAGCAGATCTTCCCAAATATATCAAGACCGATGAACGGAAACTGCGCCAGGTGCTCATCAACCTGGTAAGCAACGCTATCAAGTTCACGGATGAGGGCGGGGTCACCATTCGCGCCGGCGTCCAGACCTCCCCACACGGGCTGCGTCTCCTGTTCGAGGTCGAGGATACAGGCGTCGGCATTGCCTCCGAGGACATCGACAAACTTTTCGACCCTTTCATCCAGACAAAGAGCGGTCAGGAAACACAGGAAGGAACCGGTTTGGGGCTGCCCATAAGCCGGGAGTTCGTGCGGTTGATGGACGGTACGATCTCCGTGGTCAGCGAGGTGGGAAAAGGCAGCCTGTTCAAGGTCAATGTGCAGGTCGAACCGGCCGACAGCGCCGAAGTCGGCGAGGAGCGCCCAACTCGGCGCGTCGTAGGGTTGGAACCGGACCAACCGACGTACCGGTTGCTGATTGCCGAGGATCGTGACGCCAACCGGGAGCTACTGATGAAGCTCCTACGCCCGCTGGGCTTCGAAATGCGAGGCGCCGTCAATGGACAGGAAGCCATCGAGATTTGGGATGAGTGGGATCCCCATTTGATCTGGATGGACATGCGCATGCCGGTCATGGATGGTTACGAGGCCACTCGTCGCATCAAGGATACCATCAAGGGGCAAGCGACCGTCATCGTCGCGTTGACAGCCAGCGCCTTCGATGAAGAGCGCGCCGTTATTCTCTCCGGCGGGTGTGATGACTTCATCCGCAAGCCCTTCCGTGAATCCGAGATCTTCGACGTATTGGAGCGCCACCTGGGTGTGCGTTTCCTCTACGCCGACGATGAAACCCAGTCTCCGACCACGGTCGAGGAGGCGGCAGATCTACTGACGGTCAGTGCGCTGCACACTTTGCCGCTCCCCTGGCGCCAGAAAGCCCTGGCTGCAGCCATACAGGCAGACGCCGACGAAATGCAGTCGCTCATCAATGACATCTACGAAACCCATACGAAACTGGCGCGCGCCATGATGGGACTGATGAACAGTTTCCGGTTCGACCTCATCATGGAGCTCTTGCAAAAGGCACAAGGGACGTAATCGGCCGGCGAGTTCACAACTCCGGCGTCAGGCAACGGGTGTCTTCACTTCCCCTCTGCCTGGCGCCGGTATGCGTGCATATCGATCACTTGCCCAGCACAGCGCGCCTGTTCAGCAGCAAACGCCATCAAGTGACTCTCCAGGGATTCCCGGGCTGAGGTCAGGGCCTGTCCCCGGTCGCGCACCGCGCGCACGAACGCCTGCATGATGCCCGCGTCGCCGCCGCCATGACCGCTGGCGTTCCGGCGACCGGCGCCGGGCGTGATGACGTCCACCTTGCCGGTGAGGTGATCGTGAATCTCGATACGCTGTTCATAAGTGTAGGCGCAGCCGCGCAACGTGGCCCGCGTGCCGTCATAGCGCATCGTGCGCCCCTCACGGTGAGAATGTCCGTGCATCACCAACGCCGCAGACCCGCCGCTTTGTAGCTCCAGGTTCACGATCTGATGATCGACAACGTCATTGTCGCAGTGATAGACGCACCGTCCGTAAGGCCCTGAGCGCAGCGCCTCCAGACGCGCCTCGGACGAGGGATCTTCTGAAATCACCGAGAGCGGCCAACCACGATAGTCCAACGCCACATCAAGGGGCGGAAACCACCCGCGAGCGGCCGCAGCCAGGCGCGGGTGCTCGGCGAGCAGCGCAGCGCCCGCGCGCTGAGCCCAATCCGGAGAGCGCCGGGCCACGCGGAGCAAGGGGGTGAGATCCATATAGAGTCTTGGCGCGTACCAGGGACAGACATCAGCAGCGGGACAGCCGTCGAGACAGCGTTCCGGCGCTCCTTCCGGCGCCCGCTCCGGGCGAAAGTGTTGGAGCGAACCGAAGGAGCTCAGACGACGCGTAGCTCCGAGATTCCAAAAGAGGATATCCAGATCGTGACAGCACTTCGCCAGAATCATGGGGCTTTCCAGCCGGCTATTGCGCCAGTTTCCACGCACGTAGGAATGGGCCATGTGCCAGTACGAGACATTCTCGCGGTGCTCCACCGTGATGATCTCGCCTAGCCGGCCCGAATCGAGAATATCGTGCAATGTGGAGAAGAAGGGCGCATAGCGAAGAACGTGGCAGATCTGAAGTAGACGTCCGGTCCGCTCGGCAGTCTGGACCAGGCGCACGCAATCCTCAAGAGTCGTTGCCATTGGCTTTTCGAGGAGCACATCGTACCCGGCCTCCAGCGCGGCAAGCGCAGGCCCAGTGTGCATGCGGTCCAGGGTGCAGACCAGCGCCGCATCGGCGAGCTGCGGACGCGCGAGAAGCGTTTCCCAGGTATCGAACTGATATTCCGAAGGAATCGCATGCGCGGCGGCAAACCGCTCCCGGCGCACAGGATGGGATTCCGCCGCCGCCACAAAGCGCAGCTCGTCAGGATGCGCCAAGGCGTAAGGACCATAAGCTTCATAGCCCCGCTGGCCCGCGCCAATCATCACCGCCGTGACAGGAGTTGCCATTTGGGATACCTCCATGGTAGAAGTGCCATCATAGAGAACTGTACCACAAACCTGCCGGTACGGGAAGCATAAGGCGCGAGACGTGAGGCGCGACGAAAAGAATGACACAGAGAAAGGAGTTCCCACGTGGGATTCCACACCCACGAGAAGTGAAACTTCCTCAGCACATTGAGAGGAGTTGCCTTTGTCGTGTTCTGGTGTACGATGAAGACGTCAGATTCACCAAGATGTGCACGCCGTCCCAATCCACATGCAAGGAGGAACATGACGATGGCATCGAGCACGGTCGAACACACGTCCCCGGCCCCGGTGAAACTCAGTCTCTCGTACAAGATCACGTGGGGCGTCGCCTCGCTGGGCACAGCCTTGATCTCCGGCATCTACGGCGCGCTGCTGCCTATCTTCTACCAGGATTACCTGGGACTCACGGCCCGTTGGATCGGGACCGCATCTCTCATCTATGCGATCTGGAACGCGATCAACGATCCGTTGTTCGGCTACATCACCGACAGCACCCGCTCTAAACACGGACGCCGCATCCCCTACATGCGATACACGGCCCCTTTCCTGGCCCTCACCTTCATCCTGGTGTGGTTCGCGCCCGGCGGCGCCAGCGATCCGGCGTTGTTTGCATGGATGCTGGTCACGATGTTGCTCTACGACACCGCCTACACCATCATCGGTCTGGTCTATTCGGCGCTCCTCCCGGAGGTTACCGAGTCGGATGCAGAGCGCAACGGGCTACAAATCTCATCGTCGCTTTTCGGCCTGTTGGGGATGATTCTGGGATTTGTGATTCCCGACCTCTTCCGGCCCAAGGCTGAGGCCGCACCGTCATTCCTTCCGCTGCAACTATCGATGATTGCCGTGGGCATCATCGGCGCGGGGCTCATTATCCTGACCACCCTCAGAGTCAAGGAGAGGCCGGAATTCACCCAGGTCGACGACCCCATCAACCTGCGCGACGCGCTCAAGTTCACCTTCACGAGCAAGTCATTCTTGATCCTGGTGGCGCAGAATTTCATGTCGATCCTCATGCAATCGTTGATCCTGGGCGCGCTCTTTTACGCCGCCGACTATGTGCTGCAAATGAGCTCGATTATCCTCATTATCTACCTCTTCATCCCCCTGATCATTGGCGTGCCCATCACCTCGCTGATACGCCAGCGGTTGGGCGTCGTGGGCGCCCAACAACTGCTATTGACCGTCGCCGGTGTGGCCCTGGTGCTCGTGGTCATAGTGCCGTCTTCCTTGATTCCGATCTGCCTGGCTCTGGCTGGCTTCGGGCTATCAGGCCCGCAGACGTTGACCAATGTCCTCTTCGCGCAGGTCGCCGATGAAGACGAGTTGCGCACGGGAGTGCGGCGTGAAGGCGCCTTCTTTGGCGTCAACGCACTCCTCACCAAGCCGGCGCAATCCGTGGCCCTGGCCCTCATTCCCTTCATGCTGGAGGCCACCCATTTCGTCACCCGCGAAGCCAACCAAGGGGTTATCTTCTTGGATCAACCGGCGGGGGCGCTGTTCGGCATCAAAGTACTGCTGGGCTTGATCCCCGGCATCGCCATGCTGGTAGGCGCCGTCATCCTGATCTGGTTCCCCCTCCGGGGCGCGTACCTCGAAGAGGTCAAAACCCAAGTATTGACCCTCCATGCAGCAAAAGCTGCCCGGTTGAAGTCCCAAAGGAGTGTTTCAGAGACGTAGAATCCAGGCTGGAGGTATATCGTGCCAAACACATCACGCAAAGTCGCATTGGGATCGGATCACGCCGGATTCCGGTACAAAGAGGCGGTCAAGGCGCACCTGATCGCGAAAGGGATCGAGGTCGTCGATTTCGGCGCGGATTCCCCGGAATCCACCGACTACCCGCTGTTCATTCGACCGGCCGCCGAAGCGGTGGCGGACGGTAAGTGCACGCACGGCATCGTTTTCGGCGGCAGCGGCAACGGGGAAGCGATCATGGCCAACAAGGTCGACGGCATTCGCTGCGCCGTCTGCTGGAGCGTGGAGACGGCGCAGTTAGCCACAGCCCACAACAACGCCAACATGATTTCCATCGGCGAACGCGTCGTCGCGCTGGAGACGACCCTGGCCCTCGTCGATGCCTGGCTGGAAACCGAATTCGAGGGCGGGCGTCACGCCCGCCGCATCGGGCAGATCCGTCAATACGAATTGGAACGACCATGAATGACTCTCCTGAAAAAGGCGGCCTAACCGCGCAGGTTGGGAAACCTGAGAGCGCGTCAACGACCGTCAGGTCTTATGACCGCCGGCAAAGAACGCCAAGGTAAACTCAAAAGGGAGGTCTTGATATGAAGATTGCAGTTATTGGAGGCGGATCGAGTTACACACCGGAACTCATCCTGGGGTTCCTGGAACGCCATGCCAGCCTGCCCCTCGCGGAACTCTGGCTGATGGACATCTTGCCGGAACGGCTGCGCGTCGTGGGTGGGTTTGCGCAACGCATCGTTGCCGCACACGGGAACCCATTCGAAGTCCATTTGACCCAGAATTTGACCGATGCCGTTCGGGATACCCGGTATGTCATCACCCAGCTGCGCGTGGGTTGGATGCAAGCCCGCCGTGAGGATGAGTACCTGGGCGCCCGTCACGGGTTGATCGGGCAGGAAACAACGGGGGTTGGCGGCATGGCGAAAGCGCTGCGCACAATTCCCGTGATTCTCGATGTGGCGCGCGTCATGGCAGAGACCGCGCCTGGCGCCGTGCTGATCAACTTCACCAATCCCTCCGGCCTGGTGACCGAGGCGCTGAGTCGTTACGCGCCCGATGTGCCCGCCGTAGGCGTCTGCAACGCCCCAATCACGACGAAGATGCACATCCTCCAGGCCCTATCGGAGATATGGGGACGCCCCATCGCGCCGGAGGAAGCGCAGATGGACACATTGGGGCTCAACCATCTCTCCTGGCATCGCGGGCTGACGATTGGGGAAAAGGATGTATGGCCCGAAGTCCTG
>JAFGNR010000187.1 GCA_016926915.1 Anaerolineae bacterium
TGCGAAGCGGTGGGCGGCGACGTGTGGCGGGTGCGCGAACTGGTCAATAAATCTCCGGGACGCAATATGCTCTTTCCCGGCGCCGGCGTGGGCGGGCACTGTATTCCCAAAGATCCCTGGTTGTTGACGCATCAGGCGCGTGAGAAAGGCGTCGCCGTGCGCTTGATTCCCGCGGCGCGCGCGGTGAACGAAGCGATGCCGTTGCACATGATCGCGCTATTGTCGGAGGCGCTGGCAGAAGCCGGGAAGATATTAGCGCATGCACGCATTCTGGTGTTGGGATCTGCTTATCTGGAGAACTCTGACGATACCCGGAACAGTCCGAGCGCGGTGCTGGCGGCGCACCTGCAAGCGCGCGGCGCGCGCGTGGTGATTCATGATCCCTACGTCCCTGGCTACCAGGGGGATGTGTATGCGCTGGGCGCTGGGTGTGACGGCGTCGTCGTGATGGTCAAGCATAACCTCTATCGTGATCTGGATTGGGCGCGTTTAGGTATTCCGGTGGTTGTGGATGGTCGTCGCGTGGTTTCGGATGACTTTCACTCGCATGAGGAGATTCGTGTCCGTCTCGTGGGTCGGGCGGGATGATGTGTGATGGCATTTATGCTGTCGTGGAGCGTCTAAGTGCAGGCTTTGGTCGTCAACTGCCAGCGGAATGGGCTGGGGGTGATTCGCGCCCTGGGAAGTAAGGGGGTCCGTGTCATCGCTGTAGATCACGCGCGTTCTGCCCCGGGGTTGCGTTCCAGGTACGCACATCGTAAAGAAATCGTTGTCAAGCCGGCTGTGGATGAAGAGGCGTTCGTTGCTGCTCTCGCCGACCTGGGCGAGAAGCATCGCGAGGGGAATGAGCAGATTTTCCTGATTCCTACCAACGATGAGTACGTGCTGACCTTGGCCCGGTATTGGGAACGCCTGGAGCCGTGGTTTGAACCCGTTTTCGAGACGGACACGGCAATTCTGCTGCAATGCATGGACAAGGCCCAGACTTACCGCCTGGCAGTGCGAACCGGGGTTCCTACGCCGCGCACGTTGTTCAGTCCGGTATCTGCCGAATCGCTGGCAGACATGCTGCTTCCCGCAATCGTCAAGCCTGCCAATCGCCGCGATCCTGAGAACATCCGGAAGGGCGTGGTCAGGTTGACGGTGTGTCGTGATTTGGCTGCTTTGCAGGCAGTCACGGATGCGTTGGCGGCTCAGGAAGTCCCGTTCGTCATTCAGGCGTTCATTCCCGGTGGGGATGACCAGCTTTACACCGCCGGCGTCTTCAGCTACCAGGGAGAACTCTGCGCCGCGTTTACCGGTCGCAAGATACGGCAGTTTCCTCCACGAGCAGGCCAGTGCGCGCTCGGCGAGATTGTGAACGAGCCTCGCATCGTTGAATACTCGGAGCGGCTGCTCCGCGCAGCGAAATTCACGGGGATTGCGCAGGTCGAGTTCAAGAAGCAGGACGGTGAGTTCTACCTTTTGGAGATCAACCCGCGCTCCTGGAGTTGGAATTCGTTGGCGACCTTCTCCGGCGTGAATCTTCCCTGGATCGGCTGCCAGACGGTAGCCGGGGGGCAGCCAAAGCGCGCCTTCCAGCAGCGTTTTGAGGGGACCTGGCACCTCTGTGTAGAAGATCTCGTCCACAATGTGATCCTGGAATCCAATGCCACGTTGGGCGCGGTGCTACGTGATGCGCGGCGGGCAGATTGTCATGCTTATTGGGATCGGTCCGATGTGCGTCCGGCCTTGGGGCAGGTGCATGGCGGGGCGAAGGCCATCCTTTCGGGTCTCTACCGGCGGTTGAAAGGCGCTGCCGGGCGACGGTCGTGAAATGCCCACGAAGGGGAGACGCATGCTGCCATCATTTGAGGTGAATCATGGCTGAGTCGCCAAGACCGAGCCTGGTTCGTCGTACCCTTTCTTCGATCAGCTGGAACTTCATGGCTAACATGGTGCAGCTTGTGATGGGCTTCACGCGGACCACGCTCCTGGCGCGTATGCTGCCGGTTGAGATTTTCGGGGTCTACAGTATGGCGCATTCGTGGGTTACCTTGAGTTCCATGCTTCCCAACTTCGGCATGGGAGGGGCTTTCATTCATCGTGCGCCTGAGACCGAAGACGAAGAGCACACAGCCCGAACTCACTTTACACTCCAGATGCTATTTACGGCTATCTGGACGATCTTGATGGCCGCCGGCAGCTGGATTTTTGCCGAAAGCGATCTCCAGACGGCGCTGTTGGCGCTGACCGCCTACTTCGCCGTGATGCAATTCGTGCATACGCCCCGGCTCATCCTGGCGCGACGCGTCGAGCACCGGCGTCTTGCTTTGATCGGTGTGGTCGATACGACTCTTTCTACGGCGGCGGCGCTGGCATTGGCCATGCGCGGCGAGACCCTGTGGGCCTTACTGGCGAGCAATATCGTTGCTTTCTCGGTTAACGTACTTTTCCTTTACGTATGGAGGCCAATCTGGCGTCCCCGTTTCAACTGGTCTCCCCAGACTATGCGTTATTTCTTGGGATACGGGGTTCGTAATGTCATGTCGGATGCCCTATTGCGGGCCCTAGATCGCTTCGATGATTTGTGGACAGGCCTCTTTCTTGGCGAAACGCCTCTGGGATACTATTCACGCGCCTATGCGTTTGCAACTTATCCCCGTCAATTGTTGGCGGTTCCGGTCAACCTGGTTACCGGCGGCGCCTATGCTGAGCTGAAGGGCGATCGCAAACGGCTCTCCCAGGCTTTTGTCCGGGTCAACGGTCTGCTGACGTGGACCGGATTTCTGCTGGCGGGAGGATTGTGGCTGGTCTCGCCGGAGTTCGTGCGTATCGTCCTGGGGGAAAAATGGCTTCCCATGTTGCAGGCCTTTCGTTTGATGCTCGTCTACACGCTTTTCGACCCGATCAAGATCACGATTTCGTCTCTATTCATGGCGATGGGGGAGCCGGGGAAGAACCTGCAAATTCGGGGCATCCAACTTATGGTTTTGGTTGCCGGTCTCTTTTTGTTGGGACCTGCTTTCGGCATTGCCGGCGTCGCTCTGGCGGTGGATGTGATGTTGGTCGTCGGGATCGTCCTTTTCCTTCGACGCGCGCGAACGCACGTGGATTTTTCCTGGTCTAAGTTGTTTGTTGGCCCGGTGATCAGCCTGGTATTCGGATTGTTCGCCGGCATCTTTGCGGGACGCATCCCGATCGTTACAGGTTCAGACTGGGCTTCAGCCGGCGCCAAGTTGGCGGCATTCTCGGTCATCTACGTCGCCACGCTGGTCTTGCTCCAGCGAAAGGATTTCGAGTCCATGGCAGCCTTCGTTCGGACAAGGTACGCTGTAATTCGGCAAGGCAAAGGACCATCCTCTGCTGTTCGCTCGTGAATAGTGTGAGGATGTGTATTGGACAATGAGGGGGGGGGCAAGATGGGGGCCAAGAAGAAACTCGGCAAACTTCGGGATGAGCTACTCTATTGTTTGTTGCGGGTTTACGGTCCGGCTTTCTCGGATCGCCGTATCGCTGCGGTGACGCTGGTGACGTTTGCGTTCCGGCAGAAGATTCTCCGCATCAACCATCACGTACCCTGGCCCGTGCACTGGACTACGAAGGTTGCTGCTCCGGAACGTATCGAGCGCGGCGACCGCTATCCGGGGTTCTCCAACGGCTGTCACATCGACGGACGAAACGGCATCCGGATTGGGAACAACGTCTGGGTGGGTCCGCGTGTAAGTCTGATCAGTATGAATCACGATATCTGTAACTATGAGCGTTACATCGTAACGGAACCAATCGTCATTGGCGACAACTGCTGGTTTGGCGCCGGGAGTACCGTCTTGCCGGGGGTGCGACTGGGAAACCACGTGGTAGTGGGAGCGGGCGCCGTGGTCGCCAAGAGTTTCGAAGAAGATGATATTCTATTGGCCGGGTTGCCTGCCCGGATCATCAAGCGATTGCCGCTGTATGGGACTGTGCAGGAATGAGGAGGTCTTCATGAGTGTCATACCGGTTGAACCCTCGCCTCCACTATCCGTCGCTGCATTACGCTATGCCTGGCAGCAACTTGCCATCCGCGCCGGGGTGCGGACATCCGAGTATGCAGAAGCGAAATCAGAAGTGCTCGGCATTCCGCTGGTCTATGGGGCTCCTCCTGAACACCCCCAGACTTCCCCGGCGCTCTACGTGATTCCATGTGCGCCGGAATCCTGGCAGACGTTGCTCGAGCGTCCTGGACGTAGCCTGATCTGGCTTCCACCCAACGAATTGGCGCCTGTAGGCTACGCGCCTCCCATAATGGATCCAATGCCGGTGCTCTTCTGGGGAAACGGCTACGCAAGTGGTCGAAAGCCGTTTGCGGAGCGGAGGGCAGACGGAAGTGTTATCATCTATGTGGATATCGTGGCGACGACGGTGTTCATGCTCAGTCGTTGGGAGGAAACGGTGCGCCCTGATCGTGACGAGCACGACCGCTTCCCGGCAACCGCGAGTGTGGCGTTCCGCCAGGGATTCTTGGAGCGTCCTATCGTCGACGAATACGGCTTGATCTTGCAGACCTGGCTCAAGGCGCTGTGTCCCGATTGGCAGCCGCTTTCGCGGCGCTTCTCTGTCAAGTTCTCCCATGACATCGATCATCTGCGGCACTTTGTGAGTATCAACAATGCATTGCGTACGTTGGCGCATGATGTGTTCAAGCAGCGGGATTTCCGAGAGTTTGGAGATAATCTTGCTGCGGCCGTACTACAAGTCGTAGCGCCGTCCAAGGCGCCCTATGTGCAGGGGATTTCCCAACTGGCAGACATCTCCCGACGTCATGGCTTTGAAGATGATGCATTTTACTTCATGACCGCGCCGCCCGGCTTGTATCAGAACGATTACAATGCGGCATCCAGGTTGGTAAAAGCATGTATTCGCGACCTGCGGGCGCAAGGATTTGAAATCGGACTGCACGCCGGTTACCATACATTGGACAATCTGGATCGGCTTCAAGAACAAAAAGCGACTCTGGCGGCGCTTCTCGGCCAGCTGCCCAAGGGGGGGCGGCAACACTATCTCCGCTTCCGGGTTCCGGAGACATGGCGCAACTGGGAAGCTGCTGGCTTGGACTACGATGCCACCCTGTCGTACGCGACCTATGCCGGGTTTCGTTGCGGAACCTGCCACGCGTTCCGGCCTTTCGATATTGAAGCGCAGCGGGTGCTTGGACTATGGGAACATCCTTTGATTGCCATGGATACCACATTCAA
>JAFGNR010000188.1 GCA_016926915.1 Anaerolineae bacterium
CATTCGAGCTTCCCGACTACCCCCCGGCCACAATTCCCAGCGTCGCGCAATTCGATGACGTCGTCAATTGGTTGCTCGGAAAAGACCTGATCATGACCACACCCCAATATCAGGACTCGGTCAGCGCCGCGTATCTTGGCGAGTGACCTCAGAGGGATCACCTGGTGAGACAGCACGGCTGACTTCAATCTCTGGCTCTACTGCAAAAAGTGGGACTACACCGCAGAGAGAACGCCGAGATCGCAATGAAGACTTTAATTTTCTAAAGTGCGCGATGCCATTCTTGAATCATCTCAGTCTTACCTTTGCGTTCTTGGTGTACTCTCTGCGGTTAGGCGACCTTTTTCAGGAAAGGCATCTCTGTAGCGAAAACGTGATATGGAGTAGACGTAGGGTTTAAAACGTGTTAGAATAGAGAATGGGTGTGGCCTACACATTGGCGAGTGCTTAGGAGGTTTGAAAATGAAACGGCATTTCAAGCTGCTTCTGGCAGCCATAGTCCTGGGAATTTTGGGTGTCGTACTGGCTTTCTCGATTGTGGCCGCCATCGAACTCACCCCCCCTTACGTGATTGCCATTCAAGACACAGGCGTCAGCAGCCACCCGGAGCGGGTCGCTGTTGATCCCATCAGGGGATATGGCTACGTCCTCGATCAATTGGGACAACTGTGGATTTTCGAAGGAACCGAGATTACGCAATCCTTGAACATCGGGACGCCGTCGTTCATTGGAGTCGATCCAGGTGGATATGCTTACATCACAAGTGAGACCGGCGACCCGGTGAGGGTTGTAAACGGCCTGGCTCTTGCCGGTCAAGTTGATCTGGGAAAATCTTCCGGCGCGGTCGCTGTCCTCACCACCACACATCGTGCTTTCGTCGCATTGCCCAATGATGACCAGGTGGTCATTCTGAACGGCACCACAATCGTCGATTACGTCGCCGTAGGAAGTTCCCCGAAAGCCATCGCGGCCAATCCTGCCACCAATCTCGTCTACGTCGCCAATTCTGGCGATGACACCGTCTCCATCATCAATGGGACGACCCTCGCCGTCCAGAACATAAACGTTCAATCGAGACCGGCTGCAATTGCAATCAACCCCAAGAATGGCTATATTTACATCTCCAACGGCGGGAGCAATACAGTCAGCATCCTGCAACAAACCACGCTTGTCGCGACAGTGCCGGTGGGCGTAGAGCCTGGCGACATTGCTGTCAACTCCAGCAATGGTCGCGCCTATGTCGTCAACAACGGGGATATTTACGATGCCGGATCGGTCAGCGTCTTGCAGGATGCACAAGCTGCCCCGGTCACAGAAACGGCAGTCGGGACCAATCCACGCGCGGTCGATGTAAACCCGGCCACCGGCTACATCTACGTTGTAAGCGGACGCGGGGCCGGCGGGACCGTCGCCGTGATGAGCGACACGCTGGTTATAGAAACCTTTCTGCCTGTAGGACACTCTCCGCGAGATATCGCCGTTGACCCGGTTAGCGATCTGGGCTATGCCTCGCTCTATAAATCGAGCGGCGGCCTTCAGGTAGGACAAGTTGTCATCCTGGGACGTACCGAAGCGGCTACAACGCCTCTGGATCCCCCCAACCCGACCGACCTTGAATGCGTCGGACTCAACGATAAACCCCTTCACATTCATGTGCCGGCGAATGCCGTCACCGAGTCGCTGACACTGCTGTGTGCGGCCTGGGCCCCCGATGTTCGCCCCACACACCAGTTCGGCGGGCAAGGCTTCCTGCTCAAGGTCTACAAGTTGGGTGTCCACCGTCCCGGTTTCGAATTCCTGATCCCGATTACGGTGGATGCAGAATATCAGGTTCCACTTCCGCCAGATATCGAAGAGGAAGAACTGCTACTCATCATGGGCGCTTCCGGCGAGGGATCCTGGTCCCAGGAAGGGATCGTCTCGCAACAGCTGCTGATGGCCACCAATACACTGAGCGTAGAGATCATCAAGCTACCCTCACGTTCACAGGATGGCTATGCACTGGCCGTCCCTGCCGGATCGGACCTCTATCTGCCGTTAGTCATGCGCTAGAAACCATCAGCCCCCGTGCAGCGTTTGCACGGGGGCTGTACCGATCTACGAAGACGCAACCAACATCACGGATAGACGCGATTCAACATGCGGGGGTAAGCAATAGTCTCCCGCAAGTGATCGATACCACAAATCCATGTGACGGTCCGTTCTACCCCCATACCAAATCCACTGTGGGGCACGCTGCCGTACTTACGCAGGTCAATGTACCAGCTGAAAGCTTCCTCGGGCAGATTGTGCGCATGAATGCGTTCCAACAAGAGGTCAGGATCCGAAATGCGCTCGCTCCCCCCAATAATCTCACCATATCCCTCTGGAGCAAGTAGATCAACACTCTTGCTGACATCCGGGCGACCGGGCCAGGGTTCCATATAGAAGGCTTTGGCAATGGTGGGATACCCATAGACAAATACCGGCTTTTCGAACCGCTTCGTCAACTCGGTTTCATGTGGGGAGCCAAAATCATCTCCCCACGTAATCTCGAGTTGAGCTCTGAGATCCTGATCGTCCATGTTGGCGCGAATTTCGGCGAGGATTTCTAGGGCTTCATCATAAGAGATCCTCGGAAACGGGGGAACGACCTTCTCCAACACAGACGTATCGCGACCTAGAAATGCCAGTTCAACAGCGCGTTCAGCGAGCACCCGCCGGACGATGTAGGAGACAAACTGTTCTTCTATCTCCATCAACGCATCCAAATCGCAGAAAGCCATTTCCGGCTCCACCATCCAGAACTCAGTCAGATGGCGGCGTGTCTTGGATTTCTCTGCCCGGAACGTCGGGCCAAAGCAATAGACCCGGTTGAAAGCAAAGATGTTCGCCTCGTTATAGAGCTGACCGGTCTGGGCAAGGAACGTCGAATCGCCGAAGTAGTTGACCTTGAATAAGGTCGTGGTTCCTTCGCCAGCCGCGGGGGTAAGGATCGGCGTATCGATGTTCAAAAATCCATGGTCATCCAACCATTCGCGGATAGCCTTGACCACAGTCGCACGAATACGCAAGACAGCCCATTGGCTCTGGCTGCGAATCCAAAGATGGCGACGATCCAACAAGAACTCGATGCCGTGTTCTTTGAGTGAAATGGGATAGTCTTCTTCTAGCGCCTGCACGATTTCGAAATCGGTCACGCCAATCTCAAAGCCCCCCGGCATACCCGGCGCACGGGGATCGGCGCGCACCTTACCCGTGATGACCACCGAAGATTCCTGGGGAACACGAGTGGCAGCCTCAAAAGTCTCTGGAGAAACGTCGTTTTTGAAAAGAACGCACTGCACAAATCCAAAACCATCGCGAACGAGCAAGAAGACTAACTTGCCCTTATGGGTGCGATTGTAAACCCACCCCCGAATCGTGACTTCTTGTCCCACGAATTCACCAATTTGATCGGATCGGATCACAGATGCCATCAGCTCCCTCCTTTCACGTCAAAACGCTCACCCGGACGTTCCACACATCCGGTTGGATCAAGATTCCTGAGAGATGCGACGGCGCTGGCCGAGACGCCGCACCACGAAAACCACAACGCCGACGACAGCCAAAACCAATACAACCTTCTCGTACCGGCTGACCACATCCATGACCAATGGCCAATTCTGACCGAGAATATAACCGGCAAGCGCAAGGATGAAACTCCACAGCGCCGTGCCGATGGCCGTGTAGAGACTGAAACGCGGCAGATTCATACTCGCAATCCCGGCAGGAATCGAAACGAGACTCCGCACAATCGGCACCATACGCCCGAAGAAAATCACGGCTTCCCCAAAGCGATCGAACCAGGCCAACGCCGTATCGAAGTCCGACTCTGAAAGCAGCAACCACTTTCCAAAGCGCCGCAGTAATTCGCGAACACGGCCTTCCCCAAACCAGTATCCCAATCCATAGAAGACTAACGCGCCGGCTACTGATCCAATAGCGCCTACCAGGGTCACCCCAAGGAGCGAGAATCCCCCGACTTTGTCGTAAGCCAACCAACCCGCCATGGGAAGCACGGCTTCCGAAGGAATGGGCGGAAACACATTCTCGAGGAACATCACCAGACCCAATCCCAGGTATCCCATCGCCCGAATCACATCCTGCACCCACATCGCGACGCTGTCGAGAAAGCCACTCAAGCCCATTGTCTATCTCCCGTACCTGCTTTGACTAATACCGCAAAGGATTATACCACATATCGAGCAGAGACACGCTCCCGGGCATTTCCTCTTTTTTATCAGATTGTGGTATACTTATTTATGGATGCAAGCGTTCCCGTCGAAACGCGGAACTCAAGACAGCGCTCATCGCTGCTTTGCGTTGATGAAGCAATGGAGGCGAAACGGTATGGTTTGGAACACAGAGGAAATCCGGGAAGCCTTTCCGATCCTCAAGCAGACGGTACGTGGCAAGCGCCTCGTATTTCTGGATAGCACCGCCAGTGCACAAAAACCACAGGTCGTGATCGACGCCATCAAGTCGGTGTTCGAGACAGCCTATGCCAATGTGCATCGTGGCATATACGGCTTGGCAGAGGCCGCTACCGAGCGGTATGAAGCCGCGCGAGTCAAAATCGCCGGCTTCATCCACGCGCCGGAACCAGCGGAAGTTATCTATGTGCGCAACGCCACTGAAGCCCTCAATCTGATTGCCTACGCCTGGGGCCGGGACAACATCGTGGCGGGCGACCGCATTGTGATCACGGAAATGGAGCAGCACAGCAATCTCGTGCCCTGGATGCAGTTGGCCAGGGAGAAAGGGGCTGAACTTGCCTATTTGCCGGTCACCGATGCAGGTGAACTCGATCTCGCCCCTCTGCCGGACCTTTTGAAAGATGGACGCACCAAGGTTGTGGCATTCACGTTGATGTCAAACGTTCTAGGCGCCGTGCCTCCCGCAAAGGAGATCATAGAACAAGCAAAAGCTGCCGGAGCACTGGTAGTGTTGGATGGCGCACAGGCGGTCCCCCATATCCCCGTGGACGTTCAAGACTTGGGCGCCGATTTCATGGCGTTCTCCGCACACAAGCTGTGCGGTCCCGGCATCGGCGCACTATGGGGACGGAGACCCTTGCTGGAAAAGATGCCGCCGTTTCTCTATGGCGGGGATATGATTCTCAGTGTAAGCAAACACGACGCAATCTGGAACGAAATCCCCTATAAATTCGAGGCCGGTACTCCTCCGATCGCCGAGGCAGCCGGATTTGGGGCTGCCATAGACTTCCTCTCAACCCTCGGCATGGAGGCCGTGCACGCCCACGAGCAAGACATCATCGCCTACGCCATGGAACGGCTCAGTGAAATAACCGGACTCCACATCTTGGGGCCTGAAGCCAGTAAGCGCGGCGGGGTCGTCTCTTTCTGGATGGATGGCATTCACCCACACGATACTGCCTCCCTGTTGGATGAGCAGGGGATTGCCATCCGGGCCGGCCTGCACTGCGCAGAGCCGCTGCACACACGGTTTGGCCTCAAGGCCAGCTCGCGGGCCAGTTTCTACATCTACAATGACCGCGATGACGTAGAAGCGCTGGTCGACGGATTGGCCTACGTCAAGAAAGTCCTGCGACGATAATAACTATACCGAGGTTAACACATGAGTGACTTGTATCGTGAGCAGCTGCTCGATCATTATCACGACCCACAAAACTACGGGGTTTTGGAGAATGCCGACATCGACATTCATTTGGATAATCCCACCTGCGGAGACACCATCCATCTGACGGCCCAATTGGACGCCAAGGGACATATTGCCAAAGTCATGTTCGAGGGACATGGCTGTGTTGTCAGTATGGCTTCGGCTTCCATGCTGACGGAAGAAGTGCTGGGTAAGACCCCCCAGGAAATCGAGAGC
>JAFGNR010000459.1 GCA_016926915.1 Anaerolineae bacterium
GCTCACGGATAGACACGGATGAACACAGATTCTTGACTCCCTTGCAAAAAGGGGGAATTCACCGCAGAAAACGCCGAGAGCGCCAAGAAGACTTTAATTTCCTGACGATGTGCGGCGCCATCCCTAAAGAATTTCGAGCTTACCTGGGCATTCTTTAGCTATTCTCGGCGCCGCATAGGGCAATATCCTGAAATCGTATCATCTGTGAATCCGCCCGTGTCGGGTGGAATGACGCTGAGCCAGAGAATGATATGGCGCTGCCCCACCTCCGGGAGGCTTGCAGAGCGCGCCGGGACGTTATACAATCCACACAATGAACATTCGCGCTAAACTCAGCAACCGGCTCATCGCCGGTCTCATGACCGGCTGGTCAAAAGGTTCCGTGGCCGAACAACGCGCCCGGCAGGCGCGCGCGACCCGCTATGTCCGGCTGCCCCCAACCCTCCGCCGTCGCCCAGTCGACGCCGCGGGCGTGCCGGCGGTCTGGTTCGAGCCGGACAACGCCGCAACCAGCGTGCTGCTCTACCTCCACGGCGGCGCCTATGTGATGGGGTCCAGCGATGTCTATCGCGACCTGCTGGCCCGGTTGGTGAACGCCACGCAGCTGCCAGCGCTGGCGCTCGATTACCGCCTGGCGCCCGAAGATCCTTATCCCGCAGCGCTAGAGGATGCGGTCGCGGGCTATCGCTGGCTGCTGGCGCAGGACATCCCCGCCGGGCGCATTCTCATCGCCGGCGACTCTGCCGGCGGGGGCCTGGCCCTGGCGACGCTCGTGGCCCTGCGCGAGACCGGCGCGCCGTTGCCCGCCGGAGCAATATGTCTCTCCCCTTGGACGGATCTGGCGTTGACCGGCGACTCCCTACGCAGCCAGGCCCGCGTCGATCCGATTTTGACGCCGCGGAGCCTGGCCCAGTACGCCCAATACTATGCCGGCGACCACGACCGCACCGCCCCCCTGATCTCGCCCCTCTATGCGGAATTCACAGGACTGCCGCCGCTCCTCATCCAGGTGGGAACAGCTGAAATCCTGCTGGATGATGCCCGGCGCTGCGCCGATAAGGCGCGCGCCGCTGGCGTGGACGTCACCCTGGCGGTCTGGGAAGGGATGTGCCACGTCTTTCAGATGTTTGCGTTCTTGCCCGAAACCAAAGAGGCTCTGGGACAAATTGCGGCCTTCACGGCGCAGCGGCTCATGACGAAGTTAGCCCCGATTAGTAGTCCAGTTGTCACTATAACAAACGGTTCCACTTAAGTCTTCGGTAAATTCGTTTCTTCCTTGGTAATCGGACAGTATGTTTAGAGTTGGCTCGAGTAGGATATGGATTATGTCCCTGGAAGAGACCTGCGCGTGCGCAGAGTCTCAAGGCGCGGTGCGCAGCACAAGCGGCAGATAGACCTTGTGCCTGGCAACAAACGTCGCGGTGATAACCTTATCCGCATCCATCGTGATTTGGGCGGGATTCGACGTGCTTTCCAGGCTTCCCGTCCAGTGGACAAAGGCCCAACCGAGGGCCGGACTCGCGCTCAAGGTGACATGTGCGCCGGAGAAGTAGCTGCTCTGCAAGGGCAATATGACCGTACCCGGCGGATCTTGCATGACGCTGCCTTGTCCCTCGATGTGAATGGTGAGCGTGTAGATGGGAACGCTCGGGGCTTCTACAAAGCGTACCGCCAGGTTGTTGCCCTCGTCGCTCTCGGAAATCACCCGATCCGGATCGACATGGACCCAGAGTTCCGTCGCGGTGAAGGGCATGGTGAACGTGATCGTCTGGCTAGCTCCCGGCGTCAGCGCGTTCAACGTCGTGGTGTATAGCATGACCCCGGTAAACCCATCCGACCACACTTTGAGCGCAGCGGCAGGCGCGACGACCGGGCCACGGTTATGGACGGTGACGGAAACGGGATCGTATCCCTGAATGTCGGCGGCAGTCAGCGTCAGATCGGGCCGCACCGGCAGGCGGGCGTAGGCTGTGTTGTTGTCCTCGTCCGCTTCAAAGATGCGCCCGTCTTCATCCACGACCGCCCACAGCGTATCGTCCAGACCCACCAACGCCGTGGTGTCCGTCAGCGCCAGGGTGACGCTGACGCTCTCCCCCGCCGCGAGGTTATCAATCATCATCACCCGCCCCACTAACGTCCCGATGACGGGATCGGCGGCGCGGAAAGTGACGCTGAAGGGCGCGGCAGTGGTCAATACGCCGGTGTTGGCCAGCCGGGCCGTCGCGGTGATGAAGTCGCCGTTGTAAGTGGTGAAGAGCGTGGCAAAGGTCAGATCGGGCAACGTCGTTTGTAGCGTGATTTCGTTGTTCGTCTCATCCGTCTCGGCGATGAGATTGTCGGGGTCGGCGACAGCGCGCAGCGTGTGGATCTCTGCCGGACTGGGCACGGTCCAGTTGACAAAAACCGTCGCGGTGTAACCGGCTGCCAGCGTGAAAGGCAGCGTCTCCATCACAATGGCATCGTTCCCGTCGTAGAAGCGCACGACGGGATTCAGCACGGCCAATGAGCCACTGTTGCGCAGGGTCGCCGTCAGCGTGATGTTCTCTTCCACCGCAGGATTAGCCGGCGTGGCGGTCAGGCTGTCGAAGGTCAAATCCTTGCCCACGCTGTGGGCAAGGAAGACCAACTGGCTGTTCCCCGGCTGTGGCAGGTTGGTCACGGTGAAGGTCTGCGTGGGCGAAATCTCGAAGGTACGGGTGACAAGCTCCGTCTCCACCTTCTGGTAGGCCAGATAGAGTGTGTCGTCGTCAGCGAAAGCAAGACTTTGTGCCCGTTCCACGTCGGCATCTTCCATCAACGGCTGCGCCGCGCCCCACAGCCCGGCTGCCACATCGCGGACGGTGTAGACCAGGTCAGCGCCCTGTTCGCCCATCGCCTGCCAGACCAGCGCCAGGTGTCCGCCCGGCGAGCGGCTGAGGGTGAAGCCGAGCACGCCGCCCTCGATGCTGTCGGCGCGCACCGTCTCCACGTCGGCGATGTCCCAGGAATCGCTCAGCGCGACGAGATCGCCAGCGCGCAGCCAGGCCAGGTGCAGGCGGCCGGCAGCATCGTAGGCCAGAGAAGGCGCCGCGTCGATCACGGCATCGTCCGTCAGGCGGGCAGGCGCGCTCCAGGCGCTTCCGTCGAACAGGCTGTAGTAGAGTTCGGCGCCGGTGGTGGTCGAAATGACGCCGTCCATATCCTGCACGTAGACCAGCGCGGCCTGTGTCGCCGAATGGATAGCCACATCTTCCGCCA
>JAFGNR010000189.1 GCA_016926915.1 Anaerolineae bacterium
ACAGGATCGCAGATAAGAATCTTGACCATGGGATCACTCCAATCCAAGGATGTCGTTGATTTCGCCCAGGAGCCAGGTGATATCGGCGATGGTCAGATCGCCCATGTGGGCAATGCGGAAGGTCTTCTCCTTGAGCTTCGATCCGTAGCCGTTGGAGATCATGGCGCCGCGCTTTGCCAGTTCGGCGTTGAGATTGGCGACGCTAATCCCCCGGGTATTCTCGACCGTGGTTACGGTATTGGAAAGGAAACGCTCGTCGGGGTAGAGCGCGAAGTAGCGGCGCGCCCAGGTGCGCACGGCTTCGGCCATTTCCAGATGGCGCGCCCAGCGATTGTCGAGACCTTCGGCCAGCATATCATCTAGCTGCTTGTTGAGCGCCTGAATCAGGCTGATGGCCGGAGTCGCCGGGGTCTGATCGACCTTGTACTTCTTGAGCATGACCAGGAAGTTGAAGTAATAGCCGCTGTTGGGGACCTCCTCGGCGCGCTTCAACATGCGCTCGCTGACGGCTGCAACCGTCAACCCGGGGGGCAGGGCGAAGCATTTCTGGGAGCTGCCCAGCGCCACATCCAGACCCCAGGCGTCGCATGCGATTTTGGCGCCCGCCATAGCCGAGACGGCATCGACCAGGATGACGGTCTCCGGATACTTCTCATTGACCAGTGCGGCGATCTCCTGGAGGGGATTCATCACGCCGGTGGAGGTTTCGTTGAACGTGATTGTGACGGCGTCGTAATCGCCCTGACTCAACGCTTCGTCGATCAGTTCGGGCGTGAATCCCTGCCCCCATTCCACGTCGATGCGATCGACCGGGACGCCGTTGGCGACCGTCAGCTCGTGCCAGCGGGCCGAGAAGGCGCCGCAAACGGTCACCAGAGCGCGCTTCCCGGGGCGCACGGCCTGGCGGATGGCCCCTTCCATCACGCCGGTGCCGGAGCTGGCAAAGAGGAAAATGGGTTGTTCCGTGTAGAGGACCTTTTCCAGCTTGCGCCGGACCTCGCCCTGCAGCTCCGAGTATTCCTTGGCGCGGTGGCCAATCATGGGCGCTGCTTGCGCCTCAAGAATCTCCTCACGCACGTGCGTGGGGCCTGGGATGAAAAGCTTCTTATACATAGACGACAACCTCCTCAAAGGTTAAGGTGAAGTCAACCGAATTTTTGCTTGCTGCCTGGAAGCTGCGCCATCCGGTATGTATGCGCTATGGCTGAACGCTCCCTTATAGGCAAAGTCATTCACAGTATAACCGGGATGTCTGACAAGTACGTAGTGCAGTTAATACTATAAATCGCGTGACCAATCGCCTATCTAGGCGAAAAGGTGAGTGGCGCTGCTGACTCTCCTGAAAAAAGCCTCTGAACCACGTAGGCCCAGAGAATCCCAAGAAAACATTAAAGATGATTTGTGGAATTTAACAAAACTAAGGTCTTCTTGGCGTTCTCTCTGCGGTGAATTCACACTTTTTGCAGTGGAGTCACTTCATTATTTCCCGGTTTCAGAACCCCGGGAGGGAACCGAGCGAACCGGTAAAAGACCAACGCAGGACATCGACCCCGCCCACGACCAGCGCCGCAAAGACCAGACCCCAGACGAGGGGCAGCCACACTTCTTTCCACGAGCCATAGGTCTGATCGCGACTCAGGGCCATCACCCACACCATGGCGCCCAGGAACGTGAACATCGCCAGTGCACCCAGCGTGGAATAGAGGGCGACGGGGGAGAGTAGCCACGGCGCAAGCGTGAGAATAACGGCGGCCTGGAGCAGTTCGACGGCCACCAGCGGGGCCAGGTCGCGCCCATGGCGGATGTTGGGTTCCGGTACGCCATCGGACCAGAGGGTCTGATTGAAGACCGAGACCAGGACGATACTCATACTCATCCCCACCAGCGTTCCCGTGAGCAACCTGATCCACGGCTGCGGAGCATATCCCAGAAGGCCGGTCTCGTTTCCGGTAAGGAGCGTGGTATACGAGTTGAACCCGTCGCCGCCCCAGGCCGCAAAAAAGAGTCCCATGACCCCCCAGAGCCACAGCCTGGGGAAACGTTGGGCCTTCCGGCGTTTGAGCACGGCCCACTGGAACCAGAGTCCGGTAAGCGCGGCGCTAAATGTGCCGGTGCAGCGCTGGCATAGCGGCAGCTGGCGTCCGGCGATGAAGAAGCTATGTGAGGGGATGCGGTGGCACACGGCTGCTGCGATCACGTCGGCTTTGTTCAGCAGACCCGGCGGCGCGACAAAGATCAGAACGAGCAGGGCTGCGGTTGCCAGCAGGATGCCGGCCCAGGTCCAGAAGCGCGGGAGGGGTTTTTCGTTTTTCATGCTGATTCACCAGGAACGCAAGGGTCGGGGCAGATGCTCTTGTTTGTTGATATAGCGCACTACCCAGTAGTCGCCGGTCCAGCGCAACCCGTGCAGCGCCGTATTGGCGGTCCACAGGCGCGGCGCCGTTGCCCCCAACAGCACGCGTAGGGCGGCGCCCACGGCGCCGCCATGAGCGACGATCAATACGGTCTCTTCCGTATCGCCCGCGCCGATCACGCGCTCAAGCGCGCCGGCGATACGGTCCCGGAATGCAACATGGGCAGGGTGTGCCGGGGAACGTGGCGTAGCATCTAATGGGCCGGTAGGAACCGGGGGACTGCCCTCATCCCAGTTCGCAAACTCCCGGAAGCCTACATCGAGGGCGACGGGTTTCTCCAGGTATGAGGCCACGATCTCGGCAGTGCTCCGGGCGCGCCGTAAGTCGCTGGCGATGATGCGGTCGATGAGTTCGTGTTGGGCCAGGTACTCTCCCAGGCGGTGCGCCTGAAGCTCGCCCAGAGGGCTGAGCAAGGCATCCTCTCCGGCGCTTTCGCCAAGCGTCTGCCAACGTGATTGTCCGTGTCGCGTCAATAGGAGTTTCATAGGAGAGGATTATAATAGTCAGGCTGGTAATAAGCAAGCGTTGTGCAGTTTTCATCGTGCAGACAGGAGGAACGTGTGACGATCCTTGACCGATTCATCGACCAGGTAGCCGGTAATGCCGCGCAGGCCCGTGTGCAGGATATCCGCATCGGCGCCTATTGGACCGCTGTCTCTGTGATGACGCCCGGGGGAGAGCGCGCCGGTATTGCCTCTACGCTTCACGGGGGGAGCGACGATCATCATCACGGGGGCGCGATGCCGGTGAGGGCTGCCGGCTGGTTATTGGATAGCAGTGTGGTGGATCTGGCGGCATTGGCCTATTCCAGGAGTTTGTTGGAAGCCAGCGTCGGTCTGGCGACGATCAACGCGCTTCTGGATGTGGATATGGACCGGTGCATCGACGTCAACGCGGCGGACATCATCGCGGAACGGGGCGCCGGCAAGCGGGTGGCCATTGTTGGGCATTTTCCCTTCACGCCCCAAATCCGCGCCATCGCGACCGAGACCTGGGTGCTGGAACTCAATCCCCGGGATGGCGACGTACCGGCGGTGCACGCGCCGGAGTTGATTCCTCAGGCCGATGTCGTCGCGTTGACCGGGACAGCGCTGCTCAATCATACTTTCGATGATTTGGTCTCGCTGTGTCGTGAAGACGCGTATGTGGTGGTGTTGGGCGGCACAACGCCGCTATCGGAGCGTTTCTTCGCGACCGGGGTGCACGCGGTAGCCGGGACGCGTATCGTCGCTGCGGGCGCTGCCCTTCGCTCGGTCAGCCAGGGCGCGACCTTCAAGCAGATTCGCGGCAAGCAGCTGTTGACGTTGTTCTGCGAATAGGAACTACACAAGGGGTACGAAGGCGACGCCTCCCAGATCGATCTCGCGGATATCGTCGCCGATTTTGATGACTTTCCACAACGTCTGGTAGCCCCCCTGGGGGCCAATGGGGATCACGAGCCGCCCCCCTTCGTCGAGCTGGTCGATAAGCGCCTGTGGGATCTTCGTGGGGGCAGCAGTGGCGATGATCCCCTGGTAGGGCGCGTGTTTCGGCCATCCCTCGCGACCGTCTCCCAGGCGGATAGTAACCCGTTTGTAGCCCAGCGTTTTGAGATTGAATTTCGCGATTTCGAACAGCGCCTCGACGCGTTCGATGGTGTAGACCTTCATGCCCATCTCCGCGAGGATGGCGGCCTGGTAGCCGGACCCGGTTCCAACCTCCAACACTCTATCGCCGCGCGCTAACTCGAGCGCTGCGGTCATGAGCGCCACGATATAGGGCTGCGAGATCGTCTGTCCATGCCCCAGGGGCAGTGGGAAGTCTCCGTACGCACTGTGCCGGTAAGCCGGCAACACGAAACGATCGCGGGGTACCTGGAGCATGGCGTTCAGGACGGCTGCGTCACGCACGCCTCGTTCTCGAATGAGCGCTACCATCTCTTCTCTCGTTGTCATGTGTTGTCCTTTCGATCTCACAGATCCGGCCGGGTGACTTGTTCCCTATCCTCATTATAGAGGTAACCGCTTGGTAATACAACGGGCGTCCCGGATTTCCGGGACGCCCGTCTTGCTCATGAAAGTGATCTGGCGTTAGTGGGTCCGGCGTCGCTGGAGGACGAGGACCGCGCCGGCAGCCACAGCGCTTATCACCAGGGCGATGACGAGGGTGCGTCCCCGCGCCCCGAAGGCATGAACACCAACCGCTGAGGCCGAGCCGAACCACCAGTTGTAGTCTTCCCGCAGCATGCCGCCGCCGTTCTGCGTACCGGTATACCCTTCCCTGGTCAGGTAGACTTCGTAGTAGTTGGTCGTGGCCAGCTGTGTGTCCGGCGTGAAGAGCACGGTCGTCCCAGTCACCACGCCCGAACCGAAGACCGGATCGTCGTAGGGGAAGATGACCTGCTCGAACGCGAAGACGCCGGGGATCACGACGCCGGCGGTGTGATCCGTGAGGGTGAAGGTCCCGGAATTCACCAGGCTCTGATCCAGCTCACGGTTGAAAGTGACGCTGATGGGCCGTGTGACCTCCCAGTTGACCGCGTCGGCCGGCGGGTAATGCATCATGACCAGGGCATCCCGCCAGTTGTGGATGGTGTTGGTGATGGTCATCACGCCGGTGGCCCCGTATTCGATCACCGCGCGGCGGTTTTCCTCGCCTACGAGGTCGCCCCAGTTCTCCACCATATCCCAGTTGCCGCGCGTGAACTTGTATTGCAACGCCTGGCCTTCACCGGCGCTGGCGACGAACTCCCAGGTGAAGGGCGCGATCTCGGTCATCGGCGT
>JAFGNR010000034.1 GCA_016926915.1 Anaerolineae bacterium
CACGCGCCCATCTTCGGCGACGGTGCAGAAGTTCCCGCGCGCCGCTACATCTCCCGGTTGTAGATCGAAGTCGCTCCCCAGCGCCGAGAGCACACCCCGCCCGATGCTATACTGTAGAGGATCGTAGCCGAAGAGTGCCAGATGCGCGGGCCCGCTGCCTGGCGTAATTCCTGCGCGGATTGGCTCATGCAGGCCGCAGATGCCGCGTGTGGCCAAGGCGTCGAGATTAGGGGTCTTCGCAGCCTCCAACGCGGTTTGCAGCCCTGATGTTTGCACCGGCAATCCTCCCAGACCGTCGATGACCAACAGGACTACCTTGGATATAGCGTCACGTTTTGCCAGCTGTTTGATCAACTCGAAGTTCACGATGGTTTCCTCCTATCCCTTTTGGATCTCGTGGGGGTCTCGCGCGGGCGAATTATCCCCTTGCTCCCTCCGTGTGGGTCTGTAACGTGGTCTGCACCTCATTCAAGGCCGCGCGGGTCGACTCTGACAGCTGTGCATTTTCCAGGGCCGCATCCAGTTTTTTCTGTAACTTGCGCGCCAGGTTCGGGTGTTGTGTGTGCAACCATTGGGCAAATGTCGACATGTGCCCGGCGTGTGTTTGTTCCGGAAAGACCTGTTCCGCTGGCTTGGTGTTCCAGGGTGTGATCCGCTCCCCACAGCCGGGACAGTGTTCCAGCGCCGCGTCTTCTGTGATGGGATAGCCGCAGCTATGTTTGTATAATTTTTTCTCTTTCATATTCATGAGAATTCCTCCTCAGGGTCTCTGTCTCCGTCGCAATGCGAAGCAGCCCTTGGGTGCGTCTCAGGTCAGATGTGAGACGTATCAAAATTTGAACAACGCTTTGACTGCCTGTCCTATTGCCAGCGAGGCCAGGCTCAATGCGAGCACGATTCCCCAACCCGTTAGACCGGGATCGACGATATCCAGCAGGTTGGATAGGAAGGGCACGTAAACGGCGGCGCCCAATAGGACGACGCAGAGGCCTAAAGCGCCCCAGACGTATTTGTTTTCCGTGATCTCGTTCTTGAATACTCCTGCATCGTGGTCGCGCATATTGAAGACGTGCCACAATTGCGCGAAGGCCAGCGTGAGAAACGAAAGCGTGATGGATCGTTCTTGCGACATACCCAGTTGGGTCAGGCCCAGGGCCAATGCTCCCAGGACTGCTAAGGTGATGATGAAGCTGTAGACGCCGATCGACGTCCAGTGCCGTCTCGTCACAATGGGCTCGTCGGGATCCCGGGGTGGGCGCTCCATCACGTGTGGGCTTCCCTCGCCGACCCCCAGTGCCAGCGCGGGAAAGACGTCGGTGACCAGGTTGAGGAAGAGGATTTGCAGCGGGCGGATGGGCAATGGTGCATTGACGACCGCTGCTAGGCCCACGACGAGAATCTCGGCTACATTGCAAGAGAGTAGATAGAGCACAAACTTGCGAATATTGCCGAAAATGACGCGCCCTTGCTCGATGGCGACAACAACGGCGGCGAAAGCATCATCTTTGAGAATCATATCGGCGGCTTCTTTAGCTACCTGTGTCCCCCGCTGTCCCATGGCAACCCCGATATCGGCTTTCTTGAGCGCTGGTGCGTCGTTCACGCCATCTCCCGTCATGGCGACGATGGCGCCCGCCCGCTGGTGGATAGCGATGAGATCCAGCTTTTGCGCGGGGGTGACGCGTGCAAAGATAGGAGCCTCCAAGACGTGCTGCGCCTGTGCATTCGACGTGTCGACGTCTTTCGAGAAGGTTGCTTCATCCAGGTCGAGCCCATAAACTACGTCCGCATCTTCGTCTTCAACCAGGCCCACGGCATGCGCGACGTTACGCGCGGTCGCCGGCTGGTCGCCTGTAACCATGACAACCCGCACGCCGGCGGACTGGCAGGCTTCGATAGCTCCTCGAACTTCCTTGCGGGGTGGATCCAGCAGCGCTGCCAACCCCAAAAAGGTGAGAGTTTCGTAGGGCGACGCCGCATCCTCCGGGAACTGCGCCTCCGAAGCAGATGTAGTTTCCTCGGAAGGCGCTTCCACGCGCTTCGTCGCCAGTGCGATGACGCGGAGGCCATCTTCTGCCAGCGTTTCGTTGCGGGTTAGCCAGGCTTTGCGCTCACCGGTCTTGAGCTCCCGGGGACCGTCTGCCGTCATGATCTGCGTTGCGCTTTCCAGCACGGGCTCTAGCGCACCTTTGACCGCCACGCGGTAGTGACCGTCTTCCTTATGGTAAGTGGCCATCATCTTGGTCTCGGCATCGAAGGCGACCTCGTGCACTTCGGGCCATTTTTCCAACAAGGCCGGCCGGTGTAGGCCGGCCTTCACCCCGGCTACCAGCAACGCGACTTCCAGGGGATCCCCTACGGCTGAGATGCCTTTCTCCGGATTGGCATTGTCTTCGGACAGCGCGGCGTTGTTGCATAAAACTCCCACACGGAGTAGCTGGCGCAGGTGCACATTCTCTTCAGGATTCACCCTCTTTCCCGCTTTAGTGAACTCGCCTTCAGTTTCCAGTCCCTCGCCGCTGATCTCCATTTCTTCGTTGTCCAGCGTGAGGTGGACTACAGTCATCCGATTTTCCGTCAGCGTCCCTGTCTTGTCGGTCAGGATGATACTGGTAGCGCCCAGCGTCTCTACGGCAGCCAGTCGATTGATAAGCACGTTGCGCCGCGCCATGCGCCACATGCCGCGCGCCAGCGCTACCGTTGCCACGATAGGCAACCCTTCTGGGATGCTGGCTACCGCCAACGCGATCGCCGTTTCGATCATGAGTCGTATTTCACGCCCGGCGATGATCCCGCTGAGGGCGACCAGCCCCGCGATGCCCAGGGTTACCCAGATGAGGGTGCGTCCCAGGGCCTCCAACCGCTCCTCCAGTGGGGTCGCTTCCTCTTCGGCTGCTTCGACCAGGGAGGAGATATGGCCGAGTTCCGTTTCCATACCCGTGGCGATGACGATGGCTTCTCCTGCGCCCCGCGTAACGGCGGTGCCTTTGTAGACCATGCTGGCCCGCTCGGCCAAAGGCGTAGCCGCCTTCACCGGGGAAGTCTGCTTGCTCACCGGCGCCGATTCTCCGGTCAACGCTGCTTCGTCTACTTGCAGCTTGGATGCTTCGACCAGCCGGGCATCGGCGGTGATGACATCCCCGCCCGCGAGCACCATCACGTCGCCTGGCGCCAGTGATTCGGCAGAGATTTCCTGAACCTGCCCGTCGCGACGCACTTTGGCGTCGACGCGGCTTAGCTCCTGAAGTGATTCCATGGAGCGTACGGCGCGTAGTTCCGTGATGAAACCGATGGCGGCATTGATGGCGATCACGACGAGCACGGCAAGCCCTTCGATCCAGTCGCCGAAGGCAAAGGAGAGGATAGCGGCTACCGCCAGCAATCCGATAATCAAGCTCTTGAATTGCTCGACGAGGATCTGCCACGCGCTCTTGGTTTCGGTATCCCGCAGACGATTCTGCCCATAGCGTTCACGACGTCGCGATACCTCTTTGGCGTCAAGGCCCTGGGTAACCGTTACATCTAGCGCTTCGGCCACGTCCTCCCAAGTTTGCGTCCAGGGGCGTTCGATGATGTTACCGGATGCCTCATTGGATTGAGGCGACGTGTGGATGCCTTGGGTCACGCCTGCTCCTTTTGTTCTTCATCGTATTGGCGTTTGCGCCAGAGATTGAACAGCCCGATCAGCACGGTGCTGGCTACGAACCAGGTGGCCCAATAGTCGAGCAAGTTCAGAAACAGGGGACCGCTTGCACGGGCCTTTTTGCGGCGGCCGAGCTCGGCAACGAAAGCGTGAGCGGCATCAACATTGTCTACCTGTCCGGACATCAACGTGATGGGCGCCAGTCGCAGCCCGCCCATGCGGATCCAACCGCGCACCAACAGCCAGTCATCGTCGGCTCCGGCGTCGATGTCCACGACCCGGAATGGCGTCGTGCTTTGTTCCACCAGCGAAACGGCCAACGGCTTGAGCCAGAGTTGCGGTTTCGCGGTCTCTTCCTCTGCACCTTCTTCCTCAGCTCTAGCCGCTTCGGCGATGCGTGTGACCTGCTCTAGGGGGACCCCCGCGCCGACGGATACGCGCCCGTCGTAGAGGGTGAAGGTGACGACTCTCTCCGGATGTTCGGCGCTGCGTGCCGTGTATGTATAGGTATTCTCCATGATCGTTCTCCTTTCGCTGCGACTATCGCAGCGGATGTTTACCACTCGCGGCGGCAAGGTGTACGTCGCAGCCGCTTTTGCTCACTTATCTTTCCTGCATCCACACCCCTGTCACCTCGGTGCCGCACTCCGGGCACCGCCCCTCCGCCGTGACGTATTGAGCCTGCACCTGGTAGCCCTCGCGATCCACAAGCAGCGCGCCGCATGCCGGGCAGAGGGTTTGTCTATTTCCGGTTACGTTGCCCAGATAGACGTACTGCAACCCCGCTTCTCTGCCGATCTCGACAGCTTTTTGCAGCTTGTGGAGGGGCGTGGGCGGCCATTGCTGCTTCTGGTAAGCTGGGGAAAACGCGGTGATGTGCCAGGGCGTATCGTTGCCCAGCACCCGGGCAATGAAATCTGCCGCATCTTGCAGCTCCGTGGGATCGTCGTTGAGACCTGGGATGACCAGCGTTGTAATCTCCAGCCAGATACCGAGTTCTTTCATTTTTCGCATGCTATCCAACACTGGCTGGAGCCGGGCGCCCATATACGTATGGTACGTCGCGTCGCTGAATGCTTTGAGATCCACGTTGGCGGCATCGAGATAGGGATAGAGAAGGCTTAACATCGAACGGGTCATGAAGCCGTTGGTCACATAGATGGTTGCCAACCCGGCCTTCTCGGCGAGACGCGCCGTGTCGTAGCTGTATTCGAAGAAGATTGTCGGTTCCGTGTACGTGAACGCGATGCTGCGACAATGATGTCGCAGTGCACGCGCCACGACCTCTTCCGGTTCGGTGAAATGCCCTAACCGTTCCCAGGCGCGCTCTTGACGCGACAGCTGGGAGATTTCCCAGTTCTGGCGCCGGTGACAACGGAAGTTACACCCCGGCGTCGCGATCGAATAGACGCGGGATCCCGGGTAAAAATGGAAAAGCGGTTTCTTCTCCACCGGATCGATATGTTCTGCAATGAGTTTCCCGTAGACCAACGTATAGAGGTTGCCCTCCTGGTTCTCTCGCACGCCGCAGAGACCGCGCTCCCCCTCGTAGATCACGCAATGGTGTGCACAGAGATGACATTGCACGCGTTTATCGGATAGCCTCTCGTAAAGCTTCGCCTTGCGAATCGTTGGGTCTGCACTTCGGTTCATACTTCTTCATTCTCCACTCGCACCGTTTGAATCGGGTAGGGTAGTTCGATTCCCTCTCGTTCGGCGGTCTCGTTGAGGGCCACCACCGCGTCGGAGTGGACGGCAAAGAGATCGCTGGCTTGATGGTCGATCCAGAAGCGTGCTGCCAGTGTCAGCGCGGAGTCGCCCAGCGCTTCGGCTTGTACCGTGGGGGCCGGCGTTTGCAGTACGCCGGGGACGTCGCAGAGGGCCTTGACGAAAACTTCCATGGCCCGCTGAGAATCCTGCCCGTACCCCAGTCCAATCATAACCGTCCGGCGCCGGTTGTGCGCCTGGCTGTAATTGGTGATGGGATTGCTGATAATGTCGGCGTTTGGCACGATGACAATCTCACCATCCCACGTCTTGATTACCGTATCACGGGTCGTGATTTGCTGTACCGAGCCCGAATATCCCGCTACGGCGACGGTCTCCCCAATTTTGAAGGGTTGGCGCACCAGCAATAGCACGCCCGCGATGAAATTCTTGGCGATGTCCTGTAAGGCAAAGCCCACTGTCAACCCCGCAATTCCCAGCCCGGCGAGAAAGCCGGTGACGTCGAAATCGACTTGGTCCAGCGCGATGATGGATGCAGTCACAATGACCGTGAGCCGCGTCATGCGTGCGAGCAGGAGGAGAATTTCGTCGTCGATGATTCTCTTGGCAACCGATCGCCGCATCCAGCGCGCCGCCGGACCGGCAACGATCAGGCCCGTGATGAAAGTGATCAGGGCGACAATGAGTTTGGGTAAGAAATCCAGCAGTTCTATCAGCCAGGTCTCTATGGGAATTGTATCTCCAAGGGTTGCTCCGATATTCATGCTTACTCCATCATGCTCAGGCGTCGTTTCCGCGCGGTGATTCCATCGCCCGCGTCGCCGAGCGCATCAAAAGCGCAGCATACCGGTTGCGCCAAAGGGGCCGTCTCAGAATCAAGGCGCTGCCTTGCCGGGATCAAATCTGGGCGTCAGCGTGCAACTGCAGCCATCTCACGATGCTGCGACGGCTCAACACTCCTACCAGCGCGCCATCCTGGATGACGGGCAGCTGGCGGACATCATTGCGGGCCAACTTTTGCAGCGCCGTGGCGGCGGCATCCTCTGGCGCGACCGTGACCAGGGCATCGACGGGCGTCATGATGTCTCGCACGCTGTTCTCCTGTCGTTGGCCGGGTGCGACGCTTCGCACGTCGTCCAGCGTCACCAGGCCCACGAGGGCGTTCTGCTCGATGACCGGGAAAGCGTGGTCATCGGAGCGCATGATGTGATCATCGATAAGCTGGGCAATGGTGATATCGGGTTGGATTACACTGGGATGCGAGCGCATCATACGCGAGACGCGCACATCCTCCAACACGTCTTGGATCACCAATCTCTGGTAACTTCGGGATGAGGCGGTGTTGAGGCACCAACCGATAAAGGCCAGCCACAGGCCGTCTGCCAGACCCGATCCGAAGAATGGAATTTGAACCCCAAAGGTCATGGCAATGCCGGATAGAATCATGAGCCAGGCGATGCCTTGACCGATCCAGGAGGCCCAGCGAGTGGCTTTGTGTAGATTGTCCGTCAGACTCCATAGGATGGAGCGCAAGACCCGCCCGCCATCGAGTGGAAACCCCGGAATCATATTGAAGATGCCGAGAGTCACATTGATAGCGCCGACCCAAATCAAAATTGTGGTGACCGGCCCCAATTGTTGTAAGGCTTCGTTGGGGCGGTTCATCGCCAGTGTCGTCACACCGCTGAGACCCATGACCACCACCAACAGCACGCCCCCGATGATCAGACTTGCGAGCGGCCCCACAATGGCCATCACAAACTCCGCGCCCGGCGACTCCGGCTCCTTTTCGATATTGGAAACACCGCCGAACAGGAAGAGGGTGATGCGATTTACGGGCATGCCCCGGCTGCGCGCTACCAGGGAATGGGCCATTTCGTGGGCCAGCACGGAGGCGAAGAACAACAACGCCGCCGCAACCGCGAGCCCCCAGCGCCATACTACATTCCACTCTGAGTGCAGATTGGCCAGGGCGGTCGCCAGGTTCCACGTGGTCAGGAAGAAGATGAAGAGCCAGCTCCAATCGACGCGGATGTCAATACCGAACAGCTTCCCAATCCCAAATCCACGATCTACTTGCATGGTTCATCCTTTCCGCTCCGCGAAAGGTCATGACGGGCGAGTCGCATGGCGATAGCCCCGGCGGAGCTACACTCTTATTCTAGTATGCCGGGGGGCATGGAGCAGGCGGAAAGGGTTTTGTTTCTGTTTGCGTTGCGTTGCGGAAGTTGGAACTGCGTTACAGGGTTACTCAGCCAACACCCACTGCACCCAGGGGTCTGCCAGAATCGCGGCGCGATTGAAACCGGCAGGATAGGGTGTCGGGTATGTGGATTCGTTTAGCAGTACGTCGGGCATGACGCCGGCGTAGTTGTTCAGGGCGCCGCCGGGATTAAATGTCAATTCCGCGTCCATGTAGAACAGCAGGCCGCTGTTGGGTAAGCTATAGGGCATTTTGATCTGGTATCCCTGCCCCCAACCCACGGTATTCGCGCCGGCGACTTTCGCCAGCCCGGTGCGCTGCATGGCGGCGGCGAAACTATCGGCGGCCGAGAGGGCGTCGTTGTCGGTCAGGACGTAGGCCTGCCCCTCGAAATTGTACGGCGCGGCAGCCGGTTCGACTCGCCGGGTGACGCGGACTACCCGCCAGCCCTGCTCGCTGTAGGGCGGGTAGGAGAGCCTTTCGATACGCTCGACGTGCGCGACCGGATCGATAAGTTCGTTGTCATGCGTTGCCCGGAAGAGCCAGAAGCGCCAGCCATACCATTGATAGAACGAGTTTTTCACCGCGGATGTCATCTCGAAGGTGACCGGTTGGCGAATCAAGGGCGCCATGATCGTATTCATATAGCTCCACACTTCGCCGCCGCCGTTGCCGCGCACGTCGAAAATGACCTTCCGGTATGCCCCGGACGCAAAGCAATCCCGCAGCGTTTCAGCATCCTCATCGACGTGCACCTTCGCGAAGCTCAGCATCCTGACGTAGAGCACGTCATCGTTCAGCGCCATACAGCGTGTGTTGGCGAAGCGGCTTTCATCAGGCCGGTAATTCACGTAACCTGGCGCCTTGGGTACGAAAACGGTCTGCAAGGCGCCATCCGGCAGCTCGAAACGCACCTCCCAGCCGGAACGGTCGGGACCCGGATCGATACTGAATAGCGGGAAAATGAAGAACTTATCGTGCGTGGGATCATAGCGCAGGTGGGCGCGGTATTGCTGTTGGAGGGCGAAGGCGTCGGCAGAAAGCCCATCGACTTCTACGACAACCGATCCGGTTGGAATGACTTCTCCATCCAGAAGCGTGTCCCGCGCGAGGATGTAATGCCCGTTCCGGTACATTGCATCCAGGTTGGCGTGGGCATACCACGACAGGCGTCCCACCAGTGCACCCCATTGCGGCATGCTGTAGAAGGCATCCTTGGGAATGTCCCCGACCAGACTGGTGAACGGATTGAAGTTGATATCGTAGGCGAAAAACGCGTGTCCGCCTTGCCCAACGTGGACCAAATACTGTAAGATCAGGTCGACGAACTCGGTATTGGAGGCTGTTTGGCGGGCGCGCTCGATCCAGACCTCAGGCTCCGCGAGCGGGTTGTCCAATCCGGCGGCTTCCCAGACCGCATCTGCCTGGCTGACGCGGTCGGTCAGATCGAGCAGGTAGCGCATATCGGTGGCCTTCTGGTCGCCGGTCAACTCGGTAAGCTGCACGGTTTCGGGCGCGATCCACCACTTCAGCCGGATGGATTGGACGCCCAGGTACAGCCCGCACAGGATGACCATCGCCGCCAGGCCGAATAGCGCCATTTTGAGCATGGATTTCACCGGCAAGGCTTTTATCGACGTTTTGCTGGCGTTATGCGACACGTTTATGGCCCTGTCTGCGTGATATAGTCTTGTATCTCGACGTTGTAGACGATGTCTTCGACGTCGAACTTCGCCCAGGCGGTTCCCTCATCGAACCAGGTGATGTGCCCCTGCGCGGGGAGGGTATACCCCGCCACTGTCGTCCAGTCCAAGGCTTCACAAATCCAGAGGATTTTGCCCTCTTCAAGGGAGTTTCGATACCGCATGGCTTCCAGAAAGTGTAGCTTGCCGGTCTGAGGATCGAAGCGTAGGATCAGGTGTTCCTCTTCCTTGCCGAACGGCGCCGCCAGGATCGCGGTCGCGTCATCCACCGCTTCCCACCGCAGCCGGGGATCGGTGATCCAGATGGCGGGGAGCCAGACGGATTCAGCCCACAGGCCCAGGGCGCCCGCCTGATCTATGTGCGGCCCTTCGCTCACGCCGATGGGGCCCAAATCGAGATGTCCCTTGCCTTCCAGGAAATGTTCATTGCCCTTGATAAGCGGCAGACCGAACATCGTGATTTCGATATAGTGGCGGTAATCCTGCCCGGCATTATGAGTGAAACGAAAGCGGGAGGGAAAGGCCGGGAAGCCGGTTACCGGACGCAGCATAGCCCGCCCGCTGATAACCGCCGATGAGATCTGGGGGATCCGGTCGCCGTAGATCTGGTGGAAGAAGCGCGCCACGGGCGCCGGCAGATTCGAAGGCAGCGGCATGGTTTCGATAGGGCCGGGGGCCTGTGGGAACCCCTTGAAGGGCGCGGGTTTGATGTGCAGCCCTGTCCAACCCAATACGCCCAGTCCGGCGACGACACCCAAGACAATCAGGAGTGCTTTTGTCATCTCTTGTACCTTTCCGCGAATCTGCCATAAGTGTATCAGGAAAAGCGTCATTTGCTATTTGCCGGGAGCGGGGCGGTGTGTGGCGCAGTTCCACGATTTCGAGGGTCTGGGCGCCAGTGTCCAGGCGGACCCCGTCGCCGACCGGCAGCGTGGGGTTCGGGCAATTGTGCCTGAAGTCGTTGGCTTGTATTTCTTCCGAATGTGCTCATGCAACTTCGTTCCGGCATTCTCGTACATAGGGTATGGAAGGTATTAAGGCGTGGGAGGGTGAGATGAAAGACAACAGGGTTTTAATTGGTGTGTTGGTCGTTATTTTGATGTTGGCGAGCGTCAGCTGTATCACGGTGGGCGGGCGCACGATTCGAGGATCCGGCGACGTTATCGAGGAAGATCGGACGGTCAGTGGGTTTTCCCGGCTCTCAGTCTCCGACACGGGTACAGTCTACATCGTTGTTGGCGACGAAGAAGCGCTCATCATCGAGGCTGAGGACAACGTGATGCGGTATATCGAGGCCGAAGTGCGGGGGAGCACCCTCTACCTGGGGATCGAGGATGGTATCAACGTAAATACCCGTCGCGGCATCAAGTACTATCTCACCGTCGCAGCACTGGACTCCATCGAGGTTTCAGGAGCAGCGGGTGTAGTAGCGCCTGATCTGGAGGCAGAGACCTTCAAGATCGAGATTAGCGGCGCCGGCAACCTGGACATGGACGATTTGACGGCAGAGTATCTGGATGTCGAGATTAGCGGCAGCGGCAACGTCGATATCGAGGATATCGATGCCGTGCAGCTGAACATCCGTATCAGCGGCAGCGGCGATCTGGATGTTGCCGGGGGTAATGTGCAAGAACAGGATATCGAGGTCAGCGGCGCCGGCGGCTATCGCGGGCGTGATGTCGATAGCGAGGAAGCGACGGTAGAGACCTCGGGCAGCGGCAACGTGACGGTGCGGGTTTCCGAGCGACTGACGGCGAATGCCAGTGGGGCAGGTACGGTGCGCTATCTTGGCTCCCCGGAACTCAATGTGACCACCAGCGGCGCCGGCGACGTCGAACGCCTTGAGGAGTGATGAGCAGACGCGGTCGAGCACATGAACATCGAGCGGCGAGAGATTCTCTCGCCGCTCTTCATGTGTGAGCACACCTGGCGAACCTCGTCGAACGACCAGGTGAAGATTCCCCGACCGGCGTATGCACATCCTGACAAATCGGGCTAAAATAGAGGTGTGGGTATGTTTGTAGGAATCCCGGGAGAGGATACATCAGTTTTGACTTCAAGAGTGGGTGTCGCCATTTGTAAGGATGCCACGCCGTGAACCAGGAGCATGATCCCTACGCCAACGTCCATTTCTACGAACGCCAGGTTGTCACCCTGACGCGCGCATGCGCGGGCAACTATCCTCTCGAAACCGGTGGGCGGATCCTCGACGTTGGCGGTGGGGGGGAGGGCGTTATCGGTCAGCTCAAAGGCGCACAGGTGGTCGCCATCGATCTACGCTGGGATGAGCTGGCGGAGGCGCCTGCCGGGCCGCTGAAGAGTGTCATGGATGCGAGGGCGCCGGCGTTCCTCGCCGGTTCGTTCGTCATGGCCACAGCCTTTTATTCTCTCATGTACGTGGCTGACCGCCGCGACGTTGCCCGGATTTTTGCCGGAGTGGCGCGGGTTCTACAAACCGGCGGGCGCTTTCTGATCTGGGATGTCGTGATTCCCACACGGCCTGTGGGGATGCCCAAGGACATCGTGGCCTTTCCGGTGACAGTGCACCTGCCGGATCGCAGTATCGATACGGGCTACGGGACCCGGTGGCCCTGGGAAGAGAAGACGCCGGTGGTCTATCGCGATATCGCGGCCGCGACCGGATTCTGGCGCGTCACGCAAGTGGTGAACGGTCACAGTTTTTTCCTGTGGCTGGAGAGATCGCCGGAATAAGACGCTGCTTCGCATAAGGGAGGAGCATAG
>JAFGNR010000190.1 GCA_016926915.1 Anaerolineae bacterium
CCCGCAGCACCGCGCCGTCAGTTCGCCGCAAGGTTTCATCGCCGCCCACCGGGTGGTGTTGCAAGAACGTCACCGTTTCTTCCATGATGGCTACCGTGTGGCGTCCCACGGTTCGAATTCGCTCTACCTCGTCAGCCGACTTGGTCCTGCGGGCAAGCGTGATCACACTCTCGCCATACTCGCCGATAACCTCAATGTCCGGCAATGTTTTGGCCAGGGCTGTCAGGAAGGTGTACGCTCGCCCCTGATCTGCGGCGCCATAGAAGGCCACCCGCCCTGTTACGTCGAGATCTTCGAAGATGCGCTGATAGAATTCCGTGTCGGCAGCCAGGGCATTTCCGGAATGCTTTTTGTGGAGCTCGGGCATGCCATAGCGCGTTTGCAGTACGACCGGGTAGCCGGCAGCCTGGGCTTCTTCTCTTTCCGAAGGCCAGGCAATGAGTACCGGTGTCTGGTCGCGTTTCTTGACCAGGATAACCGTTCCCACCCGCGCGCCGTTGAGTAGATAGCCCAGGGCCGGATTCCCGGTGCGGTGTCCGCTGACGACCAGGGCGTCGAGGGATCGTTCCTGCATCAAAACATCGAGATCGGTTTTCATGGATGATGTTGTCTCCTGCTGGTGAAATCATTGCGCATTGAAACGATTGTCCCACAGCGTCGCCGGATTGTCAATGGTAACGTCAACGACGGCGGAGAATCGAGAACACAATACCTAATCCTAGTCCCAAAGATACGACAAACGCCAGACCCAGCATGACCCTGACGAAGGTGTTACTTTCCGAAATCGCAGGGGTCATGATGGCAATCCCAATGATCATGCCGGCGACAATCAGACTCAACGCCAGGCGCGTCACAAGGGTGTCCAGGCGATCCAGGCTGCGTTTATCCAGCGAGAGTGGAATAGGCTCCCGTTGCTCCAACCGGTTGAGGAGGCGCAATCCGGTGCGCGGCAGCGCGTTGAACAGATCACTCCACACCAGCCCCTGGCGGAAGAGCTGCTCGACCGTGCGGCGACTGGGCGTCAATGCACGCAGCGCCAGGCGTGCGACCTGCGGCTGGGAGAAGGCGAAGATGTCGAATTCGGGCGCCAGCCTGCGGCCAATGCCTTCCATCATCACCAGGCTTTTGGCCAGTAGCCAGTAATTCGACGGCAGGTGCAACCGGTGTTCGAAGACGATGGGGCGGATGTTCTGAATGACCTCGGCGGTGTGGATGGCTTTCAGGGGCAATCCGTGATACTGCCGTAGAAGCCTGTGGATATCTCGGGCCAGGGCGCCCCGGTCCACGTCCGGGGGGGCTGCCCGGATGTGGATGAGTTCATCCACGACGCCCTCGGCATCCAGTTGCACAGCAACGCCATAGAGCCTTGCGAGATTGATGCGATCCTGTTCGCTGAGCAAGCCGGTCATTCCGAAATCCATGACGCCAATGGCGCCCGATTCCATTACAAACAGGTTGCCGGGGTGGGGGTCGGCGTGGAAGAATCCATCTTCGAGAATCTCTTTGACGGACATCCGGGCGGCGTGCAAAGCCAGTTTGTCCAAATCGAACCCGGCAGCCTGCAACGCCCCGATATCTGTGATCTTGATTCCTTCGATGCGTTCCAACACCAGGACGCGTTGGGTCGTATATTGCCAGTGTACTTCGGGAATGTAGATATACCGCTCACCCCTGAAGGCTTTTCGGAAACGGTCGGCGTTGCGACCTTCCCGCAGGTAGTTGAGCTCGGCTTTGAGGGTGTTGGCGAAATCGCTCGCGAATTCTTCTAGTTCGTACAGGTCCCCCAACGGTGTGTGTCGCTGCACATAATGCGCCAGATCCTCAAGAATCTGGAGATCGACTTCGATGGTATGCAGGATATTGGGCCGTTGTACTTTGACTACAACCTTGGCGCCGTCTTGCAAGGTCGCAGCGTGAACCTGGCCTAATGAAGCGGCTGCTATGGGGGTCGGATCGAGATTATCGAAGATGGTTTCCGGCGGCGCACCCAGTTCGTTTTTGATGACTTCGCGGATTTCCTTCCAGGGAACCGGCGCGACTTTGTCCTGCAGCCGCGATAACTCGGAAACATACACGGGCGGCAGCAGGTCGGGACGTGTGCTGAGGATTTGACCCAGCTTCACGAACGTGGGCCCCAATTCTTCGAGCGCAATCCGAAAATGGGCAGGTAGGGTTTGGAGTTCGGAGACCGGATAGGGGCGCAGCCGGCGAATCCACTTCCGTTCGACGGGAAGCAGATCCAACGCCGAACCGAACCCGTGGCGCGCAAAGACCCCCAGCATTTCCTGGTAGCGGCGCAGGTGGCTCAGTCGTCGTGTGACCGGGAAGTTGATCAAAGTTGGGTCCTTCTATTCGCCATACGTGGCGCAGCAAATTCCGGGGAACGCCCCCGGTTCAGCAGCTCCCGAAAAAGCGACGCGGGCGCCGGCGTGCCTCCGATCGGGCACGCCGTGGGCCGTACACCCTCGCTGTGGCTCAAACCGGCCACTGGATGCCGGCGTAAAGCAGTGCGAGCAGGAACCCCGAGAAGAGCAAGAAACGCCAGGCAAGATCGAACACGGCTGCCGGGCTGGGGATTACTCTCTGCTGCGGGTATTTTGTCTTGACGGCCCTGGTTTTTCCAGGGTCAGTCAGCGGATTCCTCCGCCGGCTTGGTCTTGGTCAGGTCGGCAAGTTGCGCTTTCAGGCTTGCGATTTCTGCTTCGAGCGTCTCGATTTGTCTGGCGGAGGCCAAGTGCATGTCGGAGAGCGTTTTATCGACTTCTTCGTGCACGACGTTGCGTAGGGCTGCGCGTTCTTCGTCGCCGCGCTGGGCCAGACTCTCGGTAAACTCGGCGATTTCGGTGCGCGCCACGTGTCCCTGTTTCACCAATTCCTCGGTGACAGCCCGTGCTTTGTCACGGGTGATCGAGAAAAGTCCGATGCCGATCAGTAAGGTACGTTCCAGATGTTCCTTTAACATGGATGCCTCCGTTTTACTAAATTGGGAGAGTATGGTGGTCTCTTTCAGGATTTGAAACCACGGATGCGGTATTTGACCAGCGTCCACAACACGGTCAGCCCGTCCTTCCAGGAGATTTTCTTCCCTTCTTCGAATTCGCGGCCCGTGTAGGAGATGGGGACTTCATAGATGCGGTACTTGAGGAGCAGGATTTGCGCCGTGATCTCAGGATCGAATCCCCAGCCCTTGGCTTGCAGGCGCAGCCGCTGCGCCACCTCCCGGCTGAACGTTTTATAACAGGTTTCCATATCGGTTAGAATGGTGTTATAGAGCACGTTTGTTACGAAGGTTAGGAAACGATTGCCCAGCATATGCCAGAAAAACATCGCTTTGGTCGGCCCGCCTCGAAAACGAGAGCCGTATACCACCGAAGCGCGTTTTTCCAGGATCGGTTGGAGCAGCGCCAGGAAATCTCGCGGGTCGTATTCCAGGTCGGCATCTTGAACGAGGAGGATGTCCCCGGTCGCGTGAGCCAATCCGGTAGTGACTCCGGCGCCTTTTCCCCGATTCATTTCGTGGAAAATCACCTGGATTCCCGGTGCATCCCGCAGCGTATCCAGGTATTCCCGGGTGCCGTCTGTAGAACCGTCGTCCACGATGACAATTTCGCGTTCCAGGTGTACTGTCGTCTCCCGTGTCTCTCCACCCCAAACCGTGATCACCAGGGGGACTGCCTGGACCCTGGCGATAATTTCCGCAATGGTCTCGATTTCATTATAGGCAGGAATAATGACCGAAAGTTTCACCGCGCCTCCCGAGTTCCCTTCACTAGAATCTACTTGAGCGCAAGCCCACACTTTCCAATATTAACCCTCGTTCGATAGGCGTCAAATCGCGCCATTGTCCGGGATGGAATGTGCTGGGAAGTTTCAGAGCCCCGATAGCCACACGCATCAATCTCACGGTGGGGTGACCCACTGCTGCGGTCATGCGTTTGATCTGCCGGTTCATACCTTCGTAGAGAATGATACGCAGATAACTGGTTTTGTCCGGCGCCGGCAAAGGATTGGGAAAAGGCGGTAGGGCGGGAATCGCAGTCAACAGTTCCACATCCGCCGGCTGTGTGCGCCCAAATTTGATCTCCACGCCCGCGCGTAGATGATTGAGTGTTTCGAGTGTGGGCATTCCCAACACTTGGACCAGATAGGTTTTGGGGTGACGGTACTGCGGATGGGTCAGCCGGTGAATCAACAGCCCGTCATCGGTAGCGATCACCAGCCCTTCACTGTCCCGGTCGAGTCTTCCTGCCGGTTTGAGGGTTGGCGGGATTCCCAGTGTCGTCAGATTGGGCCGGTTCAGCCGGTCCCTAGGAGCGCAGAGCACACCGAATGGCTTGTAAGCCACGACGTACCTGAAATCATGATTCATGGGCGGCGCTTCCGGAGCCCTTCAGCGTTCTGTCTCCCAATCGCGTAGCGTGTCCATGAAACCATAAGCGGTGAAATCTAGTTGAATTGGGGTCACCGAGATGAAGCCATTGGCCAGCGCCCAGAAGTCTGTTCCGGGTTCTGCGATCCCGGTAGGAGGTTGGCCTCCAATCCAAAAGTAGGGTTGCCCCCGGGGATCGGTGTTGCGCACCAGCGCGTCGCGGTAGATACGCGTCCCCATGCGCGTGATGCGGATGCCGCGAATCTGGGCCTTGGGTAACGCAGGCACGTTGACGCTCAGCAAGGTTTTGGAAGGCAGCCTTTTCTCCAGAATCTTGCGCGCCAGGTCTGCCGCGATTTGTGCTGCAACAGCGTAATCGGCATGCTCATCGTAGGTATCGAGCGAAACTGCGAGCGCCGGCACACCGCTAATAGCTCCTTCTATGGCTGCAGTCACAGTCCCCGAGTAGGTGATGTCGTGCCCGACGTTGGCGCCGCGATTGATGCCGGTTACAACCAGATCGATGGGAGCATCGATCAGCCCCATGAGTCCCAGAGCCACAGCGTCGGCCGGTCCACCTGAGATCTGTAGCGCGGGCACGTTGGAATCTAGCGTGTAGGCGTGAGCGCGCAGCGGCTCATGCATGGTTTTTACGTGTCCCGAGGCGCTCCAGTTGCGATTGGGGGCGATGACATGAACGTCACCGACGGTTTGCAAGGCCAAGGCCAGCGCGACGAGCCCGGGCGCGTGAGGTCCGTCGTCGTTGGTGACGAGAATGCCCATAGGGCGGCGTGTTTCATTGCGTGTATTTTCGTTGTCCATGCAGCCGATTATACTTGTGGATGTTTTCTGAGCAACCCTATCCGGATATATTAACTTGGTGGGTTAGTGCTGATTCTCGCAAATTCGCCAACTTTATCAGCGAATAGCTTATGGGTCTTGATTTTTTGTCGAAATATCCTATAATAGAAGTATCCGGTCGTTCAATACAGTGCAGGGAGGTCCTATGAATATCATCAAGGTAGCTGCAAACTCCCGATCAACCTCTGTAGCCGGAGCAATTGCGGGGGTGATTCGCGAGCAGGGTGAAGTCAACGTGCAGGCCATTGGCGCCGGAGCGGTGAATCAGGCGGTCAAAGCCGTTGCCATTGCCAGGGGCTATCTCGAGCTGGATGGGATTGACATTGTATGCATTCCCACCTTCTCTGAGGTCATCATTGAGGGTCGCGAACGGACCGCCGTGCGGCTGGGCGTTCTCGATACGCGCAAACTTCCCGTCGTGATGAAGGCGTGACATCATCCGTTCCGGATGGCACGCGCGCAAAGCCCCGTACTCTGTTACGGGGCTTTTACCTTAGAATGGTCTGGTGGTTCCAGAGACAAGCGGGCGAGACCTGCGCGGGGATTCACCTGAGCAGTACGCTACTCTTCCGGCAAGTCCAGAAGCAAAGCTTCCGCTAGCAGGCGGGTATTGACGTTTTTCTGGAGGTTGTTCAAGGCTTCCGTCAGGAGGCGCAGAATCCGGGCGGATGTCGCCAGATCATACTTCGTCGCCCAGGCCTCCCACTGCGGGAGCCTCTCTTGAAAGGTGACGGCTTTCCCATTGCCGGTTTGCAGTAATACCACGTCATGCCAACCCATGCGCCAGTATTCCAGCGTCTGCGCGAGCCTGACGGCGTCTCGTGACAGCTGCTGCGCGATGTCAAAACGGGTGAGAAGATCGCTCTGTGCGATTGTGAACAGCGTGTCCAGGGCTTCTTCCATATCTTGAAGTTGCTCCGGCTTGGTGATAGCCTGCACTGCCCAACCCAGGCGTCCCCCAGAAAGGCGCGCCAGCTGTTGGGCCTGGGCTTCCGAAGCGTGCCAGTGCTCTACCAGGGCCTGCGCGATGGTCTTTCTGTCTAGCGCGCGCAAGGCAATCTGTTGGCTGCGGGATACGATGGTCGGTAGCAGCTGGTCGGCGTCGCTCGCCAACAGGATCAGGTGGGCATAAGCCGGAGGCTCTTCCAGTGTTTTGAGCAGGGCATTGGCGGCGTTAGGAACGATCAACTCGAAGGCTGTGACGATGGCAATTTTGCAGCGGCTTTCATGGGGGGTTAGCGCGAGAAACCGCTCCAACTCCCGAACCTGTTCGATTTTCACGCCCCGGCCTTCCACTTCCGGCTCGACGAGTAAGAGATCGGGGTGGTTTCCGGAATCGACCCGGCGACAGGCGGAGCAGGTTGCGCAGGGGCGCCGTTCGGGATTCGTGTCCTGGCAGAGTAGGGCCTTTGCGAGCGTTAGCGCCAGGGTTTGCTTGCCAACGTTTGCCGGGCCGGTAATCAGCAGTGCGTGCGAGAGCTCTTCTCTGGCGGCGGCAACCTGTAGCTGCTGAACCGCCCATTCATGTCCAATGATGGGCCAGGAAGTGTGCATCTGTTTCTCCGTCATAGAAAGGTCGAGCTTTCGAGATTGCATCCCGGTGGGGCGCGCGTTGCTACGCCCCCCTGGAGATAGCCAGCTGCGTAAGGGACTCTACCAGGTTTTCGCGGTTGCGTTCCGTTACACGCACGACGGTGTAGACCGCCGCCGGTAACTGGCATAGGGCCTCGATCAATAGTTCAGACCGCACGACAAGGAAAGCGATATTGAACGTGGTTTGTTTGAGCAACGTGAGCACCCGCACCCATCCCAGACCGAATTTCAATTCCATCGGGCCCAGTTCATCAAGTAGAAAGACCTGGGTGGGAAAGGCTTCTTCGAGAGCTGTCGTGCTTTGACGCATTGCGGCTGGATCAAGTCTGAAGTGCCGGAACGCAATACCTGCGTCGCTTTCAAAGGGCGCCGTGATGCGATAGCGCCGGCCGGTATGGATTTCGATAACGTCCAGATCGTGGGGCCCCACGTGTTCGGTCAATAGGCCGGAGACGCGAACACCAGCTTCACGGAGACGTTCCGTCACTTTCAAACACAGGGTGCTTTTGCCGGCCCGGCGTGCTCCAACGATGAGCACAATGCGTGGTTCATGTTCCCGATTCATTCGCTGGTCGCCATCTGCAAGTTATGCAGGTTGATCTATGTTACAGTTACATGTCACAGGGCCGGTATTCGAACACCGGCCCTGTGCTTGTGGAGATGGCGGGAATCGAACCCGCGTCCGAAGAAATCTTCTGTTAGCGTCTACAAGCTTAGTCGGCGTTTTCGTTCTCGTCTGGAGGGTCGCGGCCGACCGCGCCATTTCCGGACCAGCCGATGATCTTGGCCCGCCTTATCGGCATCTGGCGAGTTGCACGCTGACTATCTGGCGCCACACTCTAACACACCAGCGAAATGCTAGAGGGGCGTGACCGGTTTGCGGTCAGTTTTTGGGCTAATGGCTTGGCTGACTATGCAGCGACGGCCATCGGGGCCCAGTTGTTGGCCATAGTGTTGGCACTTGTTTGTTTGCTCCTGTGATCACGGGAACGGAGCCTTCCCGGCTTGCAGCTCACAGCTAGCCTTCCCCGTCGAGACCTATCATCCCCCTTCGCTTTTATTATACCATAGTTTAGAAATTTACAATCTTAATCCCAGGGAACGAGGGATGACCGGGTCGAGGGCTGAGAATTTTGCCAACCAACCGGCGCGGTCTTGTCTCAGGAGGTGTGTGAGCGCTTCATATTCTGCCGGAGTGTAGTAATGGCGGGGATTGAGGCGTTCGACGTAATCGGGGATGCCAGCGACCGCTGTGGCGATTTCGTACCCCCAATCCGGATCGACCTCCCACGTGATGCTGCCTCGCGCGATCTGTTTGATGATCTCGGTGGAATCGAGTACCGTGATCTTGGCGCCCAGTTTCTCGCCATCCGGTCCCAGACGTAGCTTGCGCTCCGCGTCTCTTCCCCCGATGCGTCCTGTATTGAGCAAGAATACCCGAACGCCGGGATTCTGGAGCAGTAAGCGCAGGAAAAGATTGCCTTCTTCGTCGTAAGATCCGATGATGAACGGATTGGTGCCTACACTGTGAACCGGTTGTCCTTCGCGGGCCGGGTCGCCTGCCGCCGTCTCGATCGATTCACCAAGCATGAAGAAGGCGGCGCCTTGCTCTGGCGTGAGGCGGGCCACGGCAGGGACAATATCCTCACGGCGGGTGATGAAGACCACGAGGTCGGCCCTGGGGAGGTCGATCGAAGTATCGGTGTAGTCCATGTCGTGACGGAAAACGATTGCGCGCCCGTTGCGCCCGAGGGCATAGTTTAGGAAATCGGGGACGCCGTTTGGGTCGACCCAGACATTCTCCAGCATAGCCTTGCGGGCCGAGGCCGCACTATAGAGTAAGGGCTGTCCCACAGGTTCCAACCCTTCGGTCTTGATGAAGAAGTTATCTTCGGCGCCAAGGCAAGAGGCATCGGCTTGCATCATCACCACGTCATCCTGGCGGATGGCGACGCCCTCGTCTCCTTCCAGGAAGTGGTGGTGGCAGGTCAACGTGGTTTTCCCCGTACCACTCAAGCCGAAGAAAATCGCGCCACGTTCCTCCAGCTCTCCGGAGACGTTGTGGACCCGGATCAGCTTGGAGCCGGCATGCAACCCCAATCCGCCGTTGAGCTTGGCCCAATACATGGCCATTCGCAGAAAGGACTTCTTGACCTCGCCCATGTAGTCGCTTCCGAGGACGTAGGTGGTGAACGTGGTCGGGTCGACCAATACGCGCCGCTCCATGACCTTGTCGCGCCAGTTGCAGATCATCACGGTGGTGAGGTCGGCGCGCTCGCGGTCTGCGTAGTCCGGGGGGGCGTCGAACAATGACTGGCCCCACATGAAGGCCAACCGGGCGTGTTCCTGGGGGATGAAGAAGCGACAGTGCAGCTTGAACTTGGGGTTGTCGCCCATGACACGATCCAGCTGGATTAGCCGCATGGTCCCCAGAGTGGCCTGAGCTTCCTCCAGCCACCGGCGTTGTTCGGCATCCGGGGCGCCGAACAGAATATCGGTGAATTTGGCCGAACGGCTCCGGATGCGGGTGATGTAGCGCGCCGAACCGGAGGTCGTGGTTGTTTCCTCGCTCGCGGCCCAAGACCGGAGCTGTTCCCATGAGGGATTTTTGATGATGTGCGCCGCCTTGATGGGGCGGGTGAAGATTTCCGCCACTATGTTCCTCCTCTATCTGGAATGTGGACCATTCCATACGGGTTGTGATGTCTACGTCGGCACGCGTGTGTATCTCGCGTGCTGTCTATACCGTAGTACAGGTCCCGGAGAAAGGCAATAGGGGAAGATACTCAATACAGGATGACAAATGACCGTTCTTGCGGAACTACAGATCGATCCACCGCACCACGCGGCGTTCGGCGAAGTATGCAAGCCTGTGGAAGCCGGCGGCCCGGACGTAGTCGCAGGCGCGGGCGAAGAACTGCCCGATGCGCCAGGGACGATGGGCATCGGATCCTAGCACGAGAGTCTCGCCGCCCAACTCCCGGTACCAGCGCAGGATGGCAAGGTTGGGGCAAGGTTCCGGAAGACCCATTCCCCAGGCAGAGGTGTTGATTTCCAGCCCTTTCCCCCGGGTTACTACGGCCCGCAGCGCCTCGCGGATCAGGTCGCTAAAAGGTTCGAGGGGCAACTCTTGTTGAAGGTGTGACCAGGAATCACGCCGCACCAGGTCAAAGTGCGCCAGCACGTCGTAGACGCCGTGACGAGCCAGCGGGACCAGGTCTTCGAAATATCGCCGGTACGCGGCTTCGCTGCCGTCCTCGAACGCAACCGGCTCCCAACCGGGTATCCCGCCGGCCCAGTGGTTCGATCCCAGGATGATATCCCAGGGGTGCGCGCCGGAAATGGCGTGGGCTTCTTCCGGAAACAGGTGTGAGCTGCCCATTTCGACCCCGCACCGCACCCATAGGCGACCCTCGTACACGCCCTGGATCCGGTGTAGTTCGGCGAAATAGGCGTCGAGGTCCAGGTAACCGGTGGCGCCGTCGCCCGGCATCCATTCCAGATGCTCGGTGAAGGTAATACCTTCCAGCCCTGCTTGATAAGCAGCTTCGGCCATTTGGGCCATGGTGTAGGCGGCGTCTGGGGAAAATGTGGTATGGGTATGGTGATCGATCTGGTACATCTAACGGCTTTCCTCAGCGCGTGAGTACATCATGGTCCAAGTACGCGTCGCTCTGTCTGGGGTCCGGTATGCAAGCCCGCTAGTCCGCCGCGTTCACATCGATCCAGAGCCGCAATGAACGATGCGGTGCGTTGTCGTCCTCGCGGTAGAGGAAAAAATCCACTGCTTGATCGTCGCCGGCCTCCGGCAATGTATACGTGACGGCTGCTTCCCATACTTCTCCATGCTCCAGGTCGATGGGGCCTACCTCGGCCAGCAGGGCGCCGGCAGTTTGAATCTCGATGCGGTACGTGAGGGGCCGGCCCTCCTGGTTTGCAATGCCGGCGGTTATACTGACCGGGTCATTTGCAAGGCTCTCGCGGGGATAGTTTTCGGCCAATCCCTCGGGGCCAAGGACGTAGAATTCGGTAAAGGAATCGACAGATCTGGGAAGCGCCAGAATGGCGGTCGCGGCAATGAGCGCCAGCGCCAAAGCGCCTGCGAGGATGCCGTAGAGAATCCGGTTTGTGCGCTCCTGGGCGCCCCACCAGCTCCAGAGGTCAAGTTCAATCTCGGCGAGGGGGCGTTCCTCAAGCGGCAGCCGGCGCCGCCGTAACCAGGCCGCCAGGAGGCTGGCGGCGATGACAACCGTTTCGCTCAGGACGATAGGCCAGAGACGGATTCCCCCGGGCAATTGGTCCAGAAGCAGGGCCACGGCAGGGACAATGGCAACGCTCAGGCCCAGGGAAAGCGCGAGCCGTTCCGGACCATCGAGATCGTCCCGGCGGGGAAACAAGGCTGCTTGTAGGGCATATCCCGGCACGTAAAGTACGAAAATCAGGCCCAGCAGCAGCCGGATCGCCACAAGGAGGGCCGGCAGACCCTCCACGCCAACCGCTATGAGCGCTAGAAGCAGCGCCCCCAGCACGGCAAAGATGAAGAACTCGTTGCGAATCTTGAATTTGATCATGGAAATCTATTAGACATTTGCTCTCAGCCATTTTCGCCGTGAGCGCCCCGTTTCGTGAATCCAGATGCACTCATTTTAACATAGGGAGTATGCGCGTCAAGGCCGGTACAGATGAACGGCTGGGCTTTGTCATTCTCTGGTTCATCGTTATGCTACCAGAGGCAAGCAGGTTCGCGGATGATACGATTTCAGGATACTGCCATGTGCGGTATAAGCAGATGCTTACACAGAGATGCACAGAGGGGGGAAATCTGTGTTCGTCCGTGTGTATCCGTGAGCCTCTGCGTAGTGGGTGTGTTAGCGGTATCCCAGTGCATAGAGCGCCAGCTTCAGGTACTCCGTCCAGGTCTCCCTCAGGCTATCGCGATCGCGCCACCAGGTGCGGGGCCGGTACGCATGTCCTTCGACCGGCGCCATAAGCAAGGTGATCCCGGCATCCGCGAAGACATCGTGGAAGATAATGCGCGCGCGCCGGGTGTGGTAGGGATCCGTGACCACCAACACGGTGCGCCATCCCCGCTCTGCAGAGAGCGCCCGCACAGCCTGGGCTTCTTCGTAGGTGGTTTCTACTTCCTCCGGGATGACCACAATGGCTTCCTCCGGCACACCTTGCCAGATGGCTTCCTGGCGCACCAGCTCCCCGTAGGATTGTCGGATGCCGGGGGCGTGCAGCGGCATGTTGGTCGCTACGTAGGTTGCGGCGCATCCTTGTTGAAAGAGGCGCGCCGCATAGACCGAGCGCGTATCCCCTCCCGCCAGGGGGACGATCGCGTCGGCGGTCTGTACCGGATCTGCGACGACGAGGAATTCGCCGATCCAGGGCAGCCACAGGGCATGGGTCAGGCACACTCCCAGGATGGCGATCAGCGTGACCAGGGCAAGCCGGCCGCGTTCTCTGCGGTGAAATCCCTCTTTTTGCAGTGGAGTCATCTATGTGCGCGCAAGCACTACTGTTCTGAACCAGGGAAGGTCTTCCGGTTTACCTCTGCCGGTCTCAAACGTCTTCGAACAGGCCGCGATTGGCCACAACCCACTCGTAGAGCCGTTTGATGCCTTGCCTTACGTTGACCTCGGGTTCCCAGTCCAACTCGCGTCTGGCCTTGGCCGTGTTCGAGACGTAGACTTTCTGGTCGCCGGGGCGCCAGTCGGCATATGCTGCGGTAATGGGACGCGCGAAAAGCTCGCTGAGCAGGGGCTGGAACTCGCTCCAGACCGCCAGCGTGTTTTCCGGCCCGCCTCCCATATTGTAGATCTGCCCGGCAGTCTGGTCGATGCGTTCGACGGCCTTGAGGAAAGCCTGCACCAGGTCTGCGACGAACAGGATGTCGCGAACTTGCTTGCCGTTGCCATAAATCGTCAGGGGGCGTTGCAGTAAGGCTGCAATGATGAACCACGCCACCCATCCCTGGTCTTCGACGCCAAATTGACGCGGCCCGTAGATGCATGAGTTCCTGAACACTATCGTCCGCAGCCCGTAAATCCTGTGGTAGTCGCGCATATATTGGTCGGCCGACCCCTTGGAACAGCCGTAAGGCGAGTGGAAATCCAGGGGCATCTCTTCCGACACGCCTTCGGGCAAGTCCTCGTAATAATAGCGCGTCTCCGTTTCGCCGATCTGGATCGTTTCCATGCCCCCATACACTTTGTTGGTCGAGGCGTAGAGGATTGCCGGATTGATGCCGGTTTCTCTGACCGCTTCCAGCACATTGAGGGCGCCCAGCGCGTTGATCTCGAAATCTTCGCGGGGATTGACCACGGAAGTCGTGACCGCCACTTGCGCCGCCAGATGAACCAGGGCGTCGATGTCTGCGTGCCGTTCGATGACCGCGCGGAGCGCGGCATACTCACGGACGTCCACCCGTTCGAACTGGAGGCCCTCGTGGGTTGCCTGAAGCCAGTGGAGGTTCTTCTTGCTGCCCTCGCGCGATAGGTTATCGACGATGATCACGCGATGTCCACTTTTCAGAAGTGCGTGGGCCGTATTCGACCCGATGAATCCGGCGCCGCCGGTGATTAGCCATGTACTCATAGTTGGTCTCCTTGAATGGAATTTTGCCTATCCATACTCCGGCTCCCGACCCTTGTTCACGCGCTGCTTACGCCTTCAATCCAGGAACATGTAGGACGTACAGTACATCAGGGTCTGTTCGTCAAGAAGTGTATGGATATCTACCGGGGCCAGGTTATGGTCCAGGCATGTGTTGTAAATGCTCATCACATCAATTACCTGCTGCATTTTTTCTTCCCGGATACCGGCGTCCAGGAGGGGGGCATGGAGGGAGAGATACACAACCGGCTTGTGCCGCGCTAAATAGTTCTTCAATGTAGGCAGGAGGGTAAATTCACCTCCTTCAATGTCGATTTTGATAAAATCCATCTTCTCTATTTTCGCCAGATCGATGAACGTGTCCCAAGTCAGCGCCAGGACATCGACGGTCTGGCTTTTATGTCTATCTACTATCAGGCTTGACATACTGTCGCCAAGATGTCCCCCAAAACTTGACATTCTTTGTATGGACATGCGACTCGATAACGCGATACTGAAAGAGGTAACGTTGTGCAACGCGTTCAAATCGATATTCCAACGCAGGAACTCATAGGCTACTGGATCCGGTTCGAAACAGATGACGCGTTTGCAGATTTTCGCGGCATAGATGACCGTGGGGCCTATCCAGGCGCCAATGTCACAGTAAACAGAATCCGCATTGAGAAATGTCGACAATACTGTGAAGGTTTGGGGTTCCCATTGATCTCTGCCCATCTTTCGCCAAAAAGGAATGTGATAAGGATCCAGTTTGAGCTTCATCCCGTTTACGACCCCAGGATAGTAGCCGCGCGCCCGATACCAGGCTGCTTCAATCAGATTAATCAATTTGTTCATACGTTTTGTGTTCTCGTAGGGTGGGGCGCCACATCTTTCCGCAGATGGGTGCTATGAGCGCCGCAACGGGGAGATCATGGACCCTGATGGCAAAAACAAGTAGCAACAGCTAGGCTAACTCCCGGTAAACGGCCAAAGTCTCGTTAATAGCCCGTTCCCACGTAAAAGTGGCCGCGTGTTCGCGGCCTTTTTGTTTCAACGCTTCGCGCAAGGCGTCCTCGCTCAGGAGGCGCTCCAGCGTGTCCGTGAGCTCCCCGACGTTGTACGGGTCGAAGTGCAGGGCCGCGTCTCCCACGACTTCCGGCAAGGAGGCGGCGTTGGAGCAGGCGACCGCTGCGCCGCAGCCCATGGCCTCCAGGGGGGGCATACCAAACCCCTCGTAAAGTGAAGGGAAGACAAACACATCGGCTGCGCAGTAAAATGCAATCAAATCTTCCTGGGGGGGGTGCCGGTAGAAAATGACGTCATCCTCCAGGTTGAGCGCGTGGATTTGTTTCTGCAGCTGTTCGAAAGCGGGGATATTCTCCGGAGAGCCGACTTTGAGCAGCTTGACGTTGGGAATCCGTTTGCGCAGGCCGGCAAACGCCTGCACCAACCGGGGTAAGTTTTTGCGCGGGTTTTCGGATCCCACGTAAAGGATATACCGGTTCTCGGGGGACAGCCCGTACCGTTCGCGAAACTCCGGGGTGACCGGAACCGGGCGGAATAGCGCGTGGTCGAGTCCGTAGAGCACGACCCTGATTCTGGTTTCGTCGCAGCCGACTTCTTCGATCAAGGTGCGTTTGGTGAAATTCGAAATTGCGATTACGACATCGGCGCGATGCAGATTTCTTACGGCGACCCCGTCGACCCAACGGTCATAGAAATGCCGGTAGTCGCTTTGTTCGGGGATGTCGCGCACCAGGTAAGGGATAATATCGTGCACCGTCACCACGGTGGGATGTAGATCGGGATGGAGGCGCAGCAGGGTCGCCAATTGCTGGGATGTAAGATGGGTGAGGGCGCCGGGCGTCAACGGCCCAGCAGCGACCGGATAGGTACTGAAAAAGGTGCGCGCATCCAGTTTGAAAGGCTGCAAGAGCCAGTGGGCCACGTTGATGGGCCAGGGATAGGCCGGCGTCGCCACAGAATAGGCAACCCCCAGCCGGTCGAATGTCTGCATCAGGGTCGTTTCGTAGCGCGCGAGTCCGATCATGCGCCCATACTTGCGAACGACGAGTTGGAGTTTCATGGGATCTCCCTTCGAGACGGGGTCTCTGGTTACCATCCCCGGCGCTGGCACAGGTTCAAGGCCAGCTTTCTGTTGGCTTTGAACATTGTATCGCAGGTATGCAGCAGTTTTCCGGCGCCTCTGCCCAGGACCCTTTCCCGGGGCTGTAGCGTGCTGTCGAATTCCCGCAACATTTCCGCATCGGAAACCTGGCGCTCTTGCTGTACCTGCGCGTGTTGCTGCGCGATATACCGGAAGTGGCCGATGATCCAAAGATTCGCTTTCACTTTGGCCTGCACCCCCTTGAAACCCAGCCCTAACGCGAGCCACCAATCGATGCCCCCGGCAAGCAGCAGGCTTGGAAACAGTAGCCCGAGGGTCCGCCAACGCCAGTTCTTGAGCGCCATCAGGCAGCGGTTTCGAAAAATATGGTAGGCCTGGAAAGCCGACATGCTGCGCGGGCGATAGTCGTGGAAAACGATCGAGTTGGGCACATAGCGGCTGGTGTAACCGCGCAGCCGGGCGCGCCATGATAGATCGGTCTCTTCATAGTACATGAAAAAGGTCTCATCGAATCCGCCCAGCGCCTCCCAGAGTTGCCGCGTGATGGCAAAAGAAGCGCCGGCGACGGCATCGACAGCTTCCGCTGCGGTTCGGCGACCGGCAGTTTCCTGGAACCCTCTCCCAAAGACCAGGCCGGTATAGTGAACATCTTGCCCGCAGAGATGGATACGATCGGGATGCTGCATCTGAAGAATCTTCGACGTCGTGAGTCCACCCCCACCGTTTTCGTGCAAGCCTTCGATCAGGGTCGATAACCACCCGGGAGAAACGTAAGTATCCTGGTTTAGGAATACCAGAATCTCTCCTTTTGCTTCCTGGGCGCCCTGGTTGCAGGCGGCAGCAAACCCCACGTTTGTGGGGTTGCATACCACGCCGGCAGCGGGGCATATTTGGACAATGGCATCCGGTGTGCCATCGGTGGAGGCGTTATCGACGACGATGAGTTCATCGCGGTCCGACAGGGTCTTCAGCACCGAGTCCAGGCAACGCTCGATGTAGTCAAGCCCGTTATAGGCGACGATGATGATACTGGCCCGCGTGGCTCCTGGTTCCAAGAGAAACTTCCTTATTGCTGGAAAGGAGTCTGGGGGCGCTGCTGGTACAACTGCGCCCTGGCGTTATCGTAAACGCGGTGTTTGCCAACTGTAGAGGGCAGGGCCAATTCCCAGCGATTAGCCTGCAGGCGCGTGAGATCGGTGATTAGAATGTGCGGAGGC
>JAFGNR010000191.1 GCA_016926915.1 Anaerolineae bacterium
GCGCCGGGCGTTGTCATTGTGCCTCATTCCGAAGCCATCTTCAAGAAGCTCTGGTAGCGCGCTTCGGCAATGGCGCCGGCGGCAACGGCATCCTGGATGGCGCACCCCGGCTCGTTTTCGTGCCGGCAGCTGGCGCCGAACTTGCATTGACCCAGGTAGGGGCGCATCTCCGGGAAGTAGCTGGCGATCTCCGGCCCCTCGAGATGCCAGAGCGCAAACTCGCGCATCCCTGGCGTGTCGACGACGCCCCCACTGCTGCTGAGCGGGAAGATCTCCACATGGGTGGTGGTGTGCCGTCCCTTGCCGTCCCGTTCGCGCACGGCGTTCACACGCAGGCCCAAATCCGGCTCGATGGCGTTGAGCAGGCTTGTCTTGCCGACGCCTGACTTTCCCATGAGCGCGGACAGCTTTCCGGAGAAGGCCTCGCGTATGGTCTCGATGCCGCGCCCATCGACGGTGCTGGTCTGCACCACGGGATACCCGCAGCTGCGGTAGATGTTTAGCGCCGCTTCGAGCCGGTTGGCCTTGACCAGGTCCATCTTGGTGATGCAGATGAGCGCCGGAATGCCGGCAGCTTCTGCCGTCACCAGGTACCGGTCGAGCAGCTGCCACGCGGGTTTCGGCTGTGCGGCGGCGAATACCAACACGATCTGCTCGACGTTGGCGACCAGCACTTGCTCCATGTGCAATGCGCTGTCATCCCGCCGGACGGCAGACCCCGCCGCCCACCGCGAGAGTTTCGTGCGCCGGGGGAGCACCATGACGATATGTCCCGTGCCATCCTCCACCTCGATGAACGCCACCTGATCCCCGACGGCGATCGGATCGACGAAATCGATCTCGCGGACGTCGATTACGCGGCGCCGGCGCGAGGCCGGATCGGCGGTTGGGTAGAGCAGCTGCTTTCGTAGCCGGTTAGAAATTGTACAGGGCACCTCGCGCCCGTTCATCCGGACCAGATACTGGCCCCGGTTCTTCCTCGTGACCAATCCCTGAGCCAGGTCAGGGGACTGGGAAGGTGTCGATTGCATGATAGGTAGTCTCCTCTAAATGGCGATCAGCGTTCAGCCCTCAGCCGTCAGACAGACCTTTACACCGGACAGGTAGATCACCTGTCGCCAGGGTCTGCCGACATGTGTTCACTGCATACGATAGACGGGATGGGCGTGCGACCTGACTGGATGGCGTCCGTGGGGTGCGCGAGGCGCAAAAAAAGCCACGCGCGAGCCCGTGGCTGGATGGTATCCGTAGGGGAAAGAATTCCGCTAGGACAGCTCCGGCAGGCGCACGTCACGATTGGGAACGAAAACAGCAATTTCTGGTTTCATCTGTGCGCCTCCTTTCTGGTGATATAGCTTCATTATATCGTGGATGGTGAAAACGTCAAACTGTCGACGTCTTCAATGACGTCTGCCGGAAGCCGGCTCTCAAATTGCCGCAGCGCGTCTGCGATCTTGCTCTCGATATTCCGCCAGAATTCGATCTTCTCGCTTCGACATGCTTGTGAATTGATGCTCTATGGCTACCAATCCTCAAACAGTGCAGGATCCAGTCGTCCCTCTCCTCCCACAGCGTTCATTTCACCGGTGAGTGGATTGATCTGTTGGGTATAGCAGAGATGCGTGCCAAATGCCCGCAGTTTCTCCCGGTAGTCCGTATTCAGCAACGCCTCTTCCAGGGTTACGTACTTGATCCGGCTAACCAGTACCACGTGGCTGCTTTGCGGTATCTCCTTTTCCCATAGTACGGTACATTCGAGATGGAGCCCGCATTCGCGGATTCTGGGGGCATGGATGCTTACACACGGTTCTGCCGTAAGCCCGGCTGCGCCGATCTCGTCGTCTGCGTAGGCATTGTGATGCACCGTCTTAGCCAATCCGGGGGTTTCTTGCGTCTGGTAGTTGATGCAGAACACGCCTTCCCGCTGCACATTCTGATAGGTGTGTCCAGTCTTGTTCAGGGACAGGATGAAATAGGTCGCGTGGTTGGGATCACTATTTACAAAGCCCCAGGCATGAAGACAGACATTGTTCTTGCCGTTGTCCTTGTAGGTCGTGATGTAGAACATGAAATTGGGATGGTTGATGACGTGATAGAGCCAATGGAAGACGGGGAACGCGTGCTTCCAGGCGCCGTTGACGATCTCCGGGGGGGTATGTGGGTCAAAATTGCATTTCATTCTCGTTGCGCCTACCATGCTGGTATCTGCAGGTATAACTTTCCCCTCGGCGATGACGCCTGCCGGTGGGGTATCATGGTCAGTCCGGGGATCAGCTGGCAGCTTTCTTGACGAGTGCAGCGATCCTTTCTTCCACAGCTGGGGTCAATTCCTTCAGGGCGAATGAAGTGGGCCACATAGCGCCCTCGTCCAGGTTCGCGGTGTCGTTGAATCCGAATGTTGCGTATCTCGCGTTGAATTTTTCCGCGCCCTGGAAGAAGCACACGACCTTGTTATCGCGTGCATACGCCGGCATCCCATACCAGGTTTTCGGCGTCAGGTCGGGCGCAGCAGCCTTGACGATCTCGTGGATCCGCAGGGCCAGCTGCCGGTCCGGCTGCGGCATTTCCGCGATCTTCGCCAGCACATCTTGTTCTCCGTCAGGCTTGCCTTTTTTGGAACGCCCACCGCGACGCGATTCCGCTTTCAGCTCCTGAGCGCGTTCCCGCATCGCGGCTCGTTCTTCGGCCGAAAATCCACCGGACTCCTGAGTTTCTTTCTCCGCACTCATACAACGCTCCTTACGATGGGGCCCTGTTCGTTATCTCGCGATGGTTCGCACACTACAGCGCCTCTCCTTGACTCGTGATGGCCCCACGACCAGTATACGTGCTTCTTCACTGCGCGCCAATTCCGGAACGTGAGAAAGAATGCTTACACAGAGGGAAAGAATCCGTGTGCATCTGTGAGCCTTTTCGCGTGCCCAAACGTGCACAATCTTCCGGAATTGTGTACAATACGGCCTCGTAGGGGATGTTTTCCCTGTTGGAACCGTTGGAAACGTCAATGTTTATGAATACCCAGAATCGTGTGTTACGCTCTACGGCGACGGTCGCCGTGCTTTTTGCTATCGATAAGGTGCTGGCCTTGGTGCGCGATATGCTCATCGGGCGGGCATTTGGCGCCTCGGCGACGCTGGATGCCTACTATGCCGCGTTCGAGCTGCCCGATGGTCTCTTCACTGTCGTGGCAGGCAGCGCTCTGGCGACGGCGTTGATCCCGGTGCTTTCGGCGCGCATCGTCGGGGAAGCACAGGACCGCGAGCAGGTCTGGCGGCTGGCTTCTGCAGTGCTCAATCTGGTGCTGCTCGTCGTGGCCGCCGCCAGTGTCGCGGCGGCTTTCCTGGCCCCGCAGATTATCCGCGCCGTGGCGCCCGGCTTCACCCCTGAACTGGTCGCGTTGGCGGTGCGCCTGATGCGCTTGGTCTTGGTGCAGACCTGCATTTCCAGCGCCAGCGGTATCGTGATGACCTCTCTGCAGGCGCACCAGCATTTCCTGCTGCCCGCGGTCGCGCCGCTGGCCTACACGGTGGGGCGAATCTTCGGCGTGCTGGCGCTCGCTCCCCGGTGGGGTATTTTCGGCCTGGCCTGGGGCGGGCTGTTGGGCGCCGTGGGGCATCTTCTTATCCAGGTACCCGGCCTGTTGAAATTCGGCGCTCGCTGGCGACCCGCGTTCTGGCATCCTGATTTGCCCCAGGTGTTGCGCCTGATGGGGCCGCGCATGTTGGGGCTGGGCGCCACCTATCTCAACTTCGTGCTGCCGACTTTCCTGGGGTCGCGCCTGGCGTCCGGCGCCATCTCCGCCTATGAGTATGGCTGGCGCCTGATGCAGTTCCCCGAGACCATCGTCGGGACTGCATTGGGCATTGCGGTTTTCCCTACCCTTGCCGAACAGGCTAACATGCGCGATCGCGACGGTCTGCAGCGTACGGGCGCTTGGGCGCTGCGGATGGTGCTGGCGCTGGCAATCCCGGCCGCCGTGGGGCTGGCCCTGCTGGGGCGTCCGGCGACGGCCCTTCTCTTCGAGCGCGGCGCTTTCGATGCCGCGACCACGGCGCGCGTGGCGACCGTGCTGCGTTTCCTGGCTCTGGGCTTGGTCGGGCACGCCGCCCTGGAGGTGGTGAGCCGTTTCTACTTCGCGCAGCGGGACATGTGGCGGCCGTTTGGCGCGGCGCTGGTCGGATTGGCGGTCAATGCCGGGGTGGGGAGCTGGTTGCTGTTTTCGCTCCAGGAAGGCGCCATCGCCCTGGCGAACAGCGCCGGCGTGTGTGTCCAGGTGCTCCTGTTGGCGGCATGGGTGCGGCGACAGCCGGGCAGTTTCGATATCAGGGCGCTTACCCGGTCGTTGGGGCGCATCCTTGCTGCATCGGCAGTGCTGGCGGGCGTGGTGCTGGCAACTCGCGCGATTCTGGCGTCGGTTCCGTTGCCGGTGAGCACGCCGGTCGCATTGGCAGCAGGGTTGGGGGCGTTCCTGGGCGCGGCCTGGCTGTTCCGCTGCGAAGAGATCCTCGCGCTGCTCGACGCGGTCCGCCATTCTGCGCTTCATTGATCGCCCTGGGGGCCTGTGTTATAATGCCCCCATGCGTCAATGGGCGATTCAACGCAATATCCGCATTTTGCTCGTGGTCATCGGCGCGCTGCTGGTGTTGATCATGGCGCTGGCGGCGGGCCGCGCGCTTATCCGGGCGCTTCCCGGGCGTTACGCTTACTATCTGCCGGAGCCGTTGTTGGCATTGCGGCAGGTGGAGCATGCCGATGTGTTGCCCACGCCGGTCGCGCCGGCGGCAGTCGTGCTGCCTACCGCAACCCCGGTTCCCACGGCGACGCCCACCAGCCCCCCGGAAGCGACCCTGACCCCGCTGCCTACCGCGACGCCCCTGCCCACACCGACGGCGACGCCAACCCTGCCGCCTCACGCCTTTCTCGAAGGATTGCGCCACGAGCATCAGGGCTGGAATAACTGCGGCCCCACGACGCTGACCATGTTGCTGTCCTATTGGGAACGCACCGAGACCCAATATGATGCCGCGCCGGTGCTGAAGCCGGATCCTGAGGATAAGAACGTCAGCCCTGGCGAGATGGTTGCCTATGCGCAGAGCCTCGGTCTCGATGCCCTGGCGCGCGTGGGAGGCGACCTGGACCTGCTGAAGCGTTTGATCGCCGGCGGGTTCCCCGTCATTGTCGAGACCTGGGAAGTGCGCGATGCGCGGGATCAGTTGGGGCACTATCGTCTCATTGTCGGTTATGACGACGCGACGCAAGAGTTCGCGACCTACGACTCTCTCCATGGCCCTGACGTGTTGGTTGGCTACCGGGAGTTGGATGAACTCTGGAAGGTTTTCAACCGCGTCTATATCCTGGCGTTGCCGCCGGAGCGGATGCCCGATCTGGCGACGCTACTTGGTCCGGCGCTCGACGCGGAAGCGGCGCTTCGCCAGGCGCTCGAGAGCGCTCAGGCCGAGCTTGCGGCGCCGGAGACATCCTGCGTGGCCTATGCCGCCTGCCGCGATGCCGCGACCTTTGCCTGGTTCAACGCCGGATCGAGCCTGGCAGCGCTGGGAGATATGCAGGGGGCAGTCGCGGCTTTCGATCAGGCGCGGGCATTGGGCCTGCCCTTCCGCATGCTTTGGTACCAGTTCGAGCCCTACGCGGCCTACGATGCCGTAGGGCGCTACGACGACGTGATCGTGTTGGCCGACGAGCTCCTGCGCGTTACCCCCAACCTGGAGGAATCTTATTTCTGGCGCGGGCGCGCCCGTTTGGCTCTGGGCGATTGTGACGGGGCGCGCAAGGACTTCGAAGCGGCGCTGCGTTACCATCCTGATTGGGAACCGGCGCTGCTCGCGCTCGACGGCATGTAACGCCGTCGCCCGCACTGTTTATAATTCGCCATTCGCATTTTCAGAGGCGCCGTTATGTGTTCGGCTACATCAACACTGCCGGCTGATCGCTATTTTCGAAGGAGGAGGCCGCGATGATTCGCGTAAGTGGACCCTGGTTCAAAGATGTGCATGGACGCACACTGTTGTTGCGAGGTGTCAACCTCAGCGGGAGCGCCAAGACGCCGGTGGGAATGCCCACGCACGTTCGTGAGGGGTTCTTCGAACATCGCGACGTTTCGTTTGTGGGGCGGCCTCTCTCTCTGGAAGAAGCGGATGAACACTTCGCCCGGCTGCGGGCGTGGGGGTTCACCTTCCTGCGCTTCCTCGTCACCTGGGAAGCCATCGAGCACACCGGTCCCGGCATCTACGATGAAACCTATCTGGACTACCTGACCGCTATCGTCGAGAAGGCTGGAGCGCACGGGCTAAGCCTCTTCATCGATCCGCACCAGGACGTCTGGAGTCGCTTCACGGGCGGGGATGGCGCGCCGGGCTGGACCCTCGAGGCGGTGGGGTTCGATATCACGAAACTCCAGGAGACGGGGGCCGCGTTGGTGCACGCCCTTCACGGCGACCCGTTCCCGCGCATGATCTGGCCCACGAACTACGGCAAATTCGCGACGGCGACGATGTGGACGCTTTTCTTTGGCGGCAACGATTTCGCGCCGCAGACCGAGATCGCGGGGGAGCCGGTGCAGGACTATCTCCAACGCCACTATATCGAGGCCATCAAGCAAGTGGCCCAACGTCTCAAGGATTTCCCCCACGTGGTAGGATACGATACGCTCAATGAGCCTTCGAGCGGCTTCATTGGCTGCCGCGATCTGCACACGCGGGTAGGGGTGGCGAATTGGGGCGAGTCCCCGACGGTGTTCCAGGGCATGGCCCTGGGCGCCGGATTCCCCCAGGAGGTGGAGTTCCTGGCGCTCAAACTCACGGGCATCAAGAAGACCGGCGTGCGGATTCTGAATCCCAAGGGTCACTCCGTGTGGCTGGAGGATGTGGCGCCCCTGTGGCAGGTAAACGGCGTCTGGGGCGTGGATGCGGATTGTAATCCGGTAGTGTTGCGCCCGGATCACTTCGCCCGCGTGGGGGAGCGGGAGGTGGACTTCTACCGCGACTATTTCCGACCGTTTGCCAACCGGTATGCCCAGGGGATTCGCGCTATCGACCCGGACGCGTTGATTTTCGTTGAGGGGGCGCCGAACGAGCATGATCTCCGGTGGACGGAGACGGATGCGCAAAACGTGGTGCACGCGGGGCATTGGTACGACGGCGTCACCCTGGCTACGAAGCGCTATCTACCCGGCTTCACCGTCGATATCGGGACGATGAAACCCGTTGTCGGAAGAGGGGCTGTGCGCCGCGTGTTCGCGCGGCAGCTGGCAGACCTGAAACAGGTCTCAGAACAAGCGCTGGGCGGGGTTCCCACGCTTATCGGTGAGGTGGGGATTCCCTTCGATCTACAGAACGCCGAAGCCTACCGCACAGGGGATTTCTCGGTGCAGGTGCAGGCGCTGAATCGGAGCCTGCAAGCGCTAGAGGACAATCTGCTGAGTTACACGCTCTGGAACTATACCGCTGACAACACGAACGCACGGGGCGACCAGTGGAACGGCGAAGACCTGTCGCTCTTCAGCCGGGATCAGCAGCAGGGAACCGGCGACCTCAACGACGGGGGCCGCGCGCTGGAAGCGGCCCTGCGCCCTCATCCCCAGGCCATCGCCGGGGAACCGCTCCACCAGTCCTTTGATCTCTCGCGCGGCGTCTTCACTTTCACCTTCCGCCACGATTCCGAGGTCACGGCGCCGACCGTTATCTACGTGCCCAACTTCCAGTTCCCGGAAGGGTATGGCGTCGAAGTATCCGATGGGCACTACCGCGTCGATCGCGAAACCCAACAACTTCTCTACCGGCATACCCTCGCGCGCGCCGAGCACACGGTGACGCTCTGGGATATTCGCAAGGGGACGTTGGCGGAACAGACCCGGTGGGAGACCCGGCAGCGGTGGTTCGTAGGGCTGACAGTGGCTGCCGTCGTAGGGATTTCGGGCCTGGTGCTGCGCCGTGTGCTGGGAAAACGGCGCTAACGCCAGATGATGAGCCATTTGCGTTAACAGGAACTTGAGATGACCCGAACGAAACCTGCCATCGCGGCCCTGTGTTTGCTCTTGGTAGTTGCAGGCTGCGCGTCGCCGACAGTGTCTGTACCCACGCTGGTACCCACGTGGACGCCGCGCCCTTCGCCAACCCTGACGCCAACCCCAACCGCGACGCCCACGCCCACGCCTGTGCCTGCCCTTGATCTCACGCTGCTCTGGCCGGAGACCGTCTCGGCGCTGGAACCGGCGCCCATCGAGGTTGTGTTGGAACCGCTAACCGGGGCGTCTGCACCCGCCGCCGTGCGCGCGGACGTGTTCGATCCCTTTGGAGAACGCTTCGCTACATTCGACCTGGCGGCGCGCGCCGCCTATCGCTATTCGGCCAACGATGCACTCCAGTTGCCCCTGTATCCGGTTTCCGGAACCTGGCAGCTGGTGGTAGACGTCACGACGGATATTGAGGTGCGCGGGGAGCCGGTTCTCGAGTTCGAGCCGGAGCCGCTGGCATTTCACGATCTGGGCGGCGTGTTGCCGGAGGGGGTCGCGCTCAGTGTGCCGGAGGCTTGCAAGGAAACAGATGCTCAGGGCGATGCATGGGCCGGGTCCCGCACCTGGCTGGTGGGACGCGATACGCTCTCGCTCTGGTGGGCGCCGGGCCCCACGGAGCTGCTGCTGCTCAACACCGCCGTGGTCATGCTGGAAGCAACCCAGTTGTCCGATCGCTATGAGCGCTTGCCCGAGATAGTTTCCGTGGAGGAGACAACCTGGGGGGAGCAGATCGCCTTCCGGTTCATCGAGCACTGGCCCGGACGCACCCAGCGGCATGCCGAAGCCTGGGTGATCCAGGGGCCGGATGACTGGTTGTACGTGCTCCGCTTGCGCCCGAGGTCGGGCGACGATATTCCCCCATTGTTGGGGATGATTGCGGAGACATTCGTCCTTACAGGAAAGTAATCGGCGTTCCGACAGTGCAGTCGCTCTGAATGAACTCGTCCTCGTAGCCGCCGACTGGATGCACCCACCGGTAGACCCAGCGGGCGGCCTCGCAGGCGACGTTGAGGCAGCCATGGCTCCTCTGAACGCCGAAGTCATTGTGCCAGTAAGCGCCGTGGATGGCGCGCCCCTCCAGATCGAAGAAGGTGTTCCAGGGGATGCCCGGCAGATCGAAGATGTCGCTGGGATCGGGTTGCAAGTCATCCGGCATGCCCTCGTAAGGCACGTTGGCCATGTGCCGCGACGCTTGCTTGAGCAGCACACAGCGCTCTCCGGTGGGCGTGGCGTGTACGCCCGGCAGCCCTGAGGCCACCAGCGTGCTGAACACCGGTTCCTCGCCTTCGTAGCAGGTGAGCCGCTGCCCCGGCAGATCCACGATAATGTGCTTCTCCCCGGCAAACGGGTGGATCGGCGCCATTTCCTCGCGGGGAATCTGCCGCACGTCTTTGGCCAGAATCCACTGGTGGTTGGTGAATTGCTTCGGTGGATAGTCGTCGAACACCTTGTACCAGCCGATGCCCTCTTCATCCACCTGGGCGTCGATTACATGGAAGACATGACCGCCGTAGAAGCGGTATTTCTGCGCTGCGTTGGCAGAAGGCGCGGTGCGTCCGGCGGTATAGACCTGCGACACCTCGCCCCAGAATCCCCACGTCCCGATATCGGAGAGGAACGGCTGTGGGGGGTAGATGCGCAGGGGCAGCACCCAGGCCGAATGGACGTAGCCCAGTTCCGTTTCGTACCAGAGGTCGTTATGCGCGCTGAACGGCGCCCGCGTCTCGCCCAGAATGCGGAAAGCCTGATCGCGGTAGCGCGTATCGAGCCGGGCGCCGGAGGTGGAGGGGGTATCGTAGAAGGTCACAGTGTGGATCGCACGTCCCATCCAGACCCACGGCTGCTGCACCCGCTCCCGCACGGCTGCGCTGATGGCGGTTTCCTCGTCCGGTTCCGGCGTCCCCTGCGTGGGATAGTGCGCGCGGGCGTGCAGGCTCGGCGCCATGGTGGCAGCGGTCGCAGCCGCGATAATCAGCTTCAGCATCTGACGGCGGTTCAATGTATAGGGCATGGTTCACTCCTGCCGGAAGTGTAGCATGAGACAAGGAGC
>JAFGNR010000035.1 GCA_016926915.1 Anaerolineae bacterium
CGTCGCCGGTTTCCTATTGCATCAAAGAGGGAAACGATTCCCATTGTGACCAACCTTTGGTATACTGCATGTATCCCGCCCATGCACACGCGTGACCATTCGGGCGAGTAGCCAGGGGGAAAAGATGACATTGGGAATCGGACAGCAGCTACAGACTCGCTATCGCATCACAAACTTGCTTGGACAGGGCGGCATGGGCGCCGTCTACCGCGCCTGGGATATGAATCTCGACATCTTCGTCGCCATCAAGGAAAACCTGGATGCGTCGGAGGAGGCTTACGAGCAGTTCATCCGTGAGGCGCGCATCCTGGCCCGGCTCTCGCACCCTAACCTCCCCCGGGTCACCGACTACTTCTTCATCCAGGGACAGGGTCAGTATTTGGTGATGGACTATATCGAGGGCGAAGACCTGGAATCGATGATCACCCGCCTGGCAAACCTACCCGAAAATCAAGTGCTGCAATGGGTCGCGGACGTCTGCGACGCACTGGGCTATTTACACAGCCAGCCCTCGCCCATCATCCACCGCGACATCAAGCCCGCCAATATCAAGATCAAGCCCGATGGGCGGGCCGTGCTGGTCGATTTCGGAATCGCCAAGGTTTACGATCCCCGCCTTTCTACCACCATCGGCGCCAAGGCCGTCACGCCGGGCTACAGCCCACCCGAACAATACGGCGGAGGGCACACGGACGTTCGCGCCGACGTCTACGCGCTCGGCGCCACGCTCTACCGGCTGCTCACGGGCGAGACCTTGCCCGAGAGTGTGCAGCGCGTGGTCAGCAGCCGGTCGGTGCCGTCGCCGCGCGAGCTAAACCCGAGGGTCAGCCCGTCCGTCAACCAGGCTATCATGCGCGCCATTGAAGTGACAACCGATCGTCGCTACCAGAATGTCAACGAACTCCGGTCCGCGTTGACCCGGCCCTTGCCGCAAGAGCAACCGCAGCAGCCGGCGGTTATTCCCCAACAGCCGCTTCCTCTGCGCGGTAGAACGGCCCGGTTTCCAGATCAAGGAGGTGGTGCGCCGCCGCCCTCACAACCGCCGGCATATGCGGCGGGACCTGCATACCCGACAGGCGGTTCGCGACCGGTCAATATGCCCTCGCCCGCCGCGCCGCCGCGCAGCGCCGGGCGTCGTCTATGGATCTGGGGCGCGGTCGTGGCGTTGGTGCTGGTTCTCGGCGCTGGGGCGGTCCTGCTGGCCAACGCGGGAGTTTTCGATCGCGCGGCGGACTCTGCCACGCCAAAGGTCGCCACCGAACGGCCGCCGGACGACGCCCTCGCCCAGGTCCCGTCCCCAACGCCCACCGCCGCCACGCCGACGCTTACGGCAGCGCCGCCTGATGCACTCCCCGATACGGCGACGCCGACCTCCACCCCGGAAGCCACGACGCCCGCAGCGACCGCGACAACAAAACCCGCCGACACATCCACACCCACCCCCACCACGCCGCCCCCGACCGCAACGCCAACAGCCCTCCCCACTGCTACGCCTACGCCCACCACCACGCCAACTCCAACTGAACTTCCAACGCCGGAGACGCCCAGCGATACCATCTCGGGTATGGTGACCCACCTGGGCGCGCCGGTCTCCGGCATACCGGTGGCGCTCAACACAGAATGTAACGGCGCCGGTCTCCTGGGCCAGACCTTCACCGATGCACAGGGCCGTTATGCGTTTACGGGGGTAACGCCCGGCTCCTACCGGGTGATGTTCAACGGCTCCAACAACAGCGGCGCGCCGGTGGCGCCCTATGGAGGGAGCTGTACCTGGAAGTTGGAAAAACAAAATGCGGCGCCGCTAGCGCTCAACTGGTCTCTTCACAAAACCGATCTACAAATCACCTTCCCGACCGCAGGCAGCGCCATCGGAACGACCACGCCGACGTTTACCTGGAATCCCTATCCCAACGCCGCGACCTACGAAATTGTGTTGAGCCAGGCATCCCCCACGTACGAAACCCTGGAATTCCTGACGCCCTCCACCGGCGTCACATTCACCCCCTCCCAGCCCCTGAACTCAGGGTATACCTACGATCTCATCGTATGGGGGTACACAGCTGCCGGGGAGCAGTTCGTCAACGGGAGCGTCCGGTTTAGTGTGCAGGCGCCATAAGAAATAGTAGCTATGATCGAGTTACAGCATCTTCAGAAAGTCATCGACCAGACCCTCGTCGTCGACATCGACCGATTAGAGATCCACGCCGGTGAAATTGTTGCGCTCGTCGGACCGGTTGGTTCCGGCAGGGATCCCCTGCTCACCCTGCTGACCGGAAAGGCGCGTCCCACGGTCGGCGCCGTGCGCCTGGCAGGCATCGATCCTGCCACAGATCACGAAGCCTTCAGTCGCCAGGTGGGGATTCTGTTCGCAGAGGATGGCCTCTATATGAATCGCACGGTACAGAGCAACCTGTGGTTCCACGGGCAGCTGCGAGGTCTGCCCCGACGCCGTGTCGAGGCCACCCTTGCCGAGGTAGGACTTGCCGACCACGCTCACACCCGCGTCGATAAGCTCCCGACGGGTCTGATGCGCCGGCTCGCTTTCGGCCGGACCCTGCTGCACGATCCCCACATCCTGTTGCTAGAGGAACCGTTTGCCCGTTGCGATGAAGCGTCCATCACCCTGCTGAGTCGCCTGATCCTGCACCGCGCCGAGGCCGGCGCCACAATTCTCATCCTTGCGGATAACGTTGCGAATCTGAGATCACTGTGCACGATGATCTACATCCTGAACCAGGGCCACATCGTCGTCGCTTACACGCCGGAAGATACAACGCAGCCGCAACTCCCGTTCAAAGTCCCGGCCCGGCTGGAAGATAAGGTCGTGCTGGTAAACCCGGCGGACATCCTATATGCCGTCGCCGATCAGGGCAAAGTTACCCTACAAACCACAGATGGAATGCTCCCCGTCCAGTTCACGTTGACCGAGTTGGAGCAAAGACTGGTGCGCAGCGGATTCTTCCGCGCGCATCGTGGCTATCTGGTCAACCTGCAGCATGTCAAAGAAGTGATCCCCTACACCCGGAGCAGCTTCAGCCTGCGCTTGGATGACGAAGCCGGAACCAAGATACCCTTGAGCAAGTCGGCCGCCGCCGAACTGCGGGAACTGCTCGGCTACTGACTTCTGCCGCCGCATAACCAGACCTTCCATAGCACGCTTCGGCAACTGCACCCTTTGCAGCGCGCACCTTGGCGGTCCATTCAACCCTCGAATCGCACCATTCGGCGTTCTGTCGCACCTTCTGGCCCGAATTTGTTGCACGTCGCGCGTCGGTTGAGTATGCTTAAGATGGATATCCCGGACTTTCAGCGTAAACAGGAGTAGAATAGAATGAAAGCCATTGAAGCCAACGGTTTGACCCGAGATTATAACGGTCTCCGAGCTGTAGATCACATCACGTTCAGTGTCGAATCAGGAGAAGTATTCGGCTTCCTGGGACCAAACGGCGCCGGAAAGACTACGACCATCCGCATGCTCACCGGTCAGCTGGAGCCCACGAGCGGCGCAGCACGCGTTGCTGGCTATGACGTGGTCGCCGAGCGCGCGCGGCTCAAGCCGCACATCGGGGTGGTGTTCGAACATCAGAACCTCTACGAGCGGCTCACAGCACAGGACAACCTGCGTTTTACTGCCAAACTCTACGGGGTTTCACCCGAACGCATCCCCCAGGTGTTGGCGCTGGTGGGACTCAAAGAACAGGCCAGAGTCAAGGTCAAGAAATACTCCAACGGCATGAAACAACGGCTACTGATCGCCCGCGCGCTACTACACAACCCGGAGATTCTTTTCCTGGATGAGCCAACACGCGGTCTCGATCCCAACGTTGCCCGCGACATCCGCGCCTTCGTGACCGACCTGGCCCGGAAGGGTGTAACGATCTTCTTGACGACCCATTACATGGAAGAAGCAGACCGCCTGTCGAATCGCGTCGCCATTATCGACCATGGACGCATTGTGGCCCTGGGCACACCGGCAGCGCTGAAGGCAGCGCATGGAACAGCAGACGCCACGACCCTGGAAGATATCTTCGTGACCTTGACCGGTCAAGGACTTCGGGGAAGGTTCGAGGAATGAAGCAGAAACTGCGCATCATTTGGGCAATTGCAGCCAAGGACATCGTGGAAGCCCTACGGAACAAGAATGCGCTTGCCGTCATTCTATCAGCCTTGTTCGTGGTAATAGCCTATCGCCTACTCCCCATTCTTGGAGCAAGTAGTGAGCCGGCCACAGTTCTTGCCTATGACTACGGCCAATCCTCATTGGTGGAAATGCTTCATACCAGCACACAGAGCGGTCTCTACACAGGGTATGCATCGCCCGAACACTTGAAACGACTACTGGCGGAAGGAGAAGTCCCTGAACTGGGCCTTATTATCCCGGCTGATTTCAATCAGACCCTCGCGGCAGGTCGCGAGCCCATCCTCACAGGATACGTCAATACGTGGGTCGGCGATCGAGACGCACACGACCTCGAACAGATCGTCGAAAACGAGATCATCGCGTTACTGGGAGCCCCTGTAGATATCCAGATAGCCGATCAGAAGGTTGCGCTGCAACCGAACTCAGGCGGCCTGGGAGTCACCATGGGAATTGCCCTGGTCTTCGTCACCCTGATGACCGGCATGCTGGTTCCCACACACCTGATCTTGGAGGAAAAACAAACCAAGACCCTCGATGTCCTGATGGTCTCGCCCGCAACCCCCATGCAGATCGTCCTCGGCAAAGCTCTCACCGGCCTGTTCTATGCGCTGCTCGGTTGTGGTGTGGGTCTCGCGATGAGCTTTCCGCTGATCAACCACGGGGGGCTTATCGCCCTTACGGCGGTGGGAGGGGCCCTGTTCAGCGTCGCCTTGGGATTGTGCCTGGGCGCCCTGTTCGAGACCCGCCAGGAAGTTACCTTGTGGAGTTGGGGCATCATCCTGCCGCTTTTCATCCCGATGTTCCTATCACTGTTAGAAGAACTGTTTCCAGCCGGATTGGTCAGGGCGGCACAGTGGCTTCCCAGTGTGGCCCTGCTGCACCTATTTCGCACCTCGTTCGCCAGCGACATCACGGCATCCGATTGGACGGCACAACTCATCCTGGTCTACGCGTCTGCAGCGCTGACGCTCGTGCTCGTGACCTGGCTTGTACGGCGTGCGGACCGCTAGACAGCGAAGGAGGAAGTGATCATGAAAGATAATACATTACCTGAAAAGGCCCCGCTCGCATGGAAAGCACACGTTCGCATCATCTGGGCGATCACGGCAAAAGACCTCGTCGAGGCCGTCACCAACAGAATGACGCTCTCCATCCTGCTCGGCATCGTCATCATGGTCATATCGGGATTCGCGCTCCCGCTGCTGACAAGGCTCAACGCCAAGCCCACGGCCCTGGTTTTCGACCCCGGTCATTCCCCAACGATCCAGGCGCTGACAAGGAAAGAGGCGTTCTGGCTGCGACTCGTAGACTCCCAGGAGGCCATGGAAAACGCCACCGGCAACGCTTCCACGCCGGTACTGGGGCTGGTGATCCCGGAGGATTTCGAACAACCGCCGGAAACCCTGACCGGGCGGGAAATCCCCGGCTTCTTCCCCCATTGGGCGAATGAGGGAGACATCACGGCGCTGGCGACGTTCTTTCAGGATGAACTCGAACAGGCCATCGGGTATCCCGTACGCATCGACATAGCGGAACATCCGGCATATCCCTCGCCTCACGATTCAGGACAGCAAATCATGCTCACCCTCTCCATGGTCATCATGCCCCTTACCTTGGGATTGGCGCTCGTTCCCCATCTCCTCGTGGATGAAAAGGAGAAACACACGCTGGACGCTCTGCTGGTATCGCCGGCAGCGATGTGGCAGATCATCGCCGGAAAGGCGCTGACCGGCATCTTCTACTGCCTCACCGGCGGGGCCATCATCCTGCTCGCCATTAACAATCACATCGTCCACTGGGATATCGCCCTCACTGCCATTGTGCTGAGCACATTGTTCTCCGTTGCGTTGGGGCTTCTGATCGGAGCCATCGTGGAGACGCCCAGCAACATCACTTCATGGTTGGGGCTGCTCATGGTCTTGCTACTGATTCCCGTTTCCGTTCTCAACTTCAACACAGATCATTGGCCGGGCTGGATTGTGGCCGTGCTGTCGCGCCTGCCGACCGTTGCGGTGGTAAGATTGGTGCAAATCAGCATGGCGGGGGATCTAGCCGGCGGCTCCGTGTTCCCACACCTACTCACACTCGGAATTGCGGTGCTCCTTTCCTTCATTCTCCTGGTGTGGGCTTTCCGCCGGTCCATCCGGCGCAGTTAACGTAAAGAATGGAAAATAGAGGAGCAGAGACTCATCATTCTGCATCCAAATTCGAAGAAGCGCACGGATACACACGGATGGGCACAGGTTTTCCCTCTGTGTGGGCGTCTTTGGCCGTTTCTCGTCGCCGTACATGTCAACATCCTGAAGTTACAAATCTGCTGCGTATTGCGGAATGTCGATGAGCCAGAGAATGATAAAGCCCTGCCGTTTTGCACTTTGGGCATCTGGGGTACAATGGGAGATAATAGCAACTGAAAGAAGGACACAGCGTGGATAACGCCGGCGAGCAAGAACAGATCGAAACGGGAAAGACGTGGCTGGCCCGCCTGGAAGCGGCAGCCAAGACCATCGCACGCGAGCTGCTCGTGACGGTAGCGCCGGCCCTCCTGCTGGCGCTCCTCATCACGCACTTCGTCGGTGAACGTACCGTCGTGCTGAGCCAGAGCATGGAACCGACTCTCCATCCCGACCAACAGATCATCGTCGAAAAAATGACCTACCATTTTCGCGCGCCACGGCGCGGGGAAATCGTCGTAATCGGAGTCGAGGAATCCGACATCCCCTACATCAAGCGCGTAGTCGGCCTGCCCGGAGAGACGCTGGAGATAAGAAACAGCCGCGTCTTCATCGACGGTCACATCCTCACCGAGACCTACCTCCCAAATGTCACGCCGGGAACGTACGGACCGGTGATCATTCCTGAAGATCACATCTTCGTGATGGGCGACAACCGGGGCAACTCCCGCGACTCTCGCGCCCTGGGACCTATCGCCCTCGACAAGGTCATCGCCCGCGCCTGGATTTCGGTCTGGCCCGTGGAGGATTTCGGCCCGCTGAAATAACCCCCGCGTCCCCACGGGGCGCGACCGGTCGAGGTGACGAAGATGCGCGTCTTACCGTTGGAAACCGAGATCATCTATGGGCCGATTCGTTCCCGGCGTCTGGGACTTTCTCTGGGGCTCAATATCCTGCCCACCCACTGTAAGGTGTGTTCTTTCGATTGCATCTATTGCCACTACGGTCGCACCCACGTCAAGACCTTGATCCCCGATCCGGCCCTGTTTCCCGGAGCGGACACCGTGCTTCAAGCCATCGAACGGGCCTTACATACCCACCCGCAGATCGATTCGCTGACCTTTTCCGGGAACGGGGAACCAACCCTACATCCTTACTTCCCTAGAATCGCGCGTGAGGCTCGCCGCCTGCGCGACCGGCTGGCGCCGCAGGCGCGCCTCTCCCTTTTCTCCAATGCGACGACGGCCCACCAACCTCACATCCGGGATACGCTCACCCTTATCGATGCCTCCATCATGAAACTCGATGCTGGCGACGACGAAACCCTGGCCCGTATCGACCGCCCGGTACCCGGCGTCCACCTGGAGACGCTTCTCAACGCGCTGCGCGATGTCCCGCGCTTGATCATCCAGAGCGTATTGATCGGCGGTCCTGTTACGAACGTCGCAGGCCCGGCCTTCACGGCCTGGATCGATGCGCTCGCCACACTCCACCCGTGGCAGGTCCAGGTCTACAGCACCGATTACCCGGTACCCGAAGAGAGCATCGAGTGGATTCCCCCCTACCGGCTCCAGCAGCTC
>JAFGNR010000460.1 GCA_016926915.1 Anaerolineae bacterium
GCAACCGGCGCCGCCTGCCACCCGCGCCGCCACCGGCGGAAGGCGCGCCCCGGCCGGCCATGCGCGAGATACCACACCACTTCGAACAGGCAATACCGGCTCATGACCGACGTCACGAAGGCGCCGCCCGGTCGCACCAGGCGTTCCAATCCACGGGCGACGGCGCCCAGGTCCGGCTCGCAGTTTAGCCCCCCGAAACTGGCGTAGACGCCATCGAAGGGCGTTCCGGGATGCAAGGCCGCGATGCCGGAAGCCGGAAGCGCGACCCCCTGCAGATCCACGCCCGCATCTCGCGCTTTCGCCGCCGTGATCGCCGCCATGCGGGGGGAAACGTCGGTTGCCAGCACCGTTCTACCGGCCCGCGCCAGGTGCACCGCCTCCTCTCCCGTGCCGCAGCCCAGCTCCAGAAGCCGGCTGCCCACGGGAAATGTGGCCTCCAGCACAGCCAGGCTTTCACGCCGCATCCACGTCATCACGGCGTTACCGTCCGGGCCGTAGGCCGCGTCATAGTCTCCCGCAACACCATCGAAGGCGCGCGCGGTTTCAAGATAGGGCGGCATCAGCGAGCCTCTCCGGCGTTTTCACTGCGATACTGCGCACCCAAGAGCCGGTCACGAGTCCCAGGAACAAGGCGGGCCACCAGGTTGCGGGAAAATACAGATAACAATCGAGAAAGCTGACCACGAATACCAGGACGAATGCCGCCGTCCACCCCGCCAGTGAGACCTCCACAGCTTCCCGGCGCGACCGGCGCCACACCACCAAGACCGGCGCTGCCAGGAACCAAAGCCAGAGCGCCGGCCCTACCACACCCATCTCGGCGGCAATCAGCACAGGGATATTGTGAACCTTTTGGAACGCCGGCGGCGGTTCGCCCACCACACTGGCCCACAAAGCATCCACGTAGTAGCCGGCGCCGACGCCTTTGAGCGGCGCGACGCGAATCAGGCTCCACGCCTGTTTCAGATCGCGCACCCGTTCATCGATGGAGCGTGCTTCCAGCTCGCTGCCGCCGAAAAGTCGCGCGACTACGAGGTCGCCGACCGTCATGCCCCCCAGCACGGCGATTCCAAGCCCTACGATAGCCGCCACACCCAGCGCGCGGCGTACATGGCGTGAGCGCCAATCGACGCGCTCCCAAAGGCGCGTCACCATGACGACATAGACCGCCCCCAGGATCGTACCGAGCCAGGCAGAACGCGAAAAGGTGAAGAACCAGGCCAGTACGCCCAGGCCCACAACGCCCCACAGCACCCGGCGCTGCCAGGGCCGCAAGCTACGTCTGGAGAGGGCCGCCGCGCCGCACACCAGCAAGCTAATGCCCAGGTAGCCTCCCAGGTTATTCGGGTGAGGGGTCAGCCCGTAGGCGCGCAGCCAGCGTTGCCCCGCCGCCTCGATCACGCTGGCGCCCTGGGCTGTGGGCAGCGGCGCGATCTCACGCAGCCAGGTCAATCCCACCGGTCCCTGTCCAATAAATTGCATACAGGCAACCAGGCCCTGCCCCCCCATGTAGACTGCCAATATCGCTGTGGCCCACGCGCGCGGAAGGTCATTGATCGTGAAAAAGGTAACGCCCCAGATCAGGAGTATTCCTCCCAGGGTCACCAGCGCCACGCGGGGCTGGTGGACCGGCCAGGCGCGCACCAGCGCCAACACCCCCAGACCGGCAAGGGGCGCCGTCACGCGCGCATCCCCAAGACTCAGCCGTCGTCGCGGGTGTTCGAGCAAGCGCGCCACAAGCCAGCACCCCGCCAGCAGCACCGGTACCAGCACAAACCAGGGCACGCGCAGCGGAACCACGCGCCAGGTCACGGTCAGCAAAGCCGGTGCAAGCACAGGGGCATCCTCCCACGAGGTTGAAAAGGTCATCGTGAGAAAGAACACCGCAAACACTGTCCGGCTTGCCGTTAAAAGCATCGCCGACAGACGGTTCCGCGCGGTTACCGGGGGCCGGGTCACGATCTAGCCTCCTTCAAGAATGGACAGGATTGACGGGATGGACAGGATGGACAGGATTTTCAAGATGTACGGGATGGGAAATTCGCACTGCATCCTCCAAAATAGTGACCGATTGAAACCTACCGCCAGACCCGCTGCTGCGCCGCCGAGCGCAGCAGGACGAATAACACCGCCTCCGATAAGAACGCCACCCCGGCTGCTCCCCAGACGCCAAAGAGTGGAATCGCCGCGAGATTCAGCAGCCCGTTGAGCAAGGTGACGCCCGCCATGCGCATCATAACCTGGCGCTGCGCCCCCGCTGCATAGAGCAGGTGCCCGTTGAGCAGGTAGAGATAGGTGAAGAGCGACGCCGCCAGCAACACCCTAAAGATCTGGATCGCCGTGGGCAAGCCTTCCAGGTCCCCATAGAGAAGACCAAGCGCCTGGGGGGCCAACACCAGTCCGGGCAGCACAATGAGCAGCAGGGCGCCCAGCAGCATCCGCCGGGCGCGGCGGTAGACGCGGGCGAGAGCGTCCCCCCTCTTCTGAGCAGCATCCCCGCTTCCCAAGCGGGCGAGTTCCGGAAATAGCGCATCCAGGAAGCTGGCGGGCACAATCCCCAGCGTTTCCCAAAGGCGATACGCCGCGCCGTAGATCCCGGCAGCAGCATCCCCGCGCCAGAAGGAAAGGAGCATCAGATCCAGACGCCGGTAAAGAATCGCCACGACATCGGCGCCGGCGAAGGGCAGCGCCTCGCCAACCCGCGCGCGCCAGGCCCGCCCGAGACCGGCGCGGGGGCGCACCCCCCAACGCCACATCACGAGACCCAAAGCCGCCGTCGCCAGTACCTGGCCCGCGACATAAGCCAGCAGAACCCCGGTCTCGTCGCCGCCGCGCAGCAACGCGGCGATGCCTCCCGCCGCCGCGACCAGCCGCGCTCCCAGTTCGATAAGGCTGCTGATCTCCATACGCTGGCGGGCTTTGATCACAGCGATCAGCCCCCCGTTGAGGCTTTCCGGCAACAGTGCAGCCGACGCCACGGCGACCGGTGCACCGCGTGGTCCGGGGAAAACAAGGGGCAAAATGAGCCCATTGAGCAGGCCCCACCCGGCGACCGCCGCCAGCACTTTGACCGACAAGACCTGCCCCAGGAAGCTATTCGCCGCCTCGCCCTCGGGATGGCGCGATAGCTCGCGGGTGGCATAGGTGTTGAGACCCAGATTGACCACCGCCAGTGCGATGCCTTCCACGGTCAGGGCCAGGAGATACCGCCCCAATCCTGCCGGACCGGCGCTGCGCGCCAGCTGGGCGGTCAACCAGACCCCAAGCAAAAGCGTCCCGACCCGCGCCAGGAATAAGGCCAGCGCGTTCTTACCCACCCGAAGCACCGGCAAGGCGGTCACCGGCAATCCTCCCACAGAGTGAGGAAATCCAAGCGGTCCAACAGCGTCTCCGGATCGACTTGCAGCGCCTCGACGCGCCAGAGGTAGACTCGCGCATCGAACCGCGCATCGCGATAGATCTCAGGGCTGGTGACTACGCGAAACATCTCGCCAAGATGACCGGTCACGCAGTCCGGCGACAGATAATCCTGCGCCAGGATAAGCGCCGGATCAAGGTCCGGAATACCCCAGAGACGGTACTGGTACCACGAGGTGACGACCTCGCGGCCCGTGTAGAAGTGCAACTGTCCGGCAAGCGTATAGTCTATAGTATGGACCGGCACGTCAGGATGACGATCCAGCGCGTCCGCGAAAGCCTGCCATCCCAGGGCGTCGCGCTGCAAACGCGGCACAGCATTACTCACAAAGGGATGCGCGAGACCCTGCACGCCCGCCGCCGTCCCATATCCGTAGAGCAGCCCCAGGCTCGCCACGCCGATCAAGACCAGATTCCCAGCCACCCGCGCCCGCCCGGCAAACCGGCCCATCCGATCTCCCAGAAGCAGAAATAGGAACACCATGCCCGAAGCCAGATTACGCGGGCTATTAGACGGGCTTAGCAGGACGGGAAGGATAAGCGCAGCGGAAAGCACAAGCATACGGGCAGCCTCCGCCTGTGGCAGAAACCGTCGCAGGCCATGCCGCAGCCCGGACCCGGCAAAAGCTGCCGCGCCGCCGCCCAAGGCCCCCAGAACTACGGGCCAGGTGAGGTAGAACCAGGCGTGGCGGGCGTTGCGCCACCATTGGCGCAGCAATCCCACCGCCTGTGCAGGCTGTGTACCGGGGTCGCCCGGAGAGAGGCTGACAAAGTGTTGGGCCTGCCAGCGAAATGTCGTCCAATCGTGGGCAGCGTTCCAAATCAGGATCGGAACGAGGCCCAGCCCCGCGATACCCACCGCACTCCAGAAACGGGGATCGCGTAACAGAGAGCGGTAACCGGCGAGGATCAGAACGCCTAGCGCCATAGCGTAGAGATAGGCGGTAAACTTGACGTTGAACAGCAGCGCCAACGTAACGCCAAAGGAGATCGCCCAACCGGAGCGACGGTGCGACGCCCGGACCATTTCAAAGAACAGGATCAGGTTGAGCAACATCAGCGACAGGAACGCCGCGTTGGTATAGGTGAAGCGCGATGTGATCAGATAGGGCGCACCGCACGCCGTGAGGGCGGCCGCGAAACGGCCCGCCGCGCGGGAGAAAAGCCTGCAACCTATCCGGTAAATCAGAGCCACGCAGATCGCCCCCAGGAGCGCGTTCACCCAGCGAATACCGAGCTCCGAGTCGCCCAGCAGAGCAGTACCGGCGCGGATCAGCAGCGCCATTCCGGCGGGATGATCGGTATAGGCCCAGTCGAGATGTTCGGACCAGAGCCAGTAGTAGGCCTCGTCAGGAATCAGCGGCAGCGCAGTCAGATCGACAAACCGCAACGCGAATCCTAGCGCAAAAATCGCCAGGAAGAGGCCATCGCTGGACCGGCGCGCCCTGGGCCTGGAACGTGCAGAATGGGAGGCGCTACTCATCGCCCGGCAGCGCCTCCACGCGAATCTGGTAGCTGTACCGGTCCAGCGGCGCGTCGATCTCAATATCGATCCCCGACCAGGAGAGGACATAGATGCCAACCCAGTTGTATTGATTGTAACGCTCGCGTCCCACAAAACGACGGCGCCCCGGTTCAGTCTCCACACAGAAGCGCACGGTCGCATCGCGCGAGACCCAGCAGCCGAAAACGTCATCCTCCGGATGCCAGATGCCCAAGGCATCCCCATGTTGGCGCACGCCGACGCTATTCTCGTAAACCGGGAAGGCGCGCGCGCCCTGTTCGTTCATGAGATAGGCTTTGTCCCAGGCCACATCAAGGCCCGTGAAGTCGACGGTAACAGAGAGAGTCTCCGGCGCTACCACCGTGTAGGTCGTGACCACAGTACCCAAGGGCGGTACGTCGAGATATTTGATGCGTAGGAAGCGCGACCAACGGTCCGCAACGTCGATGACGTAGCGCTTCACCACGACGTTTTCGGCCGGTTTCGCGACATCGGCGTGACGGGAGACATAGGCCAAGCCCTCATATTGGATGATGGGCAGGCCAAAGCCGTAGCCTTCTTCAATCAGGCGCCCGTAGCGGGAATTGCGCTCGCTCACCAACACCAACCCCTTCTGCAACGCATCGATCTTGCCGATGTGCGGGCGCGTATCCTCGTAAAGGAGGAAAGAATAATCTCCCGGCAGGTCAAGGTGCAGCGGCGGCGGCTTCGGATTTAGCACATCGCCGATGAAAAGCGCCAGGAAGGGATCGTAGGCTTCGCGCACGATTCCCAAAGCCGCCAGCAGGGCCACGCCCAGCCAGAGGATCCACCGCCTCTCCCGCTTCACGGCGCCACACTCCCGGTGCGGCGCGCGTCCGCGTGGAACATGGGCCATGGCGCGCGCCCCAGAGGGCCCACGTCCCGCAAGACATGAATGCCGTTGTTGGCGCCGACCACCACATCGGCGCGACCGTCCCCTTCAAGGTCGCCCACCCAGGGCGAAGAAAAGACATGGTCGCCCAAGTCATAAGGAAACCCGGAGAGAGTCTCCCCGGTATGGGTCCAGCCGTAGAGAAAATGGTCTTTCGATCCCACGACGATATCCAAATGATCGTCCCCATCGAGATCGACCAGGGCCGCGGAGGAGATAATCTGATCGCCTACCTGAAGGGGCCATCCCGGCAGCAGAGCGCCCGCGTCGTCCCACACGTATAGACGCCCATCCCACGAGCCTACCACGATCTCCAGCCTGCCATCCCCATCAAGGTCGGCAACGGCAGGCGACGCTTCAATGGAGTAGATGTTGCCGCCGGGCGGGTGCGGCGTGGGCGTGGGACCGGGGCCGGGACCCTGTGAGCGCACCGGGAATCCCGCCTGCGCCTGGCCTTGCCCATCCACCACGTGGAGATAACCGGCATCATCCCCGGCGATCAACCAGAGCGCCTCTTCGCTCCAGCGCACCAGGGCCGGCGAGGAGTCAGAGTCGCGCATCAAAGACACCGGAAACCCCGGCAA
>JAFGNR010000192.1 GCA_016926915.1 Anaerolineae bacterium
CAATTCAAACCGCAATTTCCTCTATCTCGATCCCCTGCAAATCCAGCGTCCCAATCCCCATATCCGCCGCATTAACCACATAGCCGATCCGCTCCAGAGCGACGTCGAAGAGCGTAACCGCGTAGGCATCTGCAGCGACACTATCATGGCTCGCAATGACCGTGTTGGTCATCCGCACGTCGTCAAGATTGCCGCCGGTCGGGCCGTTACGCATCAGCGTGCGGATCGCATCTACCACCGTCAGCTCCGGGCGAATCACACTGACCAGATCGGCAATGCGCTGGTTCAGGTCCGCGTGGATGCCGCCGGGATCGGTAATACAGCCCAGCAGGTTCTTGCCGCCGAGACTAAGCCGGGCCAGACTGTGATGCTTGGCAATCGGCGCATTGATCACCACATCGGCGTCGAGAATCTCCTGATAGATATTCCAGGAAGTAATGGAGCGGCCCTCGGGTATCGCCGTCTCCCGGAACTTGGCGCGGTTCATGATCACCATCTGCCCACCCGACCGGTTCACGGCATCGGCAATACCGCTTCGCGCATAAGCACTCTCCGGCGAACCGCCGAAGGGGAAATCCATCACCTTGACCCGTTTTGCCCCAGCGCCCAAGGCCAGTTCCACCAAGACAGCCACTACCTCAGGATTGGTGGTCGCGCCATATTCGAACGGATAGTAGTCGGTGCAGATGTTGGGCTTGATAACTACCTCGGCGCCCCGTTTGACGAAGCGTTCGATGCCGCCGATAGCCGCCAGCGCCGCCATGGTCAGCGCCCGAGGATCTGCACCCCGCGCTACAGCCAGATACGCGGCACGCGGCGCAGGTTCCACTGTGGGTTCTTGCGGTACGGGGGTCTCCACAGGTTCCATGACCTGCTCGGCAGTTGGTTGTGCAGGGGGAGCCGGCGTGTTTGCCGGCAGCGGCGTCGCCGTTGGCGCGCTCGTAGTGGGATCAGGAGGCAAGAGCCGCTCGGCCCCACACGCCGCCAGAAGCGCTCCAGCGCTCGAAGTCGCTGCCCAGCGGAGAAATTGCCGTCGCGTCCACCCACGATATCGCTTCACCGTTATCTCCTTCGAGAATAGACAGGATTAACCGGACTGATAGGATAAGACTACCCTGGAATCTGCTAGACTATAGCATAGCCTCTCAAAAACACGAAACCGCCCACGGCATATTCCCGTGGGCGGCGGCAGCTCAAAGTTATACCAGAGGCCGGCGCGCCTGACGGTTGGCCAGACGCGGGAAAAACAACAGGGGTTGGGTGTCTTCACCGGTGCGTCCCTCCAGTTGCCGGCGCCAGAGATACCAGACGAGGAACCCACCGGCCAGTGAGGCGCCCACCAGCGTCAGGGGCCGGGCATTGCGATAGCGGCGACGGGCCATCGCGGTCAGGCGACGTTCCAGAGCATCCACAAAATCGGCGCACGGGCGCACAGGCGCCAGCGTGCGGGCCAGAGCCTCCTCCAGGTATTGTATCTGCGATTCCAGGAGCGGTTCTCCTAGTTCAACGTAGTCTTGTGTCCAATCCATCATTCCTCTCCTCCCTCAATCAAGACCTGCCGCAACCCTATCAGGGTACGGTGATAGAGCGCCTTCACGGCCCCTTCGGTCTTCCCCAGAACCGCCCCTATCTCCGCATTGGACATCTGCTCGACAAACTTGAGTGTGAGCAGCGTCTTACGATCCTCCGGCAGACGATCGATGACTGCCAACAAGCGGTCCTGTGCCTCGGATGCTTCCACATGGTTATGTGGATCATGCAGCTGCGACCCCGGCAGGGAAACCCCATCCAGGGGCACACTGGGCTTACGGCTCCGGTCGCGATGCAGGTTTGCCATCAGGTTATGTGCAATTCGGAACAGCCAGGCCTGGAACGAAATACCCCGATAACGATACCGTCCGATCCCCCTTAGGGCGCGATAGAATGTACGGGATGTCAGGTCCTCCGCATCGCTGTGATTACCGGTGTGACGGTAATGATAGTTGTAGATGCGATCCACATAGCGACGATAGAGACGCCCAAACGCCTCCGGATCATGCTTCGCTTGCTCGACCAGAAGATGCTCTTCTACGTGTTCCATGCGCTCCCAGAGGATCATCACCGGACACTCTCACGGCGACCCCTCTCACCCTGATTATACGCATGGATCGACTTTTCTACCAGGACCTCCATACCAGTTATTACAACACCATTTGGAGAAGCAAGTTACGACACTTGTCCCGTGTGAGCGCCGGGCCGTAACCTGGATCGAGAAACGGTGTTATAAGATACGTGATTTCCGGCCCAACAGGCCGATTTTATCTATTTCGCCGATTTTGATGGTCATTGAGGAGGTATCATTATGACAAAGATCGCAATTGCAACCGACAGCACCGCAAATCTTCCACCGGAACTGGTAGCGCAATATGACATTTCGATCATCCCACTCAACGTTCACTGGGGAGAAGAGACTTATCTCGATGGGGAAACCATCGACGTTCCCATGTTCTATCGCTGGTTGGAGGAGCGCAAGGATTTTCCGATGACGTCGCAACCAGCAGTGGGCGCGTTCATGGAATTCTTCAAAGAGGTTGCCGAGAAGCAAAACACCGACACGATTCTCGGCATCTTCCTCTCTTCACCTCTCAGCGGCACGCTGGCCTCTGCCATGCAGGCCAGGGGATTGCTTCCCGACCTCGATATCGAACTGGTCGATTCCCGGTTCGTGTCGATGGCGCTGGGGTTTCAAGTGCTCACGGCGGCCCGTATGGCTAGTGAGAATGCCCCCATGGAGACCATCCTCTACCAGGTGCATCAAGTGCGCGCACACACCGAACTGATGCTGGCCGTAGACACATTGGAGTATTTACATCGTGGAGGGCGCATTGGCGGCGGGGCCAGATTTCTAGGTACGGCGCTGAATCTCAAACCCGTGTTGATATTCGAAAGCGGCAAGATCGAAGCCCTGGCCAAAGTCCGCAGCCGCCGCAAATCCCTGGAGCGCATGGTAACGGAAGCGAAAACACGCCTGGCAAATCGCCGCCCGAAGGAATTTGCCGTGATGCATACCCCTAACGACGATGACGTCGAGTTCATGGTGGAACTGGTCACCGCAGAACTCCGGCCTCAACGGCTCTATTCCGGTATGATCACGCCCGTTCTTGGAACCCATGCCGGACCAGGCGTCATCGGCATAGGGTACTATACCGAGTAATCTTCCTGCACAACCGGAAACACACCGCCCCTGGCGACCAGATGGCTGCCAGGGGCGATTCAGCATGTAGAGTCTGAACGTCAGGACTCAGGTTGCGGCGTAGGGGTCTCCGGTGGGGTCAAGAAATCATCGCGCACGCGATCCACCAGATCCTTGACGTTGAAATCCGACACCGTGACGTAGAACGGTGAGTTGGAGGCCTTGACAACGTAGCTGCCGTTGCCGGTATTCTCCGCCCCTACCTCCAGGGTTATTGTCTCACCCGCCGTCTGCAACGTGACCGTGGCGCCGGGAGAAGCCAGCCCATGGTAATCCTCTTCCGTCTTGCCCAGAGGTCGCAGCAGGTTGAGTGCGAGAACACGACTAAAGAGACTGCTCGTCTGGCTACTTGCCATCACCTCATCTGCCGCCAGGTCTGCAAGAACCCAGGCGCCCGCCTCGTCCTTCACGAAAGTGAATTCACCGTTGGCATTTTTCAGCACGATTTCACTCACATCCTCCGCGGTCAAACTGAGATAAGCCGTGTCCACCCAAGAGGCTGCCGTCGCACTGACCTCCCAGCTGGAAAGAGCATCCGTGAGATAGGTTTCACTCTGCCCTTCCAGGCGGAAATGGGTCGCGGAATACTGCGGCGCGGAACCCAGATAAAGCACGTAGGTATCTCCCTGCCCGGTCTCAAAGATCAGGCGGCGCACAAAATCATCCTTGGCGACTTGTAAGCGCTTATGACTGGCGTCAGTACGTGTCACCAGACGGCCCGTCTCCAAACCAACCAACTTTTCCAACACCGGTTCGATGGAACTGGCCTGGGCAGGGAAATCGTCTGCATCCGGCAGCACCCAGTCTGCACCGGATTTCCGGAGTTCGATCGTCTGGCCTTGATCATCTGTGATTGTCAACGCCACAATGTCGGCGGCTTCGAGAGTAGGGAAAACCAGTTCGCCCGCGCTAGCTACGGACTGGCGAGGCCAAAAGACGATCACGGTTAAAATCACCTGAAGTACGAATACCCCAACGAGTATCTGTTGATGGCGCTTCATGCTTCCACCTCCATTTCTTCATCGGCTGCTCCGGCAGGGGGTTCCGGCTCCAAGAGGGATTGCCCGGCGACAGATCTGCCGTCAGGTCGCACCAACGCCATTGGCGGTTCATTCCTCAGGCGCACCGTCCAGAGAATGCCCAACCCGATCAGCGACAGGAAAGCCAGGACATAGTTAGCGGCTTCAGCGATCGACTCCTCCTGATCCGTGAGCTCATATAGCACGCGAGCAGATGTACCCCGGGCGCGAATGGTCAGCAGATCCAAATCTTCCGTAGCCCAGGCCACGGCATTCTGCACGAGCTTCAAGCTATTGAGATAACGATCGCCGGTCAGTCGGGAAGACAGCTCGAACACAATGTCATCCAGGAATTCGGTGCTGCCGATGACAACCAGCCTGGCGCTTGCCGGCGACGTCGTAATCGTCCCCGGTGTACCGGCGACCGGCGTCTCTTCGGCGTTGGCAGCCTCGGTCTCCAGGGGCGAGGGCTGATCCTTGAACGCGCTTTCAAAGACACCCTGCACCGACACGGCAAGCGTATAAGGACGAGTCGTTTGACCAACGGGAAAGCCAAGGTCGGGATACAGATCGAAATCGGGTTGGATAGTGGGCGCCGCGCTAACCTGTTCTTCCACCCAGGAGGCGTCCGTAGATTGCAACAGCACGGTGACCTCACGCTCCGCATTCTTAACTGGATCAACAGTGATGGGCGACACCCAGTTGAGCGTTACGGCCGGTAAATTGGAAACCAGAGGATTGTTCTTCGCCATGCCCTCAGGACGCACATCAACGAAGAACGGATAATCCAGGGCCTGGATTTCCTGCACCTGCGCGTTACCCACCTGCCGTGTCACGATAACCGGGAAGGGCTCGTTTTGAGGATCAAGGACCAGCGACTGTGCGACGGTGATCCCATAGCTTTCCAGCAAGCTGCCCACACCTTCTTCAATCGCCGCCGCGCCCAACCCGCCGGTAAACTGATCAGGCGTCAACATGTAATTACCTGCCGCCAGGATGACCGCCCCTCCCCGCATCAGGTATTGGTCGATGGCATAGCGCTCCACATCCGTCAAATTCTGCGGACCGACGACCACCAACACGTCCACGTCGGCGGCGACCTGTCCGGTCATCAGGTCGATAGCGCGCACCTCGTACTCCTGACGGAGAATCTCGCTGACAGTCTGCCAGGACTGTAGCGGTTGTTGCACTTGACCGAACATATCTTGCGTCGGCGTTGCCGGTGGCGTCCACAGTCCCACGACCTGCAAGAAGCCCGTGGAGGCGCGCTTCAGACTCGATTCCAATGTCGTGCGGATATCGGCTTCACTCAAATCACCCGAGGGATAGATGACTTGTGCTTCCTCACCAACTTCCAGAAGCATCGTCAGATAGTAGCTCTCGCTCGAAAACAAGGACGTCGCAAACGGCTGGATGCCATAGGAATCATAGAGCTCCTGTGGGGTGATGGGGCTGTCGGACATAAGAGGATTGACTGTGGTGAACGTGAATTTCCCCCCCGACTGTGCTGCGATATCGCCCGCCACCTTTTCGATGAGTTCAGGCGCCTCAGCTAACCACTCCGGAAGCGTCTCCGGGGTCAAGAATAGGGTTAGCCGGGCTGGCTCCGCCAGGGAAGCCAGGACTGCATCCATACTCTGGAACCCGTACACCGTCTTCTTGATAGCGCTCGTCAGGTCGTACTCCAGATTTTTGAGCCGCACGTCGAACGACCCATCCCGCGCCGACTCTACCTCGATCAAATCCCCGAATCCCAGCACGGTATTCTGATCTCCATAGCGGATCAGAATATCGAAGTAGGCGTTGATGACCGAGGCCTCGTAGCGATCCTGCACCTGGAACGGCGCCGGGGTGATGCCATACACCTGGTTGGCCTCAGCCTCCAGATCCGGATTTTTGGCCGGATCGACAACCTCGAGCTGCACCATGCCGCCCGAAGCAATTTCGTACTCTCGCAGCATGTCCCTGACTGCCGGCACCAGGGGCGCCAGCAACGGGTGTGTTCGCTCGCTGAAATATCCGCGAATCAGCAGCGGCTCTTGCAGGTTGTTTAGGATATCGCGCGTAGCTTGCGAAAGGCTGAATTCGCGCTGCTCCGTGAGGTCGATACGCAGGCCGCCCAAGGGCGCCATCCAGACATTCACGATGATGAGATTCAACACCACCAGAAGCGAAGTGACCTTGACGGCAGTCCGCTGTGCCTGTGTGCGTTCGCCCTGTCCCCACCCTTTAGCCTTTAGCGACCAGACATTGAGGGTCAGAAATACACCGGTAAGGGTGACATAGTAGAGCAGGTCGCGAAGGTCTATCACACCGCGCAGAATGCTCTCGAAGCGACTGCCGGCGCCGATAGCACGGAAGACATCTCCGACTCCCTGTCCCACGAAGTCGGTGATCCCGGTCGAACCGATGAGATAGAAAATCCCACACACCAGAATCGTACCGATAAAGGACACAATCTGGTTGTCGGTACGGGAAGAGACGAAGAGACCAATGGCCGTATAGGCTGCCGCGAGCAACAACGTCGCAAGATAACCGCCAATGACCGGCCCCCAGTCCAGATTCCCCAGCAACCACACCGTGAGCGGGAGAAAAATCGTTAATCCCAACGCAATAGCGACCAGCGCCACCACCGCCAGGAATTTCCCCAGCACCAGGCGACTTGTCGAGACGGGGAGCGTCAACAGGACCTCCATGGTTCCGGAGCGCTGCTCCTCACTCCACTGCCGCATCGCCAGCGCCGCGACCAGAATGATCAGTAGGACCGGCATCCGTTCGAACAACGGGCGCACGTCGGCAATGCCGCGCGCGAAGAAAGTGTCCAGCCAGAAAAAGGAAAACAACGCCGCAGCCAGAAAGGAACCGATGAAAATCAAGGCCATCGGAGAACCGAAATAGCCGCGTAGTTCTTTGCGGGTGATCGCCAGGGTCTGCTTCATGCTGCCACCTCCGCGGCCATCGCCAATTCATTGAAGACTGTCTCCAACGTGCGAACATCAGGTCGCAGCTCACGCAAGGCCCAATCCTGCTGGCGGGCAACGTTGTAAATCATGGGACAGAGATCCGATCCCAGCCGTTGCTCCCCGGAAACCCGGAAGCCGGGAAACCCATCGACACTGCGGAATGGCTCCACGCCGCGAATCCCTTCCAACCCGCGCAAAACAGCGGGGACATCCGGGAAAGCATGATCGAGAATCATAACCGCATCCGAGGTAGCCGCCAGATCGGAAAGATGTGCATCGGCCCTGATCTCGCCATTCATCAAAATGATCGCGCGATCACACAGGGCTTCGACTTCGGACAGAATGTGGGTGGAAAAGAGAACCGTACTGTCTACAGCCAAACGGCGGATGAGATTGCGAATCTCGACAATCTGGGTTGGGTCCAGGCCGACCGTAGGTTCATCGAGAATCAGGAACTTGGGACGGTGCAGGATAGCCTGGGCCAGCCCCACGCGTTGGCGAAATCCCTTGCTCAGCTGGCTGATCGGGCGTGTCAGGTGATGCTCCAGACCGGTGGCATAGATCGCCTCCGAAAGCCGTTCCCCCTGCACATCATCAGGGACACGGCGTAGATCTGCCATCATGCGCAGATAGGCTTGCACGCTCAGTTCCGGGTAGAGCGGCGCGGTCTCGGGCAAGTACCCGATTTGCGCCTGCGCCTCACGGGTGTGTTCGAGGACATTCAAGCCATTGATTAGAACTGTCCCCTCATCGGGATGCAGGTACCCGGTGAGGATTTTGATAATGGTGGTTTTTCCTGCACCATTGGGACCGAGCAATCCCACGATTTCTCCCTCTTTGACGCGGAAGGAAACGCCCTTGAGGGCCTGGATTGGCCCGTATGATTTGGCCAGGTCATTGACATCAATCATAGACACAGCTCCTCCTAGGATAATTTCATGACAACGTCCATTGCGCCAGCAGCTCTCGTCTTCTAACGACGCCGTCTAACAGGATACCACAACACCGGTCCGGTTTCTTTAAGGCGGCCTACAGGCGAGCTTAAGAAAAGCTTAAGAAAATTGCAAAATCCAGGCAAGCGCCGTGGCGAGACTTCAAGAGGTGGGGCGTCCGAAATCGACGATGAAGTAATAGGTCCCTTGCGCGTTGGGAACCACGGCAATACCTACCTCCACAAGCCAAGTACTCAGGATCGTCCGCCGGTGGGGATCGTAAGGCGGGGCTTCATCCATCCACCAAGCCACCGCCGCCTGAGGAGATGTGCTGTAGACGATGCACTCGGCGGCGCCAACAGCAGCATATCCGGCCCGAATGACGCGCGCCGTCACGTTCGAGCCATCGGAGCCGGTGTGATTGCACGAGCCCCGTTGCTGGCAGTCTGCGCCATGCAAGCGCGCAGCCTGGGCCAACGTCTCATTATAACCAAAAGGCGGCAAGCCGTGCAACGCCCGCTGTTCATTAAGCAGACGAAAGACCTCCGGCGCCCAGGCAGCCACATCATTAGGGGGCGGTGCGAGGACGATGGGCGGATCAACCGGCGCCAGGGTCGGTTCCGGCGCCGGAGGCTCGACAGCCGGTTCCGGGGTACTGGTAGGATCGGGAGGCATCGCAGGAGGAACCGGTGTGGGAATGGGATTGGAAGCCTGGGCGAGAAGCTCGACGGGACCCTCTACGGGAAGCACCAGCAGCTGATCGACCGATAGGAAATCGGTTGCGAACAGCCCATTCGCAGCGCGCAGATCTTCCAATGCCACCTGGTACGCCAGAGCGATGTCGCCCAGCGTCTCGCCTCCGGCGACCTCGTGAACTACCCAGAAGGGCGACGCACCTTCCCAGCCCAGCGACGCCGGAATTTGAAGATATTCACCGGCGCGCACCAGGGTTCTGGCCCCCCAACCGTTATGGAGCTGGATGGCTGCCATGGGAACCTCATAGGTGAGGGCCAACCCCAACAAGGTATCCCCCGGCTGCACGAGATAATCCATCGCGAGGGGAATCTGCATCACGCTGCCGCCGGAACGCTCCGGTTGCAGCGGCGCCGGAACCGGGTCGGGCAAGGTGGTAGATACGGGAACTGTGGGGAGAACGACAAACGCCAGAGCCTCTGGGGTAGACGTAGCCGCGGGCGTCTCGAGGGGCGCAGCGGGCGCCTCCGCTACGCGCGGCGCACAGGCAGTCGCCAGCACAAGCACCCCGAGCACGCAGCACAACAACGTCAATCCTGGTGAATTCCACCACACACACCGCATGACATTACTATACTCTAGAGCTGTGGGAAATCCAATTTCATGCTAGAATATAAAAACCAGATGGCTCCCACTCAAACTACACGTTGGAGGAGGAAAAGCATATGAGTTCAGAAATCACCCATATCGTCAAACGCACCGGCGACATCGTGCCCTTCAAACGCGAACGGATCGCCAACGCCATCTACCGCGCAGCAGTTGCGGTGGGGGGGCGAAATCGCGCTACTGCCGAGCGGCTCACCGACGAAGTCATCCGAATTCTGAAAAACACCTGCACAGGAACGCGGATTCCCACCGTCGAAGAAGTACAGGATATCGTAGAGAAGGTACTGATCGAAAACGGTCACGCCACGACCGCCAAGGCTTATATTCTATATCGCGAAGAGCAAGCGCGAAGACGGCGGCGGCGTCAGGAGGGGAGATCCCAACGGGATCCCCAGAACATCCCCTATCGCAAGCTCTGGGAAGTACTCAACTGGGCCGTCGATCACAACCTGCATAACGTCTATCGCCTCAACGAACGCATCGCCAAGGGCGAGTTCGCCGAGATTGTCCAGGAATCGGATCTGGCATATGAGAAAGACGTTGCGACTGCGGCCGAGATGATCATCAACCGGCGGGATGAGGTGCGCATCGCAATCATTGCCGGTCCCTCCTCTTCGGGAAAGACCACGACTACCAGGAAAGTCGGTGAACATTTGAAAACTGCTGGGCTGAGTCTGGTCGAGCTCAACGTCGACAACTACTTCTTCGATCTCGAAATGCACCCTAAGGACGAGTTTGGGGACTACGACTTCGAAACCCCCCAGGCGCTCGACCTGCTGCTGATCAACGAGCATCTGGAGCGCCTGATTGCCGGTGAAGACGTGCTGACGCCTTATTACAATTTCAAAACCGGACGGCGGGAACCTGAGACTATTCCCATGCGAATCGGCCCCGACGACATCATCTTGATCGACAGCTTGCACGGTCTCTACGGAGAAATGACAAGCGCTATCCCGGACGAACAGAAGTTCAAACTCTACATCGAGACCTTACTGCAAATGCGCGGCCCGGATAACACGTACATCCGGTTTACGGATCTACGTCTAATGCGACGCATGGTCCGCGATGCACGGGAACGGGCCTACGACCCCCGGCGCACCCTAGAGCATTGGCATTACGTACGCAGCAGCGAACTACGGCACATCATCCCTTACGTCAATACCACCGATTACGTCATCAACGGAGCGGCGCCTTACGAGCTGCCCATCCTGCGACCGAGGCTGATCGGACACTTCGCGCAATGGGTAAAGGATTACCAGGATGACCCGAACCGCGTCGACGCGTTCATCCGTGCAGAGCGGGTATACAAATTGCTGCAGGCTATCATTCCCGTCGAAGACGATTCCGCGATTCCCCCCACCTCTCACATTCGCGAGTTTATCGGCGGCAGCGCCTACGATCTACACTAGAAGTGCGCAGCCGGAGAGAACGCAGTGATGAGTGAGCGCAAACATGTCGTTCTGTACACTGACGGATCCTCGTTGGGCAACCCTGGCCCCGGGGGCTACGGCGTCGTGCTGCTCTACGGCACACACCGTCGCGAGATCTCGGGAGGGTTTCGCCGTACCACCAACAACCGAATGGAGCTGATGGCGGCCATTGCCGGACTGGAAACCCTCAAAGAGCCCTGTCGCGTCACCCTGCATACGGACTCTCGCTATCTGGTAGACGCCATGAGGTTGGGATGGGCGCGGGGCTGGCGCGCCAACGATTGGGAACGAAAAAGCGGTCCGGCGCTGAACCCAGATCTGTGGGAAAGACTGCTCCAACTTGCGGAAATCCATACGATTGCCTTTGTTTGGGTCAAAGGACACGCCGGAAATCCCGACAACGAGCGGTGTGACGAACTGGCGAAAGAAGCGGCGCTTCAAGAATCTCTGCCGTCAGACGTAGTATACGAGACGGCCTGCTTGAAGTAACCCAACGCTTACTACCTTGCCTAAAGAAAAGCCCCGGAGGCGGATAACCTCCGGGGCCAATAAGCGCAAGCAGTTCCTTGGCAATGACCTACTCTCCCAGGGGG
>JAFGNR010000193.1 GCA_016926915.1 Anaerolineae bacterium
TCCGTGAACTTTAGCAAAACCATAAGGGATACCCAGTGTATGCTCGGATCGCCGGCGGCTGATCACAGACTACAGATGTGGCATTTGGCGGTTGGCCGCCGGTGATCGCGATGCGCGTATGCCTGATTGCTCTCGAAAGCAGCGCCCTGTATCGTGTAATCCAGTATTCAAATAAAGAGAATTGCCTATGCAAGCACCTATCTTGGCTGTTAAACATATCACCAAAGCCTATCCGGGTGTCGTCGCATTGGACGACGTTTCCATGGCTTTCGAAGAAGGCGAAATTCACGCCCTTCTGGGAGAGAATGGCGCCGGTAAGTCAACTCTGATCAAAGTGATCTCCGGAGCCATCGAGCCTGATCACGGCGTCGTTGCCTTTGGCCCTCAGGAATATCGAAAACTGACCCCGGGCCTGGCGAAAGAATTGGGGGTGGCCGTGATCTATCAAGAATTCAGCCTCGTTGAGTCGCTGTCCGTAGCGCGGAACGTCTTTCTTGGCGAAGACCAGGGTCTCCTGGTGGATAACACGGCGATAGAGCGGCAGGCTACGAAGATCTTTGAGGAGATGCGCGTCTCCCTCGATCCCTCGACCCAGGTGCGGACGTTGAGTCCGGCCCAGAAGCAGCTAGTCGAGATTGCCAAGGCCATTTCCGGAAATGTCAAAATCCTGATCATGGATGAACCTAGTGGACCACTCTCGGCCTCCGAAGTGGAGACGATGTTCGAGATCATCGGGAGATTGAAAGCAAGCGGCGTCACCATCATCTACATCTCACACCGGCTTGAAGAGCTGTTCAGAATCTCAGATCGGGTAACTGTGCTGCGGGATGGGCGCTATATCGCTACATTGGTGACGCGCCAGACCGACCGTCAGGCATTGATCAATCTGATGGTGGGCAGAGAACTGAAGGAATACTACCCACAACGGACCGTGAAGCCTGGCGAGGTCGTTCTGGAAGTGGAAAATCTCTCGGGGCTGGGGGATGAAGACATCTCCTTTTCGGTCAGAAAAGGGGAGATCCTGGGCATTGCCGGGTTAGTCGGTTCCGGCAGAACCGAGCTGGTGAGCCTCATTTATGGCGCTGTGCCCAAGGAGCGAGGCGAAGTCCGGATCGAAGGAAAGAAGCGGGAAATTCGTTCTCCCGATCAAGCGCTTGACTACGGTATCGGTCTTATCCCGGAGGATCGTAAGCATCATGGGTGCATCCTGAATGCGAGTATTCGCTTCAACATATCCCTGTCGATCTTCAAAAAGATCACCCGGTTCTTCGTCATTGACTCGCAGCGGCAAAAGGAGACGGCGCGCCATTATATCGATAAATTCGATATCAAGACCCCATCCATGGAACAGCGGGTCCGAAACCTTTCCGGAGGGAACCAGCAGAAGGTTATTCTGGCGAAGACTCTGGCGGCTAATACGAACATTTTGATCTTTGATGAGCCAACGCGGGGCATCGATGTTGGCTCCAAGCAGGAGATCTACAACCTGATGGTCGAGCTGGTCAATCAGGGCACGACGATTCTGATGATCTCCTCCGATATGGAAGAGCTGTTGGGCATGTCTGATCGCCTGATTGTGCTGTGTGAAGGTAAATTGATGGGGGAAGTCCCCAAAGAGAAATTCGACCAGCGCTACGTCATTGAACTGGCCTCCGGTCATCATTAATCAAGGAAGCGGAATACCATGTCAAGAATCAACCTGAACAGCCTCCGGAAGTACACCGTCATGCTCATTCTCGTCATTCTGATGGCGCTCTTCTCGTTTTCCAGTCCTTACTTCCTGACGCTGCGTAACCTGACTAACATTGTGACGCAAAATACGTACTTCATCATTGCTGCCATTGGCCTTTCGTTTGTGATGATTGGCGGCGGCATCGATCTGTCGGTAGGATACCAGATGTCGCTGGTCGGCGTTGTGACCGCGATGAATATGGTGGTTTATCATCTACCGGTCTGGCTATCAATTGTGATTGGGATCGCACTCGGAACCCTGCTGGGGCTTTTCAATGGGTTCATCGTTGCCAAGGTCAAGGTTTTCCCTTTGATCGTCACGCTTGCCACCAGCACGGTTTTCCAGGGGATTTCTTACATCGTATCCAAGGCGAACACGTTTAGAAACTACCCGGCTGAATTTCTGGTGATCACGACAGGGAAGTTCCTGAACATCCCCTACGATGTCTGGATCACTGTGCTGGTGGTGGTGTTTGCCGGTTTCGTTTACGCGAAAACGTCCTTTGGTTGGAATGTACTGGCCTTGGGGGGCAACGAAGAAGCGGCCCGTCTGGCAGGGATCAAGACCACAAAGATGAAAGTCTCGGTTTACGCGGCATGCGGTTTCTTTGTTTCCCTGGCAACTCTGGTTATGATTTCAAAAGCCAATACGACCAGTTCCATGTTTGGTCCGGGGACGGAGTTCACCTGTCTGACTGCCGCTATCGTCGGCGGCATCAGTTTTGTGGGAGGGGAAGGCAACATGCTCGGACTTGTGACCGGCGTCTTCATCCTGGCGGTGTTGGGCAACGGCATGCAGTTGGCCGGATTGGGAACCTATGCCCAATACATCGTCAAAGGATTGATTCTGCTCGGAGCGGTGACATTCGATGAATATCAGAAAAGCAACCGGAACAAAGGCCACAATGTTGCACAGACTGCCTGATGTACTATCATTATCAAACACGACTATGGAGGTAAAAGTGTCCAAGAAACATCCCGAAGGTCTATTTGTTATTCCACCCGCCCAGACAGACCATATCGAGCGGAAAATGTTCGACATTTCCTATGTTACGCCATCTCCGAATGGCGAGGTCTCACCGGCGCAGAAACTCGACCTATATTGGCCCGCCGAAGGCGAGGGCCCCTTTCCTGTTATCATCTCCATTCACGGCGGCGCCTTTATGATTGGGGATAAACGTGATATACAGCTGACGCCCATGCTCGCAGGTTTGAAACGCGGGTTCGCGGTGGCGTCTATCAACTACCGTATGAGCGGTGAAGCAATCTTCCCGGCGTTGGTGCATGACGTGAAGGCGGCTATCCGCTGGGTGCGAGCCAACGCTGCGCAATTTCTGTTCGATCCGGATAAGATCGCCGTATGGGGCGGTTCCGCCGGCGGTTACCTGGCGCTCATGGCCGGCGTGTCTGCGGGGATTCCAGAGCTGGACGACCTTTCACTTGGCAACCCTGAGCAATCTGCGCGCGTTCAGGCCGTCGTAGATTGGTTCGGACCCACCGACTTCCTCAAGATGGATGCTCAGTTGGAGGCGTCAGGCTTCCCACAGACGCCGAAATCTGCCCACAATGGGCCGAACTCCCCTGAATCCTTGATTTTGGGCCAACAAATCACCCAGATACCGGAAGTGGTGCAAGCTGCCAATCCAGAAACGTACATCCGTCCCAGCCTGCCGCCATTTCTGATTCAACATGGTGATCAGGATGACACAGTCCCCTACCAACAGTCCGTCAACATGGCGGCCAAATTGAGCGCCGTGCTCGGCTTGGACAAGGTCACGCTCGAAATACTGCCGAACGCCCGGCACGGCGACCCGGCATTTGCACATCCACACAACGTCGCGAAAGTGCTGAACTTCCTTGATGGTGTGTTTTCGTCATAAATCGCTCTAGTTAGAGGTATAATGACGTCTATGCCAGAAGGGCGCTGTCCTGTCAGGGCAGCGCCTGGCTGATCTACAGCGAGGAAGGTCACGATTCCGACTTCCTTTGCCGGTGGACAATGACTCATATACCTGCTGAACTAGAGGGTGAAGCCCATGCACTGGACTAAAAGGCTGAGTTTTTTGGAGTTCCCAGAACTGGCGCCCCTGTGGGTCGCCGTCTTCGTCGATATTCTCGGCTTTTCACTGTTGATTCCCTTCCTGCCATTCTTTGGCCAAGCATTCGGCGCCCCGACCTGGTTGGTGGGATTGCTGCTCTCCACCAATGCCCTGTTCGGCCTTTTCTCCGGTCCGATCTGGGGACGCCTCAGTGACCGGTATGGTCGCAAACCGATTCTGTTGATCTGCCAGTTGGGGACGCTGCTGGGATTCCTGATGCTGGCGTTTTCGCGCAGCATGACCATGTTGTTTATCTCGCGCATCATCGACGGCATTTTCGGGGGCAACTATCCCATAGCCAAGGCTATTGTTGGAGATGTGGCGCCGCCCCATAAGCGCAGTGAGCAGATGAGCAACATCGGTGTGGCCCATGTGCTTTCTTCGCTGATCGGCCCGGGTCTGGGGGGATTGCTCTCGCAAGGGGGGATCGTGGTTCCCGGTCTGTTCTCGGCTGCGCTGTCGCTGTTGACGGTCATACTCACTTTCTTCTTCGTCCGGGAGTCCAATCCTCCGGAAAGGCGTGTGACCCACGGCGACCTATCTGCCGGGGCCGGGCGCGTGGCATCGCGTAGCATCTGGAAAAATGCGACGGCGCGCACGCTGTTGATCCAGTGGGGCTTTCACACGATGTCGTTCATGGTCTACATTTCGTGTATATCGCTTTTTGCTAACATCAAGTTGGGCCTGGATGCACGGCAGACCGGAATGATACTGATGGTGGCTGGCGTGGTGCGGGTGTTCGTGCGGTTTGTGGTGTTCGTGCCGCTTTTGCGTCGCCTGGGAGACCGCCGGACTTCGTTCCTGGGCCTGGGGATTTTCGTCGTGGCTTTCCTATTGCTAGGCTTTGTAGAGACGCCATTCCAGTTTGTGGTGGTTATGTGCATCGCTAGCTTTGCTGCAGGATGTACACGCGGCGTGCTCACCGGCTTTTTGAGTCGCGCCGTCATGCCCCGCGAACAAGGCCAGGCGATGGGGCTGTCGGCGTCGCTGGATAGTCTGGCCCAGATTGTCGGTCCGGCCGTGGGAGGCTATATCCTCGGCGCCCTGCCGATATGGACGTATGGGGGATTGGCGGCCATATTTGCGTTCGCGGCGTTCTTGATGGCGTTTAGAGGACTCGAATTTCAGCCTGAATCATACAAGAAGGTAAGCAGTGGGATTTAGAGGAAGTGGGTGGCGTTCGTATATCAACTACGACAAGGAACGTGACCGTCCTGAGATAAGCAGGGCCCTGTTGAGACGTGTGTTGGCGTATGCCCGTCCGTATTCCGGGAAAGCTTTGCTATTGATAAGTTTGATTGTCCTCACGTCGTTGTTGAATCTGGTTTCTCCATTGCTCTTTCGTGATTTGTTGGACAATGCCTTGCCCAACAAGGATGCCGTGCGGTTGAATTGGTTGGCGTTGGGACTTTTCAGCCTTCCGGCGCTGACCGGTCTCATCAATGTCGCGCAAGGTTATCTGAGTTCAGCCGTGGGTGAAGGTATCATTTGCGATCTACGGCAGGCGCTCTATACCCACATGCAGCGGATGAGCATGCGCTTCTTCACCAACACGAAAACCGGCGAGATGATGTCGCGGCTGAATAACGACGTCAATGGCGCGCAGCGGGCGGTCACGGGCACTTTGATCAATTTGATCACCAACATCATCTCGCTGGTCAGCACCCTGGTGGTGATGATTTCGCTTGAATGGCGCCTGACGCTGGCCGGGGTCATCATCTTGCCGTTGTTGATTTTGCCCTCACGCCGGATGGGCGATCTGTTGCGTGCGATCACGCGCGAGCAGATGCACCAGCAAGCCGAGATGAGTACCTTGCTGAATGAAACGCTCAACGTCAGTGGGGCGCTGTTGGTTAAGATTTTCGGTCGCAGAAACGACGAAGTGCGGAGATTCTCCGAAAAGGCCGCGGAAGTGCGTGACACCAGCATCAGACGCTCATTGGTCGGACGGTGGTTCTCATTAGGGTTGGGATTAGTCGGCGCGATTGGAATGGCATTGGTCTACTGGTTGGGGGGACACCTGGTATTGCGAGGCGCGTTCACCATTGGCGCCATCGTCGCCTTCAGTACTTACCTGACCCGGCTCTATCATCCATTGATGGCGCTGACCAACGCCCGTGTCGAGTTTGCTACCAGTCTGGTTAGCTTTGAGCGCGTCTTCGAGGTCCTGGATCTGCCCGTAGAGGTTGGCAATCGTCCGGGAGCCAGGGCATTGTCGGAGTGCCTGGGGCGCGTGCAGTTCAGGAACGTATCGTTCAGCTATGATGCCGGCCCAGACACGACGGGGGTACTTGAGGATGTGGAAAGGTTCGGGCGCGGCGGGGGCGGTCTGACCGTCACCAAAAGCGGTGAGAAAGCGACGGCGTATCGCAAAGGCGCCCGGAATGGCGAGCAGGAGCGGAGACAAGTTCTTCGTGGGCTCGATTTCGAGGTGATGCCCGGACAGCTCACCGCACTTGTCGGCCCCAGCGGCGCGGGGAAAACGACGATCACGTACCTCGTCCCTCGTTTATACGATCCTACTGAAGGCGCCGTTCTGCTGGATGGTTATGATTTGCGGGATATCCAACTCGAATCGCTGTCGCAGTATATCGGTATGGTCACCCAGGAGACCTACCTGTTTCACGACACCATCCGCGCCAATCTGCTGTACGCTAGGCCAACGGCGATGCAGGAAGAACTAGAGATGGCGTGCCGCACGGCTAATATTCACGCGTTCATTGTGGGTTTGCCGGATGGCTATGATACGATTGTCGGTGAACGCGGGTATCGACTGTCCGGAGGGGAGAAGCAACGTGTTGCTATCGCGCGCGTGGTGCTCAAAGACCCGCGCGTGTTGATCTTGGATGAGGCGACCAGCCATTTGGATTCGGAGAGCGAGGCGTTGATTCAGCACGCACTTGAGCGCGTGATGGTAGGAAGGACCAGCCTGGTCATCGCCCACCGGTTGAGTACCATTTTGTCTGCCGACCAGATTCTGGTGATCGACCGGGGACGGTTGGTGCAGCGCGGCGTCCACGCGGCCTTGCTCGCTCAGGGTGGGTTGTACCGGGATTTGTACGAGCGGCAATTCCTGCTTGCAGACAAGGGCGGCGAATGAACGCGAATCCGGCTCAAAGGCCGTCCTCGAAACTCGAACGCTTTCGTGGGGCGCCCGGTATCAGCGTGCTGTCTGGAAATCGTAAACTAGTAGGGATTGGCATTTCCCTGCTCGTGGCGGTGGTTCTGTGGGTACTGCCTTTGCCCGGTGAGCTCAACCCGGCGGGCCGAAAAGCGCTCATTGTCACCCTATTCACGGTCGTTTGGTGGATCTTCAATGTCATCCCTCCGGCTTATGCCACGTTGCTGATGCTGTTGGGGTACTTATTGTTTGGGCTGGCAACGCCGGAGGTTGTGTTTCGCATCTGGACGCTGCCGTTGATGTGGTTGATTGTCGGATCGTTTCTCATTGCCGCCGCCGTTACCAAATCCGGTCTTGCCGAGCGCGTGGCCTATTTCTTTGTCATCCGCTATGCAAATTCATATCGCAGCCTCGTCGCCTTGACTTATGGACTGGGGATTGTGTTGAGTTTCCTCATCCCGCATCCTTTCCCTCGCGCCTTGCTGTTGATGTCAGTCCTGCGTGCAATCACGCAGAAAGCCGGGATGAATGCGGCCGATAGGGCCTCCGTTGGCCTGTCGGTGTTTGTTTCGACAACGGCCACATCTACCGTCTTACTGACGGGTGATTCTACCCTCAACCTGGCGACGGTAGGCTTCAGCGGCCTGGCGGTGAGCTGGTTGGATTGGTCCCGGTACATGGCCGTGCCGGGGTTTTTGGCTTCGCTGCTCATGCTGGGTCTGCACCTGCTCGTATTTCCGCAGACCGGCCCGGTCTTCATAGACAACGCTGCACTGCGACGGGAACTACGTGCTCTGGGATCACTACGCCGCGCCGAAATGATTACGTTGCTATGGGTTTTGGCGGCTCTGGCGCTTTGGATGACCGATTTCGTGCACCATATTGATCCCGCCTGGGTTGCGCTGTTGGCCGTTGTAGGGTTGTCGTTGCCCAAGGTGGGCGATGTGTTGGACGTGCAGGATCTCAACACCGGTATCAACTGGTCGATTCTGTTCTTCGTAGCCGGGGCCTTGGCCATTGGTACGGTTGGCAACGTCACCGGCTTGTCTGATTGGCTGGCGGCAAATCTGTTGCCCGCCACACCGCCGCAAAACCCCTATGCTTTTGCGGCCCTGGTCGGCGGTGTGACCATGCTCATTCACATGCTGCTGGGCAGTGCACTGGCCTGTATGTCCATCGTCGCCCCGCCGATGGTGCACTACGCTGCCGCTATGGGCTGGAGCCCGTTGTTTCCTGCTCTCCTGGTCTACACGGCAGTTTCCATTCACTACTTGTTCCCTTTTCAACACGTGGCGATCTTGCTGGGGCAGGGTGAGACCGGCGGTTATGGAGCCCGCCAGGTGCTCAAGTACGGTCTTCCGCTCACGCTGGTGACATTACTTGTGCTGATCCCTATCGAAGTCACCTGGTGGAAACTCCTGGGGCTGGTGTAGCCTTGTGGCAGCAAGGGCGGGGGCGTTTTCGGATCGAAGTTGTGCTCTTCTGCAATACAGATGCCGACCGTGGTGCTGGGGGCGCGGATGTTGTCGTTGCCGCAAGGGGCGTTCATCAGCGCGGGCGCGGCGCTCGTTGTGGCTGCCGGCGTGTGGGCTTTTGTGCGGCGGCGCGCGCGTTAGCCGAGAGCGTTCGATCCTCGATTAGCCTTGCGTCAAATGGCGATCCCTACGGAACCAGCCATTTGACGCAAGGCTGTTTTAGGCGGCGACAGCGTCGCGCTGTTGCGCGCATGTGTGGGGTGCGTTGACAACCGGGTCTTTATTCGGTACAATTTGATTGTCTCAATGTAGCCCAAGCCCGTTCTTATAGGAGATCCAAGATGCTGCGTGTGTCCCAACCTCGGCGGGTCCGTTCGATTTTGTCTGTAAGTCTCATTGTTCTGTTGCTGTTTACCGGCTGTTTCGCCATTCGCTCCATCGCCCAACCGGCGTGGGCGCTCCCCGAAAGCGTGATTCAGATCGAGGTCGTGCTCTTCTGCAATACAGATGCCGACCCGCGTGAGTCTGCGCCCCCCTGGTTTGGTATCCGGATTCCGGTAGGTTGGACGGTGGATACCACGTCGATTCCCTATGGCGGCGATTTCAACGGTACGTTCGTGTACAATGCTCCCCGTTCGAATTGGTTCAACAATGCGCCCTCCTGGTCTAACAAGGCGGGGTACTATTGGTGGATGGCTGACGGGGATACATCTCACCAATGTGCGCTGGATGAAGAAGCGACCTTCACGATTCCAGTCCGGGTGGGAGCGACGCCGGGTAACTACCTGCTGGATTACGCGAGTGGGCCGATCGGTCCCTTTGGATATGGCTCTTACATCGAGAGCGTGTTGTTGGATTACGCGATCACGGTGGGGACGCCGGCGGTGGGTGGTCTCACGCGAATGCCGACCGTGGTGCTGGGGGCGCGGATGTCGTCGTTGCCGCAAGGGGCGTTCATCGGCGCGGGCGCGGCGCTTGTTGTCGCTGCCGGCGTGTGGGCTTTTGTGCGGCGGCGCGCGCGTTAGCCGGGATAGTTCGATCCTTGCGTAACCCTGCGTCAAACGGCGTTCCCTGGGAACAAGCCGTTTGACGCAGGGTGCTTTAGGGTAGTTTGACGCGAGGGCGCTTTCTTCTACAATGTTGTCACAGGTAGGTGACATGGAGTCTGTATGCGTAAGTCGAAGAAAAGCGGGAAATCATACAAGGCCCCAGATGCCTTGCCGCCCGCTTCTGCCGCCGGCGCGCGAATAGCTGCAGCCGCCGGCTCTCCGGCGTCCTTGCGAAACCGGTGGCCTCTCCTCGCTGTACCGCTGGCCCTGTTGGGTGCGGCCCTGATTCTCTACGGAATCTTTATGGCCCCTGGCGCTTCTCAGGAGCCTGAGATTGTGCTGCCGCGTGACCCCAGTGTCCCTTCTGCGATCATTGTCGACCAGCTCAGCCTGATGTACCCTTCCCGCAGTTTTGTCGCTGGCGCGACGGCGTTGCTGGAGTCTACCGGGTACGCGGTGGATTACGTTCCTCATGAGGGCGTCACCGTCGATTTCTTCCGCACCTTGCCGGCCATGGGCTACGACATCATTTTGTTGCGCGTCCATTCCAGCGCTAGCGCGCTGACCCGCGCTGGGGAGGTGGTGGTCGAGAAATACGTCTCCCTCAGCACCGGGGAACCGTTGAGCGACAAGTATCCCCAAGAGCGGGCGGAAAAACGGCTGGGCATCTTTGAGGCGGATGGCGACGCTCAGCTCTACTTCTCGGTGCGGTGGGATTTCTTCACCGAAGAGGCTGCCGGCGATTTCGACGATGCCGTGATTGTGATGATGGGCTGTGAAGGTCTGCGGGTCGACGGCACGGCGCGGGTCTTCCTTGATATGGGCGCCTCTGCCGTGGTAGGGTGGACCAACATGGTGTCCGTCGATCACATGGATCGCGGCACGTTGCATCTTCTGACGCAGTGGCTCGAAGCAGGCTTATCCCTGTCTGAAGCTGTGGCCGACGTGCGCGCACAGGTGGGGAACGATCCGGTCTTCACCGTCACCGAATTGCAGATCCTGGAAGCGCCATAGCGCCGGGTTCCACGCTCCGGTTCCCCCGTTTCGCTATCCCGGCTGAACTCCGTAGGCTGCCCAGCTCGCCGTTCCTGTGGCTCTCCTCAGTTGGTGTGCTCCTGGACTATCAATCCGCTCAAGCTAACTGCCGCAAGATCGTTTCCAGGCGTAGCGGTTCTCGCGCTAGAAACCGGGCCAGGTAGCGGCTTGCCTGGAGCAGATAATCCTCACGCGTCGTGCTGCTTGTGCTGTGCAGGGGCGCAGCGCGCTGCAACACGCGCACGACCAGTTCGTCGACGGGCGCGTCGCGGTTATCCAAAAGGGGGCGCAAGAAGTCGGGCTTCGCGGTAATGCGGCGCGCCTCCTCTTTGGAGCAGACCTGGATGCGATGGAGAATCATCGGCGGCTGCGGGGGCAAGCCATAGGCTATCTCATCTCCCCGGGTATATCCCACGGCAACCACGGAAATCTCCACCGGTACGGCGCGCACCTCGCGTTGGTCGCGGATGACTTCGGCAAAATCGGGATCACTTTCGGCTGCCGAGACCGCGAGATCGCGCAGGAAGGGGTCGTCCTGGAGCCGGATGTCGTACACCAGGCCGATCAGGTGGGCGTTCCCCTGCTGGATGGGGGCGCGGACGAAGGTCCCGAACGTTGGTACGTCGGGTTCTGGGATTCGTGAGGCGACGACGAAACCGCGAATATCGGAGCGCAGTACATTGCCGATGGTGAGGGTGGCGGTTTTGGAACTCATACTTTCCTCCAAGGTGATCGATCAGTAGCGTCGCGAGAGTTTCGAACACACAGGCGCTCACTGCGCAAACGCCGGAACGGGACGCAGGTAAACGCATGACCCTACAGGCGCTATCGCCGCCGGCTCAGATAGGCTTTTTGCCGCGCCTTTTCTGAAGGACGGGCCACAATCCCTTGTTCCATCAGAGCGCGATGCAGGACGCTCTCCAGCAGCGCTTTGTCTTGGCTTGTCACCAGGGCCAGCTCGTGAGCGCGCGCCAGCACGTAGGGATTTCCGTGTAGGACTCGCGTCTGGTGTTGCAAGGCAGCGTGCAGTAAAGAGATGGTCCCCGCGTCTTCGACAACCCACGACGGCGCATCGATCCTGGCGACTACTGGATAGCCGGTCTCTCCTACATTCAGGTAGCAAAACCGGATTTCGTGACCCCGGCGCGCCTGGATATCGTTGGTTTCGGATAGGCGCGCAAACCAGGGAGATCGCGCGCCCGGCGCTAACATCTCTGCCATGAGCGCCTGGTCGTCAAGATGTCCGGGCGCCTCGATGCCATCGTAAGCGCTCGCCATGTCGCCTGCGGCCTGGCTGACTCGCGCCATCTCCACTACATACCGCCCTCCAGGGCGCTCGACGAACCCGGCGAGGATACCGCCGGCTGCTTGCAGGCGATCGAACACTGCCAGATAGGCATCGCGGGACCGGTTAGCCTCGTCGCCTGGACGGTAAGGCCAGAGGAGAGGCCCGTCGGTGAGCGCCAGAATCGGGGTGTCGGGTGTGCGGCGGCGTTCGCTTTCCACCAGGTCCGCCAGGAATTCAAGTTCGGCTACGGTGCGCCGCATTCCCAACTGGGTTGTAATCAGCAGCCCTTCCGCATCGTAGAGATCTGCTTCCTCGAAATAGAGACGGGTTTCGGTGTGGGGAAACGGGGCCTCGCCGTTGTAATGGAAAATCAGCCCTCCCACCTGGAGGACGTAATACAGCACCGTGGCATGGTGGTCTGGTGGGATTTGCGAGCCGTCGACGCCGATAACCACCGTGTTGGGTGGGGGGGAAGGATTGGATGTGAACTGCGCGCCCACCGGCGCGTCGGTCACGGGCTGGGCCACGCGGTCCGTTCTCTGGGCGCTTGTTACCTGCTCGCGAATTACGTGCGCAGCAGGCGCGGCGTCGAACCAGCGCCGGATGGTTTTCAGTTCGGCGGCGTTGCGTCGCTGCCGTTCGATCACCCGGCGGCTGAGTTCTTGAATATCCTGCCGTAATCGCTCGAGACGTAGCATGGCCCCATTATAGCCAGGCGCCGACATTGGACAACTTCGAATTTATCCCAAATTTCGTGCGAATTTGGGATTTCCCTATTGATTTCCTTGGGAAAATCGTTTATAATGTGGGTGATTGTGGTGGATAGTGGGGGAAAGTGGGGGGGAGTTTTCATTCTTTTTCCTTGATTTGGTCATAGATGTGGGGAGACGGCGACAAGATGTTCCTGGGCCATTACACATATTCTCTTGATAACAAAGGCCGCGTGACGATTCCAGCGCGCTTTCGTGAGCACCTGCAGGAGGGGCTCATTGTTACTCGCGGTCTGGATAACTGTCTTGTCGTATATACTATGGATGTCTGGGCAACCATTGTTGCAAAGATCAATGCCACTCCGGTAGGCTCTCCCAGCGGGCGCGCATTGCGGCGGCGTTTCTTCGCCGACGCGGCCGACGCCATTCTGGACGCTCAGGGCCGCATTTTGGTGCCAAATCACTTACGAGAATTCGCCGGGTTTGAAGCCAGCGGCGACGTCGTTGTCGTTGGTATGATGGATTATATCGAACTCTGGAGTCCTGAAAAATGGGCGGAACAGAACGCCCAGGAGGCAGCGATGATGGAGGATAACCCGGCATTATGGGAGAACTTCCAGTTTTAGACGCGGATTCGGTGGGGCACGTACCCGTGCTCCTCGAAGAGACGTTGGCGGCTCTGGCGGTTCGTGCGGGCGGCGTGTATATTGACGCAACCGTCGGAGGGGGAGGGCACGCCGCTGCTATTTTGGAGCAAAGCGCTCCCTGGGGCCGCCTGCTGGCCCTTGATCGTGATCCCCACGCCGCAGTGAGAGCTGCTGCACGTTTGAAGCCATTCGGTGAGCGGGTGAGGGTGATTCATGCTGCCTATGCCCATCTGGCGAAAGTTGCCAGAGCCGAAGGATTCGTACCGGCCGACGGGGTGCTCTTTGACTTGGGATTTTCATCGCTTCAGGTGGACGACCCGGACCGGGGATTCTCGTTCCGGCATGAAGGTTTCCTGGATATGCGATTCGACCCAACGGGAAATGAGCCGACGGCGGCGGATCTGGTCAACACGCTCTCCGAGGAGGGGCTGGTCGACTTGTTCCGCAGGTACGGAGAAGAGCCGCGCAGCCGGCGTTTCGCGCGGGCAATCGTGGCAGCCCGCCCTCTGGAAACCACCGGGCAACTCGCCGGCGTCATCGAAGAGGCCGCCGGGGGCCAGAGGTCTCGGGGCATTCACCCGGCAACGCGGGTATTCCAGGCATTGCGTATCGCTGTCAACCGCGAGCTCGCGATGTTGGAGGAGACGCTGCCACAGGTAGTTTCGCTTCTGAAACCGGGGGGCAGACTGGCTATTATCACATTTCATTCCCTTGAGGATCGTGTGGTGAAGCACTTTTTCAGACAGGAAGCACGTGGGTGCGAGTGTCCTCCGGAGGCGCCGGTGTGCGTTTGTGGGCGTAAGCCCACGCTGCGGTTGCTGACGCGCAAACCGATTGCACCTTCACCCGAGGAGATCTCCGTGAATCCGCGTAGTCGCAGCGCCAAACTGCGGAGTGTCGAACGTTTAGGAGAAGAGAAAGAACTGGGGGCTTGAAATGAGTGTTCTCTGGCAACAGCGGACCCATGGCGTGATGCGCCAGCGTGACTGGACCAATCAAGCATTGGCCCGGCTATTCTTGGTGGTTATTGTGATCACGACGTTGCTGGCGGCTGTGTATCTGGCAGTGATAGCGTCGAACGTCCGCCTCTCGCGCCAGATCTGGGATATGGAGGAACAGCTAGGAGCGCAGGAACGGGAGAACCAATCCTTGATGGTGGGCATTGCGCGGCTGAGTTCGATTCCGGTATTGCAGCAACGTTCGATCGCTCTGGGGTATATCCCGGCAGCGACAGTGGATTACCTGCGCATCA
>JAFGNR010000194.1 GCA_016926915.1 Anaerolineae bacterium
CAATACCCCCATAGAGTAACACCCGATGTCGCCGGCGATCATCGCCTTGCGTTTGTTGCGCGCCATATCGTAGAAAAACGCGCGGTGTGGGCATCCGGGGCAAAGCGCCGGTGGGCGCGGCGGCACGACCAGACCGGTATCCATCTCCTCCGGCGTTTCTTCGGGAGGGGCTTCATCCAACAACCCGGCTTCCAACGCACCGCGCCGCACCTTGCTCAGCGTGAGTTCTCCGCAGAGCGGGAAGACGTCCTTCCCGTGGGCGACTTCGATACCGGCAGCCTTGAGTTGGTCTTCGATGAAGGGGTCCAGTTCTTCGACAACGATGAGCGTGTCGACCTCTTCCGCGAATTCACGAATCTTATCGAGGGGCAGGGGGTAGCTCATCCCCAGTTTGAGAATCGTATACCCGGCGAAAATCTCGCGCGCGTACTGGTAGGCGATGCCGGTGGTGATGATGCCCAGCGAACGATCGCCCGCTTCGATACGGTTGAGTCCACATTCGAAGCCTTTCGTGGCGGACCAGGCAGCAACGTCGCGCAGGCGTTGTTCGATCTCAGGATGGCGGCGGCGAGCGATGGCGGGAATGATTACCCGGGTGACCTCGCCTTCCCGTTCGAAGGGGGGAAGGGGTTGGAACTCGCGCTTCTCCGGCGCCTTGGCTTCCACGGCTGATTTCGAATGCGAGAGTCGCGTGGTACTGCGCAAGATGACCGGGGTGCGGAAAGTTTCGCTCACATCCAGTGCAATTCCTACGAAGCGTCGTGCATCCTCGCTATCTGAGGGGTCGAAGCAGGGGAATTTCCCGAAACGCGCGTATTGCCGGTTATCCTGCTCATTTTGGGAACTGAAGGCGCCAGGATCGTCGGCGCTGACCAGTACCAGCCCGCCTTTCACGCCGGTATAGGAAAGCGACATGAGGCTATCTGCCGCCACATTCACGCCGACGTGCTTCATGGCTGCCAAGGCGCGCGCCCCGCCGAACGAGGCGCCAATGACATTGTCGAGGGCGACCTTTTCGTTGCTGGCCCACTCGGCCTTGATGCCGGGGTAGCGGGCAAAGTTCTCGAGAATTTCGGTGGAGGGGGTACCCGGATAAGCGGACGCATATTGGACTCCAGCTTCCCACGCGCCCAGGGCGATAGCTTCGTTGCCTGAGAGCAACACTTTCATTCAGAACCTCCTGATTTCATGTGGGTGACCAACCTGATACGTTGTTTTCCATGCTACGTGAGCTTGGCGCTCCTGGCAAGTGACAAGTTGCGTCATTTCGCTACTGCACGCTCCTCACTCCTCCGCACCGATCACGTGGATTTCGGTCAATAGGATGGCGTCGCCTTGTGGCGCTCCATCCGCACCGCTGACCGGCAGTCTCCCATAGGTTGCCGGGTCATACATGCCGGCATCCAGTCGGTAGATGCCAGGGGGTATCTCTGCCGGGAGTGAAAGGCTGATGGTTTCTTGCAGCACTTCACCTGCCAACCAGCTGGTGGTGGGCCGGGCGCCGCCGACCGGCGGTTGATCGTGTTGGGCCACGATGTTCCCGGCCGCATCCAGCAGGTGTACGAAGACGGTGTATGATGTCTGGGTTGCGCTTTCAGCGCGCCAGACGATATCCAGTGAGAGTGTGCCGCCCCGCGGTATTGTAGCGGACGCCAGGGTGTAACCGGCGAGGGTAGCCACGTCGCCCAGATGTAATGCCACTGTCTGGTCCATATCCGGAATAGTGAAGGTCCGTTTCGGTGCCGTGATGTCGATTGGGAACAGGGCGATACTTGCGGACACAGGCTGTTCCATGGCGTCGACCAGGGCTAACGTCAAGGTGTAACGCCCGGTTTCGATAGGTCGCGTGGTGTTATCGCCGTGCGCTGCGGGAATCACAAAGGTGCGTCCGTCGCGAATGACTTCGCCGGGCAACCAGAGGGAGGTTGGATGGCTGTTGCTTCCTGGAGGCAGTGTGGTAAACGCAACAACGCGTCCTCTTTCATCCACAAGCTGCAGGCGAGCGTGAAAATCACGCGCGGGCGCGGCTGTGGACTGCCAGAAGAGTGTCAGCGGGATTCCCTGTCCAACGTTCGCGATGCGGTCTGCTGCTGTGAAGCCGAGGAAGCGTACCCCGGTAGTCCCCATATCGGTCTGCTGGCGCTCTGCGATGGGTAAGTCCTCGACAGCAGGGGCTGTGTCCGGTAGGGTGACTGTGACGTCGCCCAAGGACACCCAGACACCGAGCCACCGCCCATCAGCCTGCCAGGCATCCTGGTGTTGGCCGCCGTCCGCTGTGTATAGTCCTGCAAGCACTGTGTAGGAGCCGGGCGGAGTCCCGGCGAATGCGGTGAGCTGATAGCTATCGCGGATGAATTCCCCGGGGGGTAATCGCCGGGTTGGATAATTGCCGGGATGCTGGTGGTCTTCCTGCCCATACAGCCGGCCCTGTGTATCGACCAGGTGCACGGCGATACTGTAGTCAGTCTCGACCGGCGGTAGTGTGGTCCAATACAGGGTGAAGGGCAGGGGGCGATCGGAACTGAGGGTTGCGCCGTCTCTATCGAAGCCTAGTAACCGCATCTCTTCTCCAAAACGCACGTCCAATGGTACGTCAACACCCTGGAGTTGTTGGCCATCGAACCTGCGGGTATGCAGGAAGGTGTTGGCTTGATCGAGGTAGGCGACCTTGGCGATAAGAGCAATCAGACCTACACCCAGACATACGAAGAGGGTCTTTCGAGTAATGGGGTGGGGGTCTTCCTTGTTGGGCTGTGAAACCGGCCGGGCCGGCGTCCAGAACGCGAAGGCGACAAAGATTGCCAGGCTGAGTCCCGAGAGTCCCGTTGCCGCGCGGCGCAACGGGGTATCGCCGAACCAGACGCGCAGTGTGTGTGCGCCGGGCGGCAGGGTCATGGAGAGCAGCCCCTGGGGGCCGTCAGGCCGGACTGCAAGGGTTAGGCCGTCGAGGGTGGCGCGCCAACCGGGAAAATAATACCAGTTGAACCGCGCATCAAAGGCCACGTCGCTCTCTAGTTTCAGCCGGGCTTCTTGCAGGCCGTAGTTGGCGGAGCGCACGTTGACGCCGTCTGGTAGACTGCTGTGATCTAGCCTGTCGATGATGTAGCCGGGTGCGGCAGCGTCATAGTACGGCAGCAACTCGTCGCCGGTGGGACGCACCGCAACCCAACGGGGCAGATAGTCGCCGGCAACTGTGGTCCCCACGCCTCCGGTATCCTGTTCGATGCGGATCAGGTTGGGCGGGGTGAGCGCCGGCTGGGGTACGCTGCAAAGCGGAAAGAGCCAAGGCAGGGCAAACCCCACCGTCAACAGCAGCACGGCAGGCGGCCATAGCCAATGGGGACCTGGCAGGCGACTCGCGCCATATCCTGCTAACGCCGCAAGCAGCAACGAGGCCGGGCCCAAGAAACGACTTGGAAACTGCAGGAAGCTCAGCAGTGGAATCCGTTCCCAGACCGGCAGCGTTAGCGACAACGTCATCATTAGCAAACCGATCGTCGCAAGGGTCAGGAGCAAGTGTTCAACGGCGGCCTCTCTCGCTTTTTGATGACGCCAGGGAACCCAACCGGCTACTGCCAGGAGCGGCGCAATCCACCCAACGCCGTAGACGAGATCGGGATTGGCATCGGCCGCATCGGTAGGGCGCGGGCCGCTGAAGAGTTCGGAGACCGACAGGAAATGCTCGCGAAAGTCGTAGATTTTGAGCTGGTGGATCTGCACGTAGTCTTGTTCGAACAGGGCTGGTATCCAGAAGAAGGCCGTGATCCCCAAGGCTAGAGATGGAACGAGCAAGAGACGCACTATGTCTTTTCCGCGACGCTTGTGTTTCCAAATCAGGAGAAGAGCATATGCGGCGAGGAGTGGGGCGCCCAACAGCGCGATTACATTGTGACTGAGCATCAGAGCGGCGTGGAACAGCGTCGCCATGATGTACGATATGCGATCGCGTCGCACCACCAGACGGCGGTAGGCCCATAGCGCCATACTCAACCATGCCAGGCCCCAAACCTCTGCGTAAGCTCCCCGGTGGAGGAGATTCACGAGGGGATAGGGTGCGTAAGCGATAACCAGAGCCGCGCCGAGACCGGCGCGGCTTCCAAAGATGTCTTGGGTCCAAAGCCCTGTGCCCAGGACGAGGATGGCGTGGGCGAGGATGAAGCCTGCTAATAAGGTGGATTCGAAGCCCAGGCCGAGGGTATGGAACGGCAACGCCAGGTAGTAGCCCAGCGGAGTATAGTAGTTGAAGAGCGGGAATCCGAACCCAAATCCGAGATCGGTGAGCCAGCGAGGATAGAGCACTCCATTCCGTATGGCGTGGTCGAGTTGTGCGATGCGGTACAGGTGGAACACGCCATCATAGCGCGGCAAGCAGCCGGCGAGAAGCGGCTGTATAACCGGCAACAACAGACCGGTCATGATGACGACGCCCAGGGCGGCGTTTCCGATCATGCCCCAGAAACGGGAAGTCTTGGTTTTCATGTTATCTGCGTATGGTACTCTGAACGCTCTTCTTGACAAACGATGGGTCCTCTCCTAAATGTTAGGGTTGCACAATTCCGCGTGTTCATTATAATCAATCTGGAACTCGGCGTGAGATGGATTGATCTGCCCTCCGGTTATCATAGGGCGCGCTTCGCATTGTGAGACTATGAGCCTGCGTACGCTTTACCAGACCTTGCTTGGTTGTGACAGTGCTCGCCTGCGCGTTATCGCACTGCAGTGGGATATTGCGTTGCATGGTGAACAACGACCTGATCTGGCAGCACAATTAGCCGACAACATGGCGGAATCAGGCGCCGTAGAGAGGATTTGGGAAAATCTCGCGCCGGAACCCCGGGCCGTGTTGGAGGATTTGCTGCGCAACGGCGGCGCGCTTCCCTGGGCCATTCTGACGCGGCGTTGGGGGCAAGTGCGTAATGTAGGCCCCGGGCGTCTCGAACGGGAAGAGCTCTGGCGCCATCCTGTTTCTGCCGCTGAAGCGTTGTGGTATCTCGGCCTGTTGTTCAGAACCTCCATTCTGGATGATCGGGGGGCGCCCCGCGAAATGGCTTTTGTGCCGGAGTCGTTGATC
>JAFGNR010000195.1 GCA_016926915.1 Anaerolineae bacterium
GGGCGGTTGACTTTTGTCGGTACCTGGGGGTATACTAGGATCAATCAACGGGGTTCCAGCAACCAATCTTGAGCCAAGGAGACAGTCAATGACCGAGCGAGCGTTAGAGATTGCCAGGATGATGGGATACGACGGCTACGAAAAAGTTTGTCAAGCCATTGGTGCAGGGGAGCTGATCCTTCTGAAGCTCCCGCATGAAAGTCGTTTGCAGGTTTCGAACTGGCTACGCGAGGAAATCCCTATGGTGCGCGGCCGGGATGAGGGGTTGGCAGACGCTCTCGACGAAATCGCGGACGGACTCGACTTCGCCTCTGAACTCGAACGTTATCCGGCAGGCAGCGACATCTGCGAAATGGATCTACCCCACGGGTGGCCGAGCTACTGCGAAAAGGCGCGTTAAGCTGGTTCAGCGCAGCACACCACTTCAGGCAGACCGGACACGGATGCACGGCGCGTTCTCCCGATAGGGAGCGGGTCCGCAATGCATCCGTGTCCTTTTCCGTCAACATCTCGTTTCACACATAGGAGGTTCTTCATGAATAGCTATCCGGTTTTGGAAGGCGCGGAGCCTTTCTTCTTCAAGGGCAGCCGCACCGGCGTCTTGGTGTCGCACGGCTTCACGGGCACCACGCAGAGCATGCGCTACCTGGGGGAAACCCTGGCGCACAAGGGCGGCTTCACCGTTATCGGGCCAAGGCTCGCGGGACACGGCACCGCGCCCGAAGACATGGCGGCATCGACCGCCGAGGATTGGATTCGCAGCGTCGAAGCCGCTATGCGGACGTTGCAAGAACAGTGCGACCGCATCTTCATCACGGGGTTGTCGATGGGCGGTACGTTGACGCTCTATATGGCGGGCAGGTACCCGCAGGTGTTCCAGGGCGCCATTCCCATCAACGCCGCCATCTTCCTACACAGCCCGGATATGGCGGGGTTGGCCTTCATGGAAAACGCCCCGGCCGTCGTGCCGGGGGTTGGATCCGACATCAAGAAACCGGGTATCGTGGAACTGGCCTATCCCATGATGCCGGTACCCGCCATCCGCCAGATTTACGGGCTGATGGGCGTGACGCACGACCTGCTGGCGCGCATCACATGCCCCACCCTGGTGTTCCAGTCGCGGGACGATCACGTAGTCAATCCACAGAATGCGCCTTTCATCATGGAGCATCTGGGAACAGAGGACAAGCGGCTGATCTGGCTGGAGGAGTCGTATCACGTGGCGACGCTCGACAATGACAAGGAACGGATCGCTGCGGAGACGATTGCATTCATCCAGGCGCATACGGCATAAGGACCGCTCTGGTTTCACCGTATCTGCATACCGCCTTCACGAAATCTTCACACAGGACGCCTATACTTCGAGCATCACAACGAAGAAAAATAGGAGGTATGAGATGGCGAAGAAACAAGGACGACGGAGCGTTTGGGCCGGGCTCGCGATGGCCCTGGTATTGGCAGCGGGATTCCCCGGATTGACGTTGGCGGCAGGCGGCCCACCCAATGGGCGGGGCAACGGACAAAGTGGGGGAACAGGCGTCATCGGGACGCTCACGGCGGAACAGGAAGCGGCGCTGGTCGAGGCTCTTGAAGAGGAATATGGCGCCCTGGCGCTCTATGAGTCGGTCATGGAGGACTTTGGCGAAGTCCAGCCGTTCGCTGCTATCGCAGCATCGGAAGCCAGCCACGTCGCCGCTCTGGTGAACCTGTTCGAGCGGTACGGCATCGCGGCCCCCGCCGCGCCGGCGTTCACTCCTCCCACGTTCGAGACCCTGGAGGAGGCCTGCGCCGCCGGTGTGACGGCAGAAATCGTCGACGGGGCGCTCTATGACCAGCTGGCTCCCCTTTTCGATCAGGAGAATGTCTTGCGCGTCTTCAGCAATCTGCAAAGCGCTTCCCTGAACAGCCATCTGCCGGCCTTCGAAGCCTGTGTCGACGGCGAGGCGCCCACAGGATCGGCCGGAGAGGCTTTGATGAGCAATGGCGCCCGAGGTGCGGCTCCGATATCCGGTGCGCGGGACACACCTGGTATGCGCAACGCGCAGGACCTGGCGGGCATGGAGACCAGCGACGGGGATTGCGAACCGGCGCTCAACGCCGCAGGTGGAGAGAACGGGTTACAACGTTTCGCGCAGCAACTCCAAAAGGCAGCGGAAACTTTCTTCCAGCGCATGTTCCGGGGCGGGTAACACACCCTGCATACAAAAGGCTGGCACACCAGGTGTGCCAGCCTTTTTGTGTCCGTACGTTTAGGGTGTGTTTCAAACCGACGAGAGCTCGATTTCGGCGACCGAATCTACAATGTGCGTCGGGCGATAGGGATAGACGTTGACGTCCTCCCGCCTGGTAACGCCGGATAAAACCATGATGGTCTCCATGCCGCTTTCGACGCCGGCGATGATATCGGTCTTCATGTTGTCGCCGATCATGAGGGTATCTTCAGAGTGGACGTTGATATAGTTCAACGCCGTCCGCATCATGAGCGGGTTGGGCTTTCCCACGAAGAACGGGGAAATCCCGGTGGCCTTCTCGATCAACGCCGCCATGGCGCCACACGCGGGCACAATGCCGTGTTCCGTCGGTCCCGAGGTGTCCGGGTTAGTGGCAATAAAGCGCGCCCCCGCGGCGATCAGGCGAATTGCCTTGGTGATCTGGGGAAAGTTGTAGGAGTTGGTCTCACCCAACACCACGTAATCCGGATCGATTTCGGTGATCACATATCCCACGCTGTGCACGGCTTCGGTGAGACCGCTTTCCCCCACGACAAAGGCCGTGCCTTCGGGGCGCTGGCTTTGCAAGAAGCGCGCCGTGGCCATGGCAGAGGTGAAGATGCGCTCGGTCGGAATATCGAGCCCCAAGATTTTGAACCGGTGGGCAAGATCCCTGGGGGTGTAGAGGGGATTATTGGTCAGAACCAGGTACTCGCGACCACTGGCCTGCAGACGCTCGATGAAGCGGTCGGCGCCGGGGATCATGACGTGGCCTTTGACGAGCACGCCATCCATATCGGTGATAATGTGTTTGGAGGTTTTGATCACGGTTGGGTCTCCTTATCCTAACAATCAGCCATCAGCGTTCAGCCGTCAGCCACGAAGAGTGCAAGATGAATCCGGAAATCCTGACAGCAAAATCACTGCAAGGGCGCCGGCTCTGCCACGAGCCGGCCATAGAGGTCGGGACGCCGGTCTCCGACCGTGTCGAGTTCGAACTCGCCGGGCCGCAGCACAATACGCTTTTCCCGGGCGAGAGCTGGGATGATCTCGGCATAGCGGATCTCGTCGCCGCTTCCGGCCTCGGCCAACACGCGACCCGCCGGATCTGTGATCTGGCTGTGACCGAAGAACCAGAAGCCGCTTTCGTCGCCGCACCGGTTGCATGCCAACACGAAGACCCGGTTTTCCAACGCGCGGGTACGGGCGACGAACTCCGGAGCATTCTGAGAACCGTCCGGCCAGTTGGTGGGCAGCGCGACAATGTCCGCCCCCTCCAGCGCCAGCGCGCGCATAGCTTCGGGGAAACGCAGATCGTAACAAATCAAAGCCCCAACGCGCCCGAACGGGGTATCCCAAACACGGAATCCCGTATCGCCCGGCGCCGTGAAACGATCGACGCCCAGCAGAGGAAGATGCGCCTTGCGATACCGGCCCACCATCCCCTGGGGTCCCACCAGAACGGCGGTGTTATAGAGCACTTCCCCTTCCAATTCCAACAAGCCGATCACAACGTAGGCGCCAGACTCCGCACAAACCCCGGTCAACGCGGCAACGGTGGGGCCGGGAATCGTTTCTGCCGCCAACCGGGCCGTCTCCAGATCAGAGAACCCATACCCCGACACAGCGCATTCAGGGAAGACACTCAGTTGCGCGCCATCGGCGACGGCTTCGCGGAAGCGCGCCAACACTTGCCGGCGATTTTCGCCGGTTTCACCCAACCGGGGATTCGTTTGTATGACTGCAACTTTGACCGGCATTTCAGTCTCCCTGGCCCGGTCCGTGGCCTGCGTTTAGAGCCCTGGGTCGTCCCTCTCATAAAACGTATCCAGGTTCACCTTCATGAACAACTCATCCAGCTGCGTAAAAGTCTCGATGACCCGCACCTGCTCCTGGTAGCTGAGGGAGCGAATCCAATCGACGATGTGGTTTTCGGTGCGCCGCAACAGAGACTCGTAGGCGGCGCGTCCCGCGATGGTCAAAGCCAGTATCACCCGGCGGCGATCGGTGGGATCGCGGTCACGCGAAACCAGCCCGCGAGATTCCAGCCCTTGAATCAATTTCGACATGGTCGGGAGCGACACACCTTGATACTCCGCCAGGGTAGAGAGGCACTGCGAGCCCTCCCGAAAAAGGTAGGCCATCACCCGGAATTGAGGTTCGGTAAACATACCGGCGCTGTGAATGCGCAAATCCCTGCGCATCAGCCGAACCAGCTGTGGCGTCACCTCGATAAGTGCGTGTGCACACGCGAGGAGTGTCGACTGCTCGCTCATACCCTCCCTCCTTGTTCAATTGCGTCACGGTTCAGGGAATTTGCGGCGTGATACAATCGTGGGTGCAAAGCATCACGAATCCGCGCCTGAACCTCCGCGACAGTCCCCTGCGCATCGATCACCAGCCAGCGCTGCGGCTCCTGCCTGACCAACGTCCAGTATCCTTCCCGAACCCGGCGATGAAAATCCAGAGCCTCACGATCGAGACGGTTCATCTCTTCTCCGCCCTGCAACCGTCTCTGCAGGCCCACTTCCGGCTCTAAATCGAGATAAAGCGTCACATCCGGGACCAATCCCCCGGTCGCGAAACGGGTAATCGAGCGCAGTTCGTCAAGGGACAGCGCTCTACCAAATCCCTGATACGCATAGGTGCTGTCGTAATAGCGATCGCACAGGACAATGTGGCCTTCCGCAAGGGCAGGCCGAATAATCTCGGCGACGTGCTGGGCCCGGGATGCCGAATAGAGCAGGATCTCCGTCACCGGCGCCATTTCCGTAAAGGAAGGATCGTGGAGCACGGCGCGGATTCTCTCGCCTACCCGTGTACCGCCCGGTTCACGAGTACAAAGCACCGGAAAGTGCAACGTCTCCAACCACCTGGCTACCAGGGGCAGCTGCGTTGTCTTGCCGCTGCCCTCAGGGCCTTCGAATGTGACGAGGAGACCCCGCGCTGCCTCCGCGGCCATCATGCGGCCTCATTCCCCCTGGAGAATGCGGACGTAGCGGTTAGGGTCCTTCCCATAGGACTCCGACGTCAGATTGGCCTGGCGCACCATTTCGTGCTGGTAACGCCGGATATAGGCATTCTGTGGCATCAGATTGACGGCTCCGGCCCCACCCGACACACGTTCGATGGCCTGAGAAGTCTCCTGCATGGCACGTTCGAAGGCATCCCCCCGGCGATCTTCAGAGAGGTGGAAAAGTTCCGACAGGAACGATTCCATCTGCGCAGCGGTATTGGCGCGCAAGACGTAGACGGGAATAGAATGATTTTCGGCGTCAACAATCACGCGCGGATGTTGGCGATAGTGCTGCTTGGATGTGACGAGAACCTGGGCCTCTTTGATCGCATCGACGATACGGACCGGCGCCTGCAACACTTCGGCTGCATGCAGCAGACGATTTCGAGCAATACCGTAGGTATAGATCCTGATCTCCTTGATGGGCTGGCTCCGCTGCGCCGCGAAAGGCAGCGTTGACGTCGCCGCCGCCTCCGCTACCTCTTCCGCCGTCCCGATGCCATTGACAATGTCCTTGCGGATTTCGCCCTGCTCGTCGCGGTAGCGAAGTTGCGCGCGCGGCGGTTTCCCGCGCAGCAGCGTATCGACAGCGATGGCCACATCGCGATGGACCAACAACTGCTGGCGATCCTGAATCTCGACCAGGGCGTCGAACGTCGGGGGCGCCCGCCGTTCCAGCACCGTTTTCTGGGTGCCGCGACGACGCGCCTCTTCATCCGACAACGTCACACTCTCGATGCCCCCCACTAGGTCCGACAAAGTAGGATTGAGCAACAGATTGTCCAGAGTATTGCCGTGGGCGGTGGCGATCAGCTGAACGCCGCGCTCCGCGATGGTGCGGGCTGCCATTGCCTCCAATTCGCGGCCAATCTCATCGATCACGATCACTTCCGGATTGTGATTCTCGACGGCTTCGATCATGACCTCATGCTGGAGAGCGGGCATGGCTACCTGCATGCGGCGGGCGCGCCCGATGGCGGGATGTGGAATGTCGCCGTCGCCGCCAATCTCATTGGACGTATCAACGATAACGACCCGTTTCTTATCGGCCAACACACGGGCGGCTTCCCGGAGCATGGTTGTCTTGCCCACGCCGGGCCGTCCCACCAACAGCACACTCTTGCCAGAGGTGATAAGGTCTTCGATAATATCGATCGTTCCGTAGACCGCGCGTCCTACGCGGCACGTCAACCCCACGACGTCAGCCATGCGGTTTCGAATAGCAGCGATGCGGTGCAACGTCCGCGCAATACCGGCGCGATTATCCGCGTCGAAATCCCCTACCCGGTCCACAACGTAGTCGATCTCCTCACGCAGGACCTCGTTGGAGCGGAGCACCACCTCCTTATCCGTAAAGCGAGCGGTAGGCACACGGCCCAGGTCCAGAATGACCTCCAATAGATCATCGCGCCGGCCAAGTTCGGCCAACACCACCTGAATCCCATTCGGTAGTACACCCATAAGGGCGTCCAAATCATCCATTATCTTGTTTTGTAAACCGTTACCCATACTGATTCTGGAATCTTATCCTCCACAAAGTCGAGAGACCCTCTCGCATCAGATACATTTTACCACGATGCACCATAAGTGAAAGAGATCAAGGCTTGACAATCACTTGCGCCATGCTACAAAGCCAGTGCTACCCCGGTAGCCAAACCTATAACGCAGGAAAGATGATGTGAGTACAAATCATATACTACGCCGGCTGCTGCAACTCGACCGGCCAATTCCCAACCGAACCGAGGCCGAAATCGACGCGGAAGTCTACCGGAACTACCGCTGGAACTTCTGGTTCAACATGCTCGACGGAATCGCCTTTTGGATCGCCCTGGGATTTACCGCTTCTACCACGGTGCTCCCGCTATTGGTTCGCAAACTCACCGACAGCACGCTGGTCATCGGGTTGATCCAGGTCGTCGCCCAAGGCGGGTGGCTGCTGCCACAACTCTTCACCGCCAACGCGGTCCAGCGCCTGCCCCGGAAAAAGCCCGTCGTCGTGAATCTGGGGCTGTTCCTGGAACGCTTGCCCTACTGGGCCATGACGGGCGCGATCCTGCTGGCGCCCGCCCATCCCACGTTGAGTTTGATCATCCTTTTCATTGCCTATTCCTGGCACGTCCTGGGTGCAGGCGCCGTGGCGACAGCCTGGCAGGACATGATCGCCAACATCTTCCCGGTCGAGCGTCGCGGCAGATTCTTTGGCCTCACCAGCGCCCTGGGCACTGCCATGGGCGCGCTCAGCGCCATCATCAGTGAGCGTCTGCTCAAGACGCAACCCTTCCCGTTCAATTTCTTCTACAACTACCTGTTGGCCGCAATTTTCGTGATGGTCAGCTGGGGTTTCCTGGCCTTTACCCGTGAACCGGTCCGGCCCGTGACGGGTGAACGGCAGAGTACCCGCGAATTCTGGTCGCGGCTACCAGAGATCATGCGGGAAGACCACAACTTCCGCCGCTTTCTTATCGCGCGTATCGCCACCTCCCTGGGGGGTATGGGGATAGGTTTCCTGGCGGTTGCAGCTCTGGATCGCTGGGCGGTTCCCGATCACACGGTCGCGCTATATACATTTGTGACCATGGCGGGCCAGGCAACGGGGAATCTCGTATTCGGATTCCTGGCTGACCGCTTCGGGCACATTCGCAACCTGGTCTGGGGCACCCTTGTCGGATGTTTGGGGTTCATTCTGGCCTGGCTGGCGCCCTCGCCCGCCTGGTTCCTGCCGGTCTTCTTCATCGTGGGCATCGCCTGCGGCGCCGGTTTCGTCTCCGGGCTCATGGTTGTTCCCGAGTTCTGCACGGCAGAGCGACGACCTACGTATATCGGATTGGCCAACACGGGAGCGGGATTGGCCAGCACCGTGGCGCCCCTGCTTGGCACGGCGCTGCTGAGCATCGGTTATGACGCATTGTTTATCGGAAGCGCCCTGTTCAATCTGCTTGGGGTGATATTGATGCGGTGGTGGGTGCGGGAACCACGGCACGTTTGACGGATCCCCCGCTCCATGTTACAACGTGTGTAGACGACAACGCCAGGGTTTCGAATGAACCAGACGTTTCGACAAATTCGTCAATCATGATGCGCAGATTCAGCATCCGCAGATTCAGCCTTTCCACAGGAGGTACCCGATGAGACAAGTAATTGCCAGCCCTGAGGCGCCGCAGGCTGTCGGGCCGTATTCACAGGCCATCAAGGTCGGCCAATTCGTTTTCACATCGGGGCAATTGGGCCTCGATCCCGCCACCGGCGCCTTTGCAGGCGAGGACATCGTGTCGCAAACCCGCCAGGCGCTGCACAACCTGGACATCGTGTTGCAGGCTGCCGGCAGCGACCTGGCCCACGTGGTGAAGACGACCATCTTCGTGATCGATCTGGGCGACTTCAAGACGGTCAACCAAATCTACGGCGAGTATTTCGAGAGCGCGCCGCCGGCGCGGTCCACCGTGCAGGTAGCGGCGCTGCCCCTGGGAGGATTGGTCGAGATCGAGATGGTGGCCGTCGTCGAATAGACGGGAACCGGACAGAAAGGCAAACCTCGCATGAATGAGACCGTGCTCGTCGTCGACGATCAACACAACATCCGTTCGCTCTTGCGGATGTACCTGGAACAAGAAGGGTTCCGGGTCGAGGATGTGGGCGATGGAGAATCCGCCCTGCGCCGGCTGTCGACGGGCGCACCGCCGGACTTGCTCATCCTCGATCTGATGCTACCCGGCGTGGATGGTTGGGAAGTCTGCCGGCGGGTGCGCGCCGGCGACCACGCCGACCTGCCCATTCTGATGCTCACGGCGCGCGACGACGACGTCGACAAAATCGTGGGGCTGGAACTCGGCGCCGACGATTACGTCACCAAGCCCTTCAACCCGCGAGAGGTTGTCGCCCGCGTCAAAGCGATTCTGCGGCGCACGAACCGCGTCGCGCCCACGACCGCGACCGAGGCGCTTCTGCAGGTCGGTAACCTCGAAATCGACGTCCAGAGACGGGAGGTGCGCATCGGCGGCGAAACGATGGAGTTGCGCCGCAAAGAGTTCGACCTGCTCAGCACCCTGGCGGAGCAGGTCGAAATCGTACTGAGCCGGGAACAACTGCTCGAGCAGGTCTGGGGATACGATTTCTACGGTCAAACGAGAACCGTCGATGTGCACATTGCGGCTCTGCGCCGCAAATTACAACACGCCGACGCGAAAATCGAAACGGTAACCGGCATCGGCTACCGGTTGGCGCTCTAGGCGCGCGCTTTCGAATCCAGGCGGCAGTAGGGTACCATGAACAAACTGTACATCCGGCTGACGTTGGCCTTTTTGGCTGTCATTGTCTTGACGCTGTGCAGCATCACGCTCGCGCTGATCCTGATCCTGCGGAATAGCCCTCTCCAGGAACGACAAGTCGAGACGCAGCTGGTGGCTCAGGCCCAAGGGATCGCGACGGTTTTTCGCAGAACAGCCCGGCGCCAGATGGGGACGACGGAAGGCGATCTACTTCTTCAAGAAACTGCAGAGCGCCAGGAGATACGCCTGGCCTGGGCGAACGCCGAGGGCAA
>JAFGNR010000196.1 GCA_016926915.1 Anaerolineae bacterium
GGTGATTCCGATTTTACTTTACCACTTCGTGGGACGCCCGACGCTTGAACAGGATGGGCAAAGCACCTCTCGCTATAACGTGACGGTTGAGGACTTCGATGTCCAGCTGGCGCTGCTTCATCGTCTGAACTACCAGACGCTCACCATTCATGAGGTGGTCGATTTCCTGACGTTGCCGGATGGCGAGCGGCCATCCTTGCCTGCGCGACCTATTGCGATCACCGTCGACGACGGTTGGAGCGAGCAATACACGCAGCTCTTTCCTTTACTCCAGAAATATGGCATGCGTGCTACCTTCTACGTGCCTAGCAGCTATCCGGTCGGCGGGCGGTTCGTTACCTGGGAACAGCTGCAGTCTTTGGCGGACGCGGGTATGGAGATTGGCGCGCATACACACCGGCACGTCGATTTGACCGAGGTTGCCCCGGATGTAGCGGGAAACGAGATCTATCGTTCCAAGTGGATCATCGAGGAGCGGTTGGGCATTCCGGTCGAGAGTATGGCTTACCCTTTTGGCCGCCATTCCGGCGAGGTTGTGGGGCTGGTGCGCAGCGCGGGCTATCGCGCGGCTGTTTCCTTGGGGCCTTCACCTGTGCAACGCCAGAGTATGCTGTTTACTTTGCAGCGTTTCGAAGTCAAAGGGACGGCGCCTTTGACCGACCTGTTGGCGTATCTTCCGTGGCGGGGGCAGGGGACCGATGTGTGTCCGGAGTCTCCTTCGGCGCGTCCGTTGCCGGTCGAAAAATGGGTCCAGTAGCGCCCACTGGCCCTGCACCCACAGGTCTACATGCTGAGGCTAGATGATCCCTGAAGTATTGCATTTGCGCAACTTTCTCTCACATCGCGAGACCGAATTGGACTTGCGCGGCATCCATCTTGCCAGTCTGGTCGGGGAAAATGGCGCCGGCAAATCAGCCCTGCTCGATGCCATTACCTGGGCGGTGTGGGGGAAATCGCGCGCTGCCTACGGCCACGAAGAAGATCTGATCTACCATGGCGAGAACGAGATTCTTGTCGAATTTGTGTTCCGTATGCCCTATCAAGGGGGGCCTGAGCTGCGTTACCGCATCTTGCGAGGCCGCGAGCTGCAGGGGCGGCGTTCGACCGGCTCCGTGCTGGATTTCCAGGTCGAGGGGGAGGGAGGGTGGCGCGCGCTCAACGGCAACACGATGCGCGAGACCCAAAGCCGGATCGTTGCACAAATCGGTCTGGACTATGATACTTTCGTGAATTCGGCCTATCTCCGCCAGGGACATGCCGATGAGTTCACCGTGCAGACGCCTGCCGACCGGAAACGCGTGCTCAGTGCGATTTTGGGCCTTGATCGCTGGGCGATCTACCAGGATCATGCCAAGAAGCGTCTGGCTACGGCGCAAGGGCGTATGGAGGAAACCGACCGCCGCTTGAAGGAAATCGAGGCTGAGCTGGCGCAACGCGCGCAGATCGAGGTGACGCTGAAGAATGCCCAACTTGCTGCCGGGGATGCCGCGAGCCGCCTTGAAACCGCCCAACAAGAGGTCAATGCGTTGACGCGCAAACAGGAACAGGCTGCATCCCTGCGCCACCAGATCCAGGAGCGTATTCAACGGCTCTCACAAGAACAGGAACGACTGGCGCAGCTCGCTGTTCGTGCGGAGGCCCACCGGCAGCGCCGGGATACCTACACTGCAACCATCGCCCGTGAAAAAGACATCGAGCAGCGCTATCGCGCCTACCAGACTGCGTTGGCAGAAGAGCGCGCCTGGGTCGAAAAACTGGGTGAAGCAGCACGCTTGCAACAACAGCGCAGCCGCTATGAGCAAGCCATCAGCGCCGCCCGGGAAGCTTTACGAGCTGAGAGCGGGGATCTTCAGAAACGTGTCGCCGGATGCGAGCAGGCTATCGTCAAAGCCCGTAACCAGATCGAAGGTCAGTGGCGTGACTTGCAAGGCGAGATTCGCGCCCTGGAGGAGCGCATCTCTACGGAGGCCGTGGTCGTCGCTTTGGAAGACGTCGAGGGGCAGCTGGCGTACCTGGAACAACTGGTGCAAACTCTGGATCACTCCCGCGCGGATCTGCACCAGGCGGAGGTAGAACGCCAGCGTCTCCTGGAGCGTAACCGGCAGCTGCGTGAAAAAATGGACGAGACCAAAACCAATCTGGATACGCTCTCGCAGGCGGCGGCTGTTTGCCCGCTTTGCCGCCAACCGCTCACACCGGAGCATCAGGCGCAGATGTTAGCCCAGATCGAGACCGAAGGGAAGGCCATGGGCGATGAGTACCGGGCGAATAAACAGGAGATCAAGCGTCTTGAAACCCAAGAAGTCTCGCTTGAAGAGCAGATGCGCCAGCACGAACGGACGCTTCGCGAGCGTCCGAAGATCGAACAACAGGTCGCCAGGCTGAAACAACAACTGGAGTTCGGTGAAGAAGCAGAGCGGCGCGTGGGACTGCTCCGGCAAAAAGCGTATGTGCTCAAGGAGCAACTGGACACGCAAGCGTATGGCGCGCCGGAACGTGATCTTATGACCCAATTGCAGGCGGAGATCACACAGCGAGAGCGCCTTCTTGAGGGTGGGGAGTTTGCACTTGAAGCCCGCGCCGGGTTGCAAGAGGTTACGAAGGCGCTAGAGGAACTCGGTTATGATGTAGCGGCGCATAATGCGCTCAAGCAGCAGATACGCGATCTGGCAACCGCCGAAGCGGATTTTCGGGATTTAGAGAAAGCGCGTGTTGGAGTGCTCGCCGAGGAAGAAACGCTTCTCCGGTTGGTACAGGAGCAAGCGGCCCAGGAGAAACAAGTGGCAGCCGTTCGGAGCGCGACGCAGTCCCTGGAAGCGCAATTCGCGGCCTTACAACCCGAGCTCGCCCGGCTGCCGCTGGCTTTGCAGGCGCTTCAAAACGCCCGGCATGAGGAGGTCTCTGCACAACAGCGCGTGGCTACGGCTCGCCAAATGCTGGCGACGCTTGACACTCAGGAGCAACGGCTTGCCCGTCTGCGTGACGAGCGCCTTAGTCTGATACGGCGGGTAGGATTGTTGAAAGAACTGCGGGATGCTTTCGGCGTCAATGGCATTCCCGCCATGATCATCGAGCACACAATACCCGAACTGGAACGCGAAACGAACCGCATTCTCGAGCAGTTGACCGGCGGGCGCATGCACATCCGCTTCGAGACCCAGCGTGAAACCAAGTCGGGCGCGATGCGTGAAACCCTCGATATTATTATTAGCGACGAGAAGGGGACGCGTCCTTACGAGAACTTCTCCGGCGGTGAGCAATTCCGTGTGAACTTTGCGATTCGGGTGGCGCTTTCGCGCCTTTTGGCGCAGCGCGCCGGCGTCCGGCTGCGCTCACTCTTCGTCGACGAAGGCTTCGGCGCCCTGGATGCCGATGGGCGCCGACGTTTGGTGGAAGCGGTCAAAGCGGTGCAGGGCGATTTCGACTTGGTGCTGGTTATCACGCATATCGATGAACTGAAGGATGCCTTTCCGGTGCATATCCAGGTGACGAAAACCGGCGCGGGATCTCTGATTGAGGTGATCTGAATAGCCGCTGCCGGGGCGCTTTGATCCGGCAGCGATTTTGTCCTGGTCGTGGTCGGGTGCGGGGTGGTTTCCGCGTGTGCATGGAGCTGCTCCGGAAGTGATCTATGCTAACGGTCGTTATACTTGGTGATTGAAAGGGGGTATCGCATGTTCAAGGAATTCAAGGCGTTTGCGCTTCGCGGCAATGTCATCGATCTCGCAGTCGGCGTTATCATTGGCGGGGCATTTGGTAAGATCATTACCTCGCTCGTTGGCGACGTCATTATGCCGCCCATCGGCCTTCTCCTCGGCGGCGTGGATTTCAGCAATCTATTCATCGATTTGTCCGGACAGGGCTACACCACCCTCGCGGCAGCGCAAGAAGCCGGCGCCGCTACGATCAACTACGGGATATTTCTCAATACGGTGTTGGACTTCCTCATCGTGGCCTTTGTGATCTTTTTGATGGTGCGCCAGATCAACAAGCTCAACAAAGAGGAAGAAGCCCCTGCTGCTGAACCTACAACCAAGGAGTGCCCTTACTGTTTCACCGCGATTCCTATCAAGGCGACGCGCTGCCCTCACTGTACATCGACTCTGGAATCGTGACTACAGCTTCAAGATAACAGGCTGGGCATCCACGGGGCTGCCTCTGGCGGTGGGCGGCTTACACTACACCTGTGTCTTCCACCCGCAGCTTTCCGGAGAACACGACCACGGCGTCTCCGCTGAGGGCAACGCGATTCTTGGGGAGCAAGGCGACGTGTACTTCTCCACCGCGCGCAGAGGCCTGGTAGGCGTACAGGGTAGTTTTGCCTGACCGCCGGGCCCAGTAGGGACCCAACACCGTGTGCGCCGATCCGGTGACCGGATCCTCGTCGATGCCCACGGCTGGGGCAAAGAAACGGGATACGAAATCATACGGTGGGGTCCCCGGCGCCGTGACAATGGGGCCTTGCACGTGTGCGGCCTCCGTCGCGGCCTTGAGACGGGTAAAATCCGGCTTGAGGGCGCGTATCTCGCCGGCGCTGGCAAGCCGGATGAGGAGCTTGCGCGTCTTCGCCGCGTAGACAACCTCTTCGGGCGTTTCGATGCCTAGCGCTTCCAAGACGCCTTCCGGCGGTGTGTATGGCGCGGGATCGTCGGCGGGGAAATCCAGCGTGATGCCCAGTTCTGTTTGCCGCGCTGCGAGGGTTCCGCTCAGTGTCTCGAACGTCAGGGTGTCGGAGGGTACGTGCAATTCGCGGAACAGGACGGCAGCGGTGGCCAGCGTGGCGTGACCGCACAA
>JAFGNR010000036.1 GCA_016926915.1 Anaerolineae bacterium
CGCCCCGCCGACCTGCTGCTCATGGACACCACCGCGCCCCATTGGATTCCGCGCCACGACCTGGCGGCGGGCGTCGTCTATACCGCGCATCCCGGCGACGTCACCCACGTCTGGTGCGATGGGCAGCTCCTCTACCGCGAGGGGAACTACCTCACGCTAGACATCGACCGCATCCGCTACGAAGCCGAGCGCCGCGCCTTCCGCATGGTCGGCACGGAGATGACGTCGCTGCGGGCGTATAACGCGTAGCGAACACCCCACGCCCCCCATCCCGGAAGCCGGTTCGACCGGCTTCCGGGAAGCACTTCATGACAACAGCCCCCAGCGTTCACGGATACGTCGCTCGATCGTACCGAAGAAGAGCTGGTCGCTGAGCAGTCCAAGGGCGATGATGATCAGAATGACGGCCAAAACCTGGCTCATGTCGTTGAGCTCCCGCCCCATCATGAGCAGATTGCCCAAGCCCGGCAGGGTGTAGAGCAGTTCCCCCGCCATCAGTGAGCGCCACGCAAACGACCAGCCCAACTTCATCCCGGTGACGATGGAGGGCAACGCGCCCGGCAGGATCACTTCGACATAGAGCCGCCAACCCCGGGCGCCGAGATTGCGCGCGGCCTTCAGGTAGAGCGGTAGGGTGTTGCGTACCCCATCCTCTGTAGCCAGCGAGATCGACATGACGGCGCCGATCACCACGACAAAGAGAATCGCCCGCTCGTTCAAACCGAACCAGAGCAAGGCCAGCGGCAGCCAGCAGATGCTAGGCAGCGTCTGCAACCCCAATACGATCATGCCCAACGACTCCTTGAGCCAGGGAAGTTGCGCCATGAGCAGGCCCAGGCTCAGACCAATGGTGGTCGCGAGTGCATAGCCCTGAAGCAACCGCTTCAGGCTCTCCAGGATTCCGATGACGAAGACACGACTGCGCAACCCCAGGATCAGTGTACGCGCCACGTCGATGGGGGAAGGAAAGATATAGGAGGGCCAGATTCCAATGCGGAAAAGCACCTCCCACACCACGACAATGCCAATGAGAAACAGGAGGCGTCTCAGCAGGCGGCGATGTCGTTTCCCCTGGAGAAGTCCCCCACGCGGCGGAAGCCCGCCTTCCGGCGCCTTGGCAGGTATTTTCACGGTAGGGCCTCCTTTAGCTGCAGGTCTTCGAGAATGCGACGGGTGAACTGCGTTGTCGCCACATCCTCAATCTGGCGGGGGCGCGGCAGCGTGATGATGTGCTGCGCCACAATGCGCCCCGGTCGCGGCGACATCACGACCACGCGATCCCCCAGCACGACCGCCTCGCGGACGTTGTGGGTGATGAAGACCACCGTCTTCCCGGTCTGCATCCAGATCATCTGTAGCTCGTTGTGGAGCAAATCGCGCGTGATGGCATCGAGCGCCCCGAACGGTTCGTCCAGCAAGAGCACCGCCGGGTCGATAGCCAGGGCGCGGGCCAGCGCGACCCGTTGTTTCATCCCGCCGGATAATTCGTGAACCCACGCCCGAGCGAATTGCTCCAAGTGCACCATCGCCAACAGGTGACGGGCGCGCTCCCGGCGTTCTGCCTTCGCGCAGCCTTGCATCTTGAGGCCGAACTCAACATTGGCCTGCACATTCAGCCACGGGAAAAGCGCCGCATCCTGAAAAATCATCACCCGGCTGGGATCAGGCCCACAAATGGGCTGGCCACCGGCGTAGGCCTCGCCCTCTGAAGGGGCACTCAGTCCAGCCAGGATGTTGAGCAAGGTACTCTTGCCACAGCCCGAAGGCCCAATGATACACACAAATTCGCCATCAGGGATCACGAGATCGAGTTTCCCCAGGGCCAGCACTTCTCCACCCCGGCCCTGGAAGGTCTTCCTTACCCCGCGTAGTTCAAGTTGCATATCGCTCCCTCGCCCTTCTCAAGGCAGCGCCGGCAATCCCTGTGCCGTAAGCACACCGTTGAGCAACGAAAGATCATAGATTCCATCGAGATTGGGACGCTCCTTCAGGAATCCGGCAGCATAGGCGGCATCGGCGCAGGTGAGCAACGAACTCGCCACGGGATCCCATGTCGGTCGCATTCGTCCCCAGGATTGGGCCAACACTTCATCGGGCAGAGCTTTGCCTGTGAGCGCTGCGATCTCGACATTCAGCAGCCGTCGAGCCTCATCTGGGTTCGCAAGCTCCCACCGGGTCACCGCGACGTGCGCCTCCAGCCAGGCCCGCACCAGTTCCGGATGTGCGTCCAGGAATGTCGTGCTCACGATCACGTGGGCCGTCACGAAGTCGCCTTCTGGCCACAAGGCCCGCTCATCGAGGAACAGAACGCCCCCGCCTTCCACGATAAGCCGGCTGGCCCAGGGCTCCGGGACCCAGGCCCCATCAATCTGACCCTGCCGGAACAAATCCAGGATTTGCGGATTCGGCGTTGGGATGACCTCCACCGTACCGCCCTGCTCAACCGTATCCAACCCGTTGGCAAGCAAGAAACTGCGCAAGGCCACGTCCTGGGTGTTCCCTAACTGGGGGGAGGCCAGGCGCTTCCCTGCCAGGTCGGCCGGAAACACGATGCCGGATTCAGGATGCACAACGAATGCCGCGCCGCCGCTGGTCGCACCGGCAACGATTCTCAAGGCTTCTCCCCTGGATTGTACGTAGCCGTTGATGGCGGGATTCGGGCCGATATAGGCCAGATCAATCTGCCCGGCAAAGAGCGCCTCGATCACCGAAGGCCCGGCATTGAACACTGTCGTTTCCAGCGTCACATCAGGTCCCAACGCTTCCACGAAATCCCCGCGCGCCAGACCAAGCAACGCCTGCGAATGCGTAATGTTGGGAAAGTAGGCCACGCGCATCACCGTCGCCGCCGGCGCCTCTACAGGACTACGGCAGCCGGCGATGCATCCCACGACCAAAAGAAGACACACGCACATTCTGCGTTTCAACATGCACACCCTCCTGTGAAATAGCGATCAGCCTTCAGCCTGGCTCACAACAAAACCGGCAATCACTTGGTACGTGTTTGTCGCTGTCGTTGGCATGCCCCCCATCTGGCGACCTCTTGAGATGAAATCGGGCCAGCAGCTATCCGATTACAACACCTGTTGCACATATCAGGAAGATTCGGAAAGCACGGGAAGGAAGCGGACGCCGTGCCGGTTCCGGGAACAGGAAACGCGCTGACGCGCCCAAAAAAGACGTTGAGAATGATCTCTTGCCCCCATTATAACGCAACTTTCCGAATCGGGATGGCGCGCAGGCATATGATGTACAGTGAACGGAAAATGACCCGCAGCTTTTCTGAAAGACCGCCAGGGGGAAGAGCTTGCTTCTTGGGTCTGCTTGAAGAGGAGCGCCAGATCCCCGTCTTCAGTGCAAGTTCAGAAGTGGCGCTTCTATTACTCCATAGTATCATTCCCCTGTTCATTTGGGCAGAAAGGTGGAACGCATTTTCAAGTGCGTCCCACCTGATTCATTGACGCTCACCAGGAGGTTCTTATGTCCCATCATCTCTCACGCGTGACGAAATTCCTGTACGGAATCGGCGACAGCGGTTTCAGCTTGACCTCGACCATTCTCGGCGCGTATTTCGCCATCTTTCTCACCGACGTCGTCGGCCTCTCGCCGGGCTTGGCAGCCATTGCCATCTTCGTGGGGCGCAGTTGGGATTACGTGAACGATCCCCTCATCGGGCACGTGACGGACCGCACGCGCACCCGCTGGGGACGGCGACGCCCCTTCCTGTTGTTCGGCAGCCTGCCCTTCGCGCTGGCCTTCGCCATGCTTTGGTGGCGACCGCCCCTGGCGACGCCGGCGGCTCTCGCGGCCTACTACGCCGTGGCCTACGTGCTCTTCGACGCCGCCGCCACCTTCGTCTACATGCCCTATTTCGCCCTCACGCCCGAACTGACCTCCGATTACGACGAGCGGACGGCGCTGACCTCCTACCGGATGTTCTTCTCCATCCTGGGCAGCCTGATCGCCGTGACCGTCCCACTGGCCCTCGTCAACGGTTTTATTCCCGAACACGCGTCCCGCGTCTTCACCATGGGTATCACCTTTGGCATCGCCAGCGCCGTGCCGCTGCTGTTCACCTTCTTCGGCACCCGCGAACGCGAGACCTTCATGGAGCAAGAAAAACCCACGCTGCGCGAATCGCTGCGCTCGGCCTGGAAGAACAAGCCCTTCGTCTACAGCCTGGCAATCTTCTTGCTTACCTGGATCACCATCGACATCGTGCAGGCCGTCCTACTCTACTACGTCAAATATGTCGTCCAGCGCGAGGCCCAGAGCGACCTGATCATGGCGTCCATCTTCGTCACCGCCATCGTCGCGCTGCCCTTCTGGGCCTGGTTGGCGCGCAGGTGGGGCAAACGGCAGACTTATGCCGCCGGCATCGCCTTCTGGGCCGTGGTCCAGATCGTGCTGATCACGGTCAACGCCAGTACGAGCCTCCCCGTTATCCTACTCCTCTGTATTCTGGCGGGTCTGGGCATCGCGGTGGCGCACGTGCTGCCCTGGGCCATCATCCCGGACGCCATCGAGTGGGGCGAGTGGCAGACCGGCGAGCGACACGAAGGGATGTTCTACAGCCTCACGACCCTCATCTCCAAGGTCGCCGCCTCCCTCGCCGTGCCGCTGGTACTGCTGCTCATGGAGGCCACCGGCTACGTCCCCAACGCGGCCACCCAGTCGACCAGCGCCCTCTGGGGCATCCGCATCGTCATGGGGCCGATTCCGGCGGTGCTCCTGTGTGCGGGCATCGTCTTCGCGCTGCGGTATCCCCTGAACCGCGAGCGCTTCGCGCAGGTCGTCCAGGAACTCGAAGCGCGGCGGGCCGGGCAGGTCGCGGTCCGGCCGGATGCCCCGGCAGAACTGGGATTTGCCGTCCGCCCGGTGCGGACGCCGTGGGAACGCCGCATCTTCCTCACCTTCCCCTGGCGCATCTACCGCCCGCGCCAGGGCGAGCACGATCCGCTCTGGGTGCCGCCGCTGCTGCCGCAGCGCGCCGGCGTCATCGATCCTGAACGCGGCGCCTTCTTCGAGCAGGGCGAGGCCGAGTTCTTCATCGCCTGGCGCGACGGCGAGCCGGTGGGCACGATCTGCGCCGCCGAGGATCGTGCAAGCAATGCTTTCCGGGGCCTTCACGACTGCACGTTCGGTTTCTTCGAGTGCAGCGACGACTTTGCCGTGGCCGAAGCCCTGTTCAACCAGGCCATCGCCTGGGGCCGGGCGCGCGGCCTCGACGCCCTGTGCGGGCCGTTCAACCTGGATCGCGAGGACAGCTACGGCGTGCTCGTCGAAGGCCGCGACCGGCGGCCCACCATGCTCTGCGGGCACACGCCGCCCTACTACCAGGATTTCCTGGAGCGGTTCGGCTTCGCACCCGCCCGCGCCGACAACCTCGCCTTCGCCCTCGATCTACAAGAGGACACGCCGGCCCTGCAACGCCTCGCGCGGCTGGCGGACCGGGTGCGGGCGCGCAGCGCCATCGCCATCCGCACCGCCGACCTGACCCAGTGGGACGCCGAATTGGAACGTATTCGCCAGCTGCTGGACGCCGCGCTCGCCTGGTCGCCGGATCACACGCCGTGGCAGCCGGAGACCGTCGCCGCGCTGTTGGAGCCCTTCCGCGAGCTCGCGGACCCGGAGCTGGTGCTCTTTGCCGAGATGGACGGCAAAACCATGGGCTTCTTCCCCGGCATTAGGGATCTCAACGAAGCGTTCGCCAAAGCCAACGGCCTGCGCTACCCGTGGGATTACGCCCGGCTCTGGTGGGCCATGAAGCAGCAGCCGGCCTGCCTCGCCATCAAGAGCGTGCTGGTGGACCCGGCCTACTGGAACACGGGCGTCGCCGTACTGCTCTTCGACGAGATGTTGCAGCGAGGACGCGCCCGGGGATTCCAATGGGCCGACCTTTCGCTCACGTCCGATGACAACCCGCAGACGCCCATCCTGGCGACCCGCATGGGCGCCACGCTATACAAGCGCTATCGCGTCTACCGGTATACCTACGGGCTTGAGGAAGCGGCGCCGGCAGCGTAGGGAACGGTGCAAAGCAAAAGCCCGGTCCGGCGACCGGGCTTTTTGGCTGGGGGCGGAGGATTCGAACCCCCACATACGGATTCAGAGTCCGCTGTCCTACCGTTAGACGAGCCCCCAACGCTCAGCAAGAAACATTCTACCACGCTTCCGGAAACTGGCAACCCGTGACACAGAGCTTACCCTGCTCCCTTGGGAGATGCAGAGGCTCACGGATAGACACGGATGAACACAGATTTTGTTCCTCTATGCATCTCTGGGCAAGCATCTTTTGACTCGCCTTGCACTTTTCTTGACTTTACCCTATACTATTCTCAGATAAAAAATACCGCTCCGCAATCCTTACGCATTCCGGAGCGTTGGTCAAAGGCGATACCGGCAACGACTCAGCAACCAACAGCCCCTTGGCAGCTATGGCATCGCCAGCCTTCAACAGTGTTAGCAACAGGAGACATGCACCGGTGACAACTCTACACCCTGGTCAAAGAATCCAAGCCCCGTTTCTGGCGGCGCCTGCGGAAGTCAAACAATTCCAGCCCCGCGCGGGCTACTACCTACTCGAAGTCGTGCTCGAAGATGGCCACCAGACTTACCAGAAGGCGCGGCTGACCGAAGCGCAGCTCGCCCAGGTGCAGGTCATGGCCGATCAAGCGTTGACCCGCGTCGAGCGTGCGGAAGACCTCTTTTTCTTGATCGAGGCGCACCGGCTGCGGTTGGCCTACCAATTCGATCCCCAACTGGCGGTCAGCGTTTCGCAGGTCGATCCCCTCCCGCACCAGATCGAGGCGGTCTATCACTATGCGCTCCACTCCCCACGCCTGCGGTTTCTCATCGCCGATGATCCTGGGGCCGGCAAGACCATTATGGCTGGCCTGCTTATCAAAGAGCTGATCTACCGCCGCCTGGTGCGCCGCATTCTCATCGTGGCGCCGGGGCACCTCAAGTACCAGTGGCAGCGGGAGATGAAAGAGCGCTTCGGAATGTCTTTCACACTTGTAGACCGCTCGGTGATGAATGCCGCCTGGGCCGAGAACGTCTGGGAGGAACGCGACGACTGCATTACCTCCATCGACTTCATCAAACAGGACGCCATCCGCGAATCGCTGCGCAACGTGCACTGGGACCTGGTCGTGGTGGATGAGGCGCACAAGATGAGCGCCTATCTCTACGAGACGAAAAATCAGCGGAAGATCGACAAGACCCAACGCTACCGCGCGGGCGAAGTGCTCTCCCGCCAGACCGAACATCTGCTCTTCCTCACCGCCACGCCCCACCGGGGCGATGAGGAGAACTTTCGCCTCTTCCTCGACCTGCTGCGCCCAGGCTTCTTCGCCCGGAAGGAACTGCTGGCCGAATCGGTGCAAACGGGCGACAACCCCATCTTCATCCGGCGGCTCAAAGAAGACATGAAAACCTTCGACGGGCGACCGATCTTCCCTCCGCGCCACGTCCAGACCATTCCCTTTCGCCTGACGCCGGAGGAACTGGACCTTTACAATGCCGTCACGCGCTACGTGCAGGACTACTTCGACAAGGCCAAGGAGAACCGCAGCATTTCCTTCGCCTTGATGATCCTCCAGCGCCGGCTGACCTCAAGCACCTATGCCGTCTATCGCTCGCTGCAACGGCGCAAGGCGCGCCTGGAGGAGCTGCTGGATCTGCCCGAGAAAATCGCCGAGGAGCGCGAAGATTACCTGCGCGCCCGGCGGATGACCGCCGCCGAATTGGACGACCTGGCGGAAGATGAACGACTCAAGATCGAGGAACGCCTGGAGCATCTGACCATCGCCCAGAATATCGAGCAGGTACAGGCCGAAATCACGCAGCTAGAGACCCTGATTGCCCGAGCCGAGACGGTGCGCAAGCAGGAGTTGGAAAGTAAACTCGTGGGCCTGCGCGATAACGTGCTGGCGCACCTGGGCGAACGCAAGTTGCTCATCTTCACCGAGTTCAAGGACACGCTGGACTATCTGGCCGGCGATGGCGCGCCTTCCAGAGGAAGTATAAAGGGCCGTCCCCTGGGCAAGTTGCGCGAGTGGGGCTACGAGGTCGTGACGATCGACGGTTCTATGAACATGGATGCCCGCATCGCAGCGGAACACGCGTTCCGCGATCGCGCGCAGATCATGGTGGCGACCGAGGCTGCCGGCGAAGGCATCAACCTGCAATTCTGTTCCCTCATGGTGAATTACGATATCCCCTGGAACCCCAACCGTCTGGAACAGCGCATGGGCCGCATCCACCGCTACGGGCAGCCGTATGAGGTCTACATCTGGAACCTGATCACCCGCGACACCCGCGAAGGCCAGATTCTCACCCGGCTCTTCGAGAAGCTGGACCGGATGCGAGAGGCGTTGGGCTCCGACCGGGTCTTCGACATCATCGGCGAGCTGCTGCCCGGCACGCACCTGGATGAGCTGCTGCGCGACGCCATTTTCAGCCAGCGGCGGATGGAAGACCTGGAAGCGCAGATCGATGCCGTGGACGCTGATGCCCTGCAGCGCACCTTGCAAGCGGTCTTTCTCACCGGACTGGCTACGCGGCACATTGATTATACGGGGCTATTCAAGGAAACGCTGGCGGCCGAGGAGAACCGGCTGGTGCCGGAATATGTGTGCGATTACTTCTTGCGCGCTTTCCGGCGGCTAGAGGGGACGGTGACGGCGCGGGATGGGCTGTACAGTGTACCCAATGTCCCCTTCGAGCTCCGTCGCTGGGGCAAGGACTACACCTTCAAGACCACATATGGTGTGGTCTTCGATAGTTACCGGCGCATAACCTTTGACAAGGCGTATGCCCGCCAGCACCCGGACGCCGCCTTCGTTGCGCCAGGCCACCCGCTGCTGGAAGCGATAAACGAGACGATCCTGACCACCCTCAACCGAGGCGCGGGAACCTATGCTGTCTTCGGCGATCCAGAAGGGCAGCGCAAGGGCGTCCTATGGTTCGTCGAAGGCGAGATCCGCGACGGGCGCGCCCCGGCCGGCAAACGGGTCTTCTGCATCTACCAGGGCGTAGAGGGCGCGTTGCGCACCGTCAACCCGGCGATTCTCTGGGATCACGAGCCGCTAGATGGCGAACAAGTCCCGCCGGAGATAGCCCCGCTACTCCGCCAACGCGACGCGGTGGAAGATCACGTCATCACCCAGGTGCTCTTCCCCTACCAGACGGAGATTGCCGCGCGCCGCGAGCGTGAAGCTGCCATCAAAGAGAAGTACGGGCTGCGCTCGCTGGATTACCTGATCCAGGAATCGAACCAGAAGATCCTGGACTACCAGCTGCGCCAGGCCGGCGGTGAGAACATGGACATCGCGCTGCGCAACGAGCAGCAAAATCTCGACCAGTTGCGGGTGCGCCGCCATGAATTGGAAGAAGAATTGCGGCTAGAGCGCAACCTGACGGTGAACGCGCCGCGTTTCCTGGGCGCGGCGGTGGTCGTGCCCCTGGCGCAGCTGGAAGCGGAAACTTTTGCTTATCCCGATGTTCAACCCGGCGGGCAGACCGGGCGCGAGAAGCCGGACGTGACCTACGGCAGCGCCATGCACCGCGATCCGGAAGCGGAGGCGGTGGGGATGCGCGTGGCAATGGCCTACGAACGGGCGCAGGGCTGGCAGCCGGAAGATGTCTCGGCGGAGAACCTGGGCTTCGACGTGCGCTCCATCCGCTACCACGAGGACGGCGCCCTGGCGGGCATCCGCTACATCGAGGTGAAAGCGCGGGCGCGAACGGGCGCGGTGCGCATCTCGGCCAACGAGTGGAAGAAGGCGCGACACTTCGGCGCGGATTTCTGGCTCTACATTGTGACGGGCGCGAAGACTGCAACGCCGGAGCTGCACCGCATCCAGAATCCGGCAGGGCAGTTTCGCGTGGGCGAAGGTATCGAGGTGACGGGGTATATCATTCAAGAAGAGGCGTGGCGAGAGAAGCGCTTGCCTGAATTATGATGGGATTGACATCGCCAAACACATCTTATATGATGTGTGTATAGCGATTGGGAGGTGTACCATGTCACGCTATCCATTGAATTTGCCGGTGGAACTGAAGCGCGAAGCGGAGGAGTGGGCCGCCAATCAAGGCGTCTCCCTCAACCAATTCATCATGTGGGCGGTGGCGGAGAAGGTGGGCGAGCTGCGCCAGAATCTCGATGATCCGGCTTTCCCGCAGGTTAGCTACCGGCGCGGGGCGGCGGGGACGCCGGTTCCGGTGTTGCGTGGGACAGGGATTCGCGTACAAACCCTGGTCGTGGCGCAGGAACAATGGCAGATGACGCCGGCGCAGATTGCGGAAGAGTACGGAGTAACGGTATCCCAGGTGGAAGAGGCGCTGGCGTTCTACGCCGCGCACCGCGCCGAAATAGACGCCGCGTTGCAGGCCGAGGAAATATTGGAAGGTGTCCAATGAAACCCTTGACGATCTCTCAGGAACAATTAGCGGCGCTGTGCCGTCGCCATCACGTACAACGCCTGGCCCTCTTCGGTTCGGCGTTGCGGGAGGATTTCCGCCCGGAAAGCGACATTGATCTGCTGGTCACGTTTGAGCCGGATGCTGAAATCGGCTTTCTGGCGCTGGGCCGGTTGCGCCGGGAATTGGAGACGCTGTTCGGGCGTCCGGTCGATCTGGTGCCGCAGGATGGACTGAAGCCTCGAATTCGCGATAGCGTTCTGGTCAGTGCGGAGCTGCTTTATGCGGCCTGAAATCTTGTATCTGACGGATGTGGTCGAAGCAGCGGACGCGATTCACCGCTTTCTGGCTGACGTGCCGCGTGAGAAGTTTCTCGATGATGAGATTCTGCAAAGCGCTATTTTGCAGAAGTTGATCGTCATCGGCGAAGCCTCGGCCCGGCTTTCCTCTGATTTCCGCGCGGATCACGCCAATGTGCCCTGGGCAGATGTCGTCGGTTTTCGGAACATTGCCGTTCACGAATATTTTGCGGTTAGTTGGCCCATTGTCTGGGTGACGGCCACGCAAGACGTACCGCTGTTGCGCCAAAGCGTCGCCACAATCCTGGCGGACGAGTTCGGCATTTCATCAGAAGCAGGTGCTGCATGACCCATCATCGTCGTCTTATCGAACACCACATCCCCCTGGCGGAGATCTCCGA
>JAFGNR010000197.1 GCA_016926915.1 Anaerolineae bacterium
GCGCGCAACGCAGCCCCCGCCGTTTGCCGGCAAGGTGGGACGCACTCTCACATCTTGTAGTAAGACTCTCGCAATGTCGCACTATGCGTTTTCGAGTTTAGCCAAGTGCGTTCCACCTGAGTCCTGGTTTTTGAAACTCAACCAGGTCAGATGGGTCTGAAGACACTGGCGATGATGCTTAGTATCATGCTGATGAGCAGAAGGATGGTGATCAACATGAAGATCTTCTGCGAGAGATTTTTCCTGCGGTTCATCAGAACTCCTGTGTTTGATCGGATACTGCCGTTATTTCTCTTGTGGAGCGCCTGGCTCCTCATCATCTTCCGCCTCATTATAGCACACTTCGGCGCTTTGTTGGGGGAGGAGGTATTTTGTCTTTCTCGTGAATGGTAGTAGCATACGGGGATAAAAATGTGGAACTGGCCTGATGGCTGATGGCTATTCCCGAGGAGTTGTCTCAATGCAGGTCCCGCGCTGGATGCGCGTCTTCGAGTGGTTGATTTTCGTCGGATTGATGGTGCTCGTGGTGGTGGGCGCCCGGGCCTGGGCGAACAACGCGCCACGGATGGTGATCGCGACCTGGGCGCCGTCGCCTACGCCTTCGACGACGCCTACCTCCGTCCCGGAGGTCGCCGTGATCCCGCCGACGTGGACGCCGACGCCGGCCTGGACGCCCTCCCCGGCGCCTACTGCGACGCCCGATCCGACCCCTATGCCCACCCCCACGCTAACCCAGACGCCGACCTTCACGCCGGTACCGGGACCGATCTATCTGCCGACCTCGGCGCCTATCCTCGAGGGTACGCCCATGACGCCCCAACCGCTGCCGCAGCCGACGCCGATGCCGCATATCCCCCAGCCTGCGGGCACCATCAACATCCTGGCGCTGGGCATGGATCGCACGGATGGGGAGAGCTACGCCCGCACCGACGTCATGATGATCGTTTCTATCTTCCCGGACGTTCCCTCGGTCAGCCTGACCTCGATTCCACGCGACTACTACGCGTGGATTCCCACCTGGGGATTGGATAAGCTTAACACCGCCTGGGTGCGTGGAGCAAGAACCCAGTATCCCGGCGGCGGCGCGTCTCTGCTCAAGGCAACCATCGAATACAACTTTGGGATTCCGATTCATTTCTATGCCCTGGTCGATTTCGACAGTTATCGCACTATCGTCGACGCCATCGGCGGCGTGGACATCGTCGTCGAGTGCCCGTTCCACGATACCTATCCCGACCCCGAATCCGAGACCGGGCAGACCGACATCGACCTGGAACCGGGCTTGCACCATCTCAGCGGCAAATACGCGCTCTGGTACGTGCGGTCACGCTGGAATACCTCCGACTTCGACCGGCACCGTCGCCAGCAGCAAGTGTTGCGGGCTATCATGGTGCAAGCATTGAACCAAAATCTTATTCCCCGCATCCCCGACCTCTGGGGCGTCTACCAGGATTCGGTGGAGACGGAACTGAGTCTGACCGACGTTCTGTATCTGGGTTCGGTCGGCGCGCGTCTCGACATGCGCGACATCAAGAGTCGCTTCATTCGTGGGAGCAGCCTGCTTACCTCTTGGACCGCGCCCAACGGCGGCTACGTGTTGGTGCCCAACTACGAGGCGCTGTACGAGTTCATGCAGGAAGCCGTGCAGCCCCCGGTCAGCAGCCGGGCGACCCAGCGGGCCTACCGGGTGCTCATCCAGAACGGGTCGGGAAATCGCGGGTGGGGGGAAATCGCGGCCTACCGTCTCGCACTTGAGGGCTTCGAAGTGGTTGCCATCGAGGATGTGCCCGGCGTTGCGCGAACCACCGTCACCGACTTCACTACCACCAGCAAGGGCTCGCCGCTCTACAAGCTACGGAGTCTCTACAAACTCCAGACCGGCGACGTCATCGCGGAGCCTATCGAAGGCATCGACCTGGATTTCCGCGTCACCTTGGGCTGGAACTACAATCCCTGCGACGGCACCACCACGGCTTACTGGCGCCCGACCCCCACGCCCACCCCCACACCGCCGGGGGAGTAGGGGGATAGGGGGCAGTTCCCAGCCTTTGTTTTCTCGCTTCCCATGCAATCTTGCGCTGTACTGGTTGCTGGAAGCTGGTTGCTGAATGTGGCGCGGATGCATTCCCCTGTAGCGCGGATTGGTAATCCGCGCTCTGGGGAGGCGGAATGCCATTCCGCGCTACAGCGATGCGCTATGGAAAGCGCGGTTACTCCCCCTATGCCCTATCCAGCTATGCGCTTATCATGCTGACGGTTGATCGCTGATTCCCCCCTACGGATTCGTCCCGTAGACGCCGCCGCAGGCATTGAAGTTCTCCAGGTGTTCGGTCTCGGTGCGGGCAAAGACGTGGCTGCCGTCTCCCGCCGTGCAATCGACCATGAAGAAGTAGTACTCGGTCTCCGCCGGGAAGGCGGCGGCTTCGATGGCAGCGAGGCCGGGGCTGGCGATGGGCGCCGGGGGCAGGCCCAGATGGCGATAGGTGTTGTACGGCGACGCGACTTCCAAGTCCTCGAAGTAGAGCAGGCTCTTCCACCAGTCGCCCTCCTCGGGCTGGTAGCCCAGGGCATATTGGACGGTGGGGCAGGCCGCCATGGGCCAGCCGTCGCGCAGGCGGTTGTGGTAGACGCCGGCAATGACGGGGCGCTCGTCCGGCTGCACCGCCTCCCGCTCCACGATGGAGGCCAGGGTGAGACCCTCGAAGAGCGTCAGACCGCGCGCCGCGAAACCCGCCTCGATTTCAGGCGTTACCTGCCGCTGGAAATTCGCCAGCATCCGGTCGACCAGGTCGTAGGCGCCGGCCTCCTTTGGAATCCGGTAGGTATCCGGGAAGAGGAAGCCCTCCAATGTGGCGGTGACCGGTATCTGGGTCAGGAAGGGGTATTTCTCCGGCAGGTCGCTCTGCACCCATCCGGTCTGCGCGAGCTGTAGGTAGGCGTCCGGCATAATGGTAGTCTGCGACGCGACCAGCGTGGCGACTTCTTCCAGCCGCTTGCCTTCGGGAATCGTGACCTGCTGGTCGGGATTGCCCGCCTGCTGCAGGGCGCGCGCGATCTGCGGAATGGTCATGGCAGCGTTCAGGGTGTAGGTGCCGGCTTGGATGCTGGCATCTAGTCCCTGGTACTGCACATAGCGGCGGAAGAGGGTCGCATCCGTGATCAACCCCTGGTGCACCAGCTGGTTGCCGATGGTTTCCACCGACATCCCCGGCGAGACCACGAAGTCCATGGGGGTTGGGTCATTGCTTGCAGGCGTCTCCAGTTCTGTGGTTTTGCCGTCGATGTAGGCGCTCAGGTAGAGCGATTCCAACGAGCAAGCGAGCGCCGAGCTAATCAGAAAGAGCATCAATGCGATAACAAGGGTGGTTTTCTTCATCGTGTCTGTCCCATGATATGATGTGATGGAAAGAGGGACGGAACCACGGAGGCGCAGAGGCCACACAAAGTCCACGAAGGACGATGGTAAGGTTGCAGTCCTTCAAGAACGACCGTGTGGATTCCCTGAAAATCAAGGTCTTCTTTACGACCTTTGCGTCCTCTGTGGTGAGTCCCTGCTTTTTGAAGTAGCGTCATGTCTGTTCCCGTGTGGCGGGGTGGGCGTCCAGGAAGCTTTGCAGGATGACAGCTGCTGCCACGGCATCGATGCGCATCCCCAAGGTGCGTTTCCCCTGCGCTTGCAGGATATCGGCGGCTTCGATGGTGGTGAGCCGCTCATCCCAGAATTGGACAGGAAGGCCGAGGGTTGCGGCCATCTCGGCGGTGTAGTCGCGCACCCAGGCCGCCTGTGGCCCCTCGGCGCCGTCCATGTTGAGCGGCAAGCCCATGACGAGGGCATCGACCTGGTGTTCGGCGATCAGCCCTGCCAGGTGTGCGAAATCCGCCGCTCGCGATGTGCGCCGCATCACTTCCAGCGGGCGCGCCAGCATGCCCAGGCTGTCGCTGATGGCGAGGCCAATATACTTCTCTCCCAGGTCCAGGGCCAGGTAGCGCATAGAAGGGGCGTCAATCCTGCCAGGCGCCAGCCGTAGTCTCGATCTGGGTGCGGAAATCGAGACGCGGAAGGAACGGGAACCAGTCCGGCTTGACCGTGATGACCGGTTCCAGGGCCAGCGGCTGGCTTTCCATGAGAATTCGGGCGGCCTCTTCGACTCGTTTGCCGGCAATGGCTTCGCGCATGGCGGGGGCATCGACGTTGGCCGTGGCATAGCCATACGCTGTGACATAGAAGGTGAACCGGCCCGGCCCGACGTCTTCCTCGGCGGACTCCCCAAACTCGAAGCGGGCGTCGGTTAGTCTATATCCTTCCGGCAGGGCAGTGAGCAGCTGGCGGTAGGCCACGGCCTGTGCATCGGCGGCGCGAATAACCTCGCCGGTGACCAGGAGCCGCAGTGTCAGCCCGAGCGTGTCGGTCTGTTCACCTGCCAGGTGGGTATAGGCCTCTTTAGGCGTCGCCTGGATCACGAGATCCTGTCGCGGCAAGAACTCGCCCGGCTGCAGATAGCTGCTGCTCTTCAAGCCCTCGTAGGCCCTGACCAGCACCTTTTGTGCTGCCAGGTTCCAGACGCGCGTCTTGTCTTCCTCGGACACGGTGGAGACGATTTCGCTTTCGCCGCCGCGCATGGGATCGGGATTGGTCACCTTGAGGGAGAAGGCGCCGGCGCCTTCCATGAAGTTGATTTGGTAGGCGTCGACATTGGCCAGCGGCCCTTCTTGCAGGGCCTCGACCGGCGCCGCAACCTGACCCAACGGGGGAACGCTCACAGCCTGGGTGGTTTCGAACCGCACGGGAAACGACCCTGACGACGTTCGCACGATGGCGCCCTTGGGCACTGTGAACGGCTGCCCCAACAGATTCGTGAAGATCACCGTGCCTGTGGCCTTTCCGGAAAAGGCGTAACTGCGGCCCGAGGGCTGAACTTCGGCGGAGTCCTCGAATTCATCGCCGATGCGCCGCGAGGGGATCACGTTGCGTTGGAGATCGACCTCGCCCTCTGCCAGGGTGGGATCGACCGAGATCGGTACGACGACCATATAGGTAGCCGTCTGCGGCGCCAGCCGGATCGTCGCGGAGGGCGCGGTCAGAAAGGCGAAGATGCCCAGCGTGGCGAGCACCAGGAGAAAGACGAGCCCTTCAATGACCCAGCGCCACCAGGGGCGCGGCTTGGGAAGGGGGAGCTCCTTGGGTTGGGGATCTTCGGCCCACCAAGGCACGCGCGGCCGGGCGGGCCGGGCGGGGAGGCGGAGCGCCGGGAACGCGTCATGTTTTTGGAGATGGGCTTCGACTGCCGCTTCGCTCCCGAACACCGGGAACCCCGCTTCGCGGGGCAGCGCGCGTTTTTCGATATCTTCCACCACCCAGGCGATTTCGAGCTGCTGTTTGGCCGCCGTGCGCGCTAACACCTCGAAATCGAGCGGGACATTCCATCCCTTTTTCGTCTCCCAGGGCAAAACAAGCAAGACCCGCGCTCCATTCAGGCGGCGCAGGGCCTCGCGAACCGTATAGCGATCATCCGACGGCTTGATGGTCAGAATGTCCAACAGCGTTTGGCCTCCGATCGCGGCCTGGGAAAGCCCAGGCCAGCCTCTCCGCCGCGAAGTATGCCACAACTTGGGGATTTGCCAAGGCGCCACATTCGCCACGAAGGCGCGGAGCGCCTGGAGAGAAGAAAGACTACAAATCGAGCAGACGCTTTCTAAGACTTTTGTAGTCTTCAACTGGTTGGGTATTGACAGCGTTGGTAAAATCGGATACAATAGATGTATAAATGGGAACTATTTAGTTCCGAATCGGAATAGATCATGTCTGAAGACGCTAAATCACGATCGTTCGATGCCCTCGATTACCACATCATTTGCAAACTCCGCAAGGATGCCCGCGTCTCTGCAAGCCAGATTGCCCGCCTCGTCGGCGCCAACGAGCGCACAGTACGCAAGCGCATCGATCGCCTGGTCGAAATGGGCGCAGTACGCCTGACGGCGGTGGTGACTCCCCAAGTTTTCGGCTATATGACGGCAGCTGATATTTTCATCGAGGTCGAACCGGAGCGCGAGCGCGATATCGTCGCGCTGTTCATGAGCATGCCCGAGGTCTCTTACCTGGCGTACGGGCAGGGGACGCAGGATATGTCCATCGAGGTGCGCTTCAAGGATAATGCCGAGTTCCACGATTTCCTGCGCCATACACTTCCCACCATTCCCGGATTGAAGGTCACCGGCTACGCGCTGGTGCCGCGCATCATGCGCAATATCGATGAGTGGATGCCCCGGCAGGAGGATTTCGGCATCATGGAATAGGAGTGGTATGCGAATCGGGAGCAAGTAGCCGCTTGCCCCCGATTCGACTTTAGTTGGTCAACCCTAACATGGAGGTAAGGATGACGCCAAAGCATTTTATCACGGTTCAGGATTTCACGAAAGCCGAGCTGCTCGATCTGATCGCGCTGACGCGGCTCATCAAGGAGGCTGACAAGCAGGGCTGTACTCCCCGGCTCCTGGAAGGCGCTTCGCTGGCGATGATCTTCGAAGAGCCTTCGACGCGCACACGGGTCTCCTTTGAAGTGGCGATGGCGGAATTGGGCGGGCATGCTCTCTACCTCAAGCCCGGCGAGATTCACCTCGGCGTGCGCGAGTCGCTGGGCGACACCGCCCAGGTGCTCTCCCGTATGTGCGACGCCATTTTCCTGCGGGCGCTGAAGCACGAGACCATGGAAGGACTGGCGGCCTACGCCACCGTTCCTGTCATCAACGGGCTTACGGACTACAATCACCCCACCCAGGTGGTTTGTGATGTCACCACAATGCTCGAGCACCGCCCCGCGGGCAAGGCGCTCGAAGACCTGCGCGTTACCTTCGTGGGCGACGCCACCAACGTGCTCAGCTCCTTGATGTTTATCAGCACCCGGTTGGGGATGCACTTCACCCACGCGGCGCCCAAGGCCTACCAGCCTCCCGATGCCTGGCTCGCCCTTGCCGAAGCCAACTGTGCGGAATCCGGCGGCGCGTTGACCATCACCGATGACGTGGCAGCCGCCGTACAGGATGCGGACTTCATCTATACCGATCTGTGGTGGTGGGTCGGGCAGGAAGATGAGATCCCGGATCGCTATGCGGCCTTTATGCCCACCTACCAGGTCAACCGTGACTTGCTGGCGAAGGCCCCGGCGCACTGCAAGGTCATGCACTGTTTGCCAGCGTCGCGTGGTGTGGAAGCGACCGATGAGGTGCTGGATTCCCCGCAGTCGATCATCTTCGACCAGGCGGAGAACCGGCTGCACGCCGAAAAGGGCATCCTGACCTGGCTGCTCTACCCGCGCATGCCGCGCCCATCCGAAGCGCTCAAAGCCTACCACCAAGGCCGGATCGAGGATTTCCTCAACCGGTAGCGCGTTCGCGTTCCAGCCTATTCATCTTCCGGGAGGCTGTGCGGCGTTTGTGGTAAGCAGATGCGCTGCTTCTGGCAACGCTTCTAGCATGCTCGACGAGCTTCCCGAAAGTGTCCGGTCAACCGTTTTCCGAGAAGTCATAGCTTCATTTCTATCAAGGAGTGTATACGATGTCAGCTGTAAAGGTTCAAGCGAAGACCACAGGTACCGGCCTCAAGAAAGCCATGCGCTCATTGGATATGACCTTGTTCACGGTGTGCGCCATTCTGGTGATCGACACCCTGGCGCCTTCTGCCGCCATCGGCCCGCCCTCAATCTCGTGGTGGATTATCACCCTGGTGTTGTTCTTCATTCCCTACGGTCTGATCACGGCGGAATTGGGAACGACCTATCCTGAAGAGGGCGGTCTCTACATCTGGGTGCGCAACGCCTTCGGCGAGAAGTGGGCGGCCCGCACCACCTGGCTCTACTGGATCAACGTCGCGCTGTGGATGCCCTCGGTCTACGTGTTATTCTCCGGGATGTTTGCACAGCTCTTCTTCCAGGAGATGGGGTTGTGGGTGCAAATCCTGCTAGGTATCGTCATGAGCTGGGTGACGGTCTGGATCGGCACCCGGGCTCTAAATGTGTCCAAGTGGGTGCCCAACGTGGGCGCCTTCTTCAAAGCGCTCATCATGGTGGTCATCGGCATTGGCGCGTTCGTCTACGCGAGCAAGAATGGCGTGGCGAACGATCTCTCCTTCGGTGCGCTGCTGCCGACGCTGGATGCCGGCCTCTGGTTCCTGCCGGTCATTGTCTACAACTTCATGGGTTTCGAGCTGATGTCGGGCGTTGGCAATGATCTGGAGAACCCCGGCAAGTCGATCCCGCGCGCCATTGTGATCTCCGGTGTGTTGATCGCCGTCTTCTACCTTCTGGGTACCCTGGGTATGCTCATGGCAGTGCCCCTGGACGATCTGGGATTGGTCGAGGGCATCATCGATACCCTGCAGATTATCCTGGGCGACTCCGGCTTCGGCGGCTTTGTCGTCACGGTGCTGGGCATCGGCGCGCTCTACACCTTCCTGGCAAACATGATCACCTGGACCATCGGCGCGAACAGCACCGCGGCCGAAGCGGCGAAAGAGAACGAGCTGCCGGCGATTTTCGCCAAGACGCACCCGCAATTCAAGACGCCGGTCAGCGCCTTCATCATTACCGGCGCGGTCTCGACCGTCGTGCTCGTGATTTACGGCTTCATGGCGGGAACCGCCGAGGATCTTTTCTGGACGCTTTTCGCCTTCAGCTCCATGGTCTTCTTGCTGCCCTATCTAGCCATGTTCCCCGCCTTCTTGAAGCTGCGCCGGAGCGATCCGGATGCCGTGCGACCCTATCGCGTGCCCGGCGGCCCGGCGCTGGCCTGGATCATGGCCGTGTTGTGTGAGGTATTCATCGTCCAGGCAGTCGTCTTTTTCGTCTGGATTCCCGGCGAGCCGATCGATTGGGCGTTTGCCGCGCCGGTGCTCATCGGCGTCGTGCTGACCATCGCGGTGGGCGAGATTCTCCTGTGGGTTGCCGCCCGCGAGAAGGCCCGGTAGGCCGCCTCTGCCTATAGGAGATACGGATGTCAAGAATGATAGATAGTGTACCTGGCGACGATGGCTTTCGCATGCCGGGCGAGTTCGAACCGCAGGCCCAGGTATGGATGCTGTGGCCTGAGCGCACCGACAACTGGCGATTGGGCGCGAAACCGGCCCAGCGCGTTTTTGTAGATGTGGCGACAGCGATTTCCCGGTTCACACCTGTGACGATGGGCGTCTCCCGGGGGCAGTTTCTAAATGCGCGTCACATGCTGCCATCCCAGATTCGCGTGGTGGAGATGTCGTACGATGATTCGTGGATGCGTGACTGCGGGCCGACCTTTGTCGTCAACGATCAGGGCGCGGTCCGGTTGGTGGATTGGGAGTTCAATGCCTGGGGCGGACTGGTGGGCGGCCTCTATTTCCCTTGGGATCAGGACGACCTTGTGCCCCAGAAGGTGGCGGAGATCGAGCGGGTCGACCGGTACAAGGCTCCCCTGGTACTGGAAGGCGGTTCCATCCACGTCGATGGGCAGGGGACGCTGATCACGACGCGGGAGTGCCTCTTGAACCCCAATCGCAATCCTGATCTAAA
>JAFGNR010000198.1 GCA_016926915.1 Anaerolineae bacterium
AGCGTGTGCGTACACCGACTACCCCCACTTCCTCGCCGATCTCATGGGCGCCGTCGATGCCGCCTTCGTGCATCTGTCCTTACCCGTAGATCGAGAGGCCATCCTTGTGGCCAACGTCGTCCAGGCGCGCGGCGCGCCCTTCCGGGCGGTCGCCGTATTGGGTCTGGCAGAGGGCGAGTTCCCGACCTCCATCCACGAGGATCCCTTCCTGCGCGATGCCGATCGGGCGGCCCTGCAGGCGCTGGGATGCGAGCTATTGTCTTCTACCGACAGCGCAGAAGCCGAGTACGCCTACGAAGGCTTCACCCGCCCCGGCGAACGGCTGTTACTGACGCGGCCCCGTATCGCCGACAATGGCGCGCCGTGGCAGGCCTCGCCCTTCTGGGAGGAGGTGCGCCGCCGGGTGGCAGCGACGCCGCAGACCACCCGCCGCCCCGACGTCCCCACAATCGCCGAAGCAGCATCCTGGCCGGAACTCCTGCGCGCCACGGCGACACGCCGCGCCCCGGACACGGTTCCGTGGGCTTTAGAGCGCGACCCGGAACGCTGGACGGCGCTAGAGCACCGGGCCGGCGTTGTCCGCGCCCGCACTCGTCCTCTGGACGAAACCTCTCCAGGCGACCGGTTCGAAGGCAACCTGGCGGAGCTGAGCTCCCTGTTCGCAAAGCACTTCGGACCTGAGCAAACGTGGAGCGCCAGTCGTGTGGAAACCTACCGCACGTGTCCTTTTTTCTTTTTCGTGAGCCACGTGCTCAAATTGGAGCCGCTAAACCCGCCGGCTGCCGGCCTCGATAGCCGCCAGTTGGGCAACATCTACCATCACATTTTGGAAGCCGTTTACAAGGCCGTGGACGATTCCATGGATCTCGCGGCCTTACTGGCAGCCCTGCCCGAAGTCGCAAGAAGGATCCTCGATGAGGCGCCGCGCCGCGAGCAATTTCGCGTAACTGCCTGGTGGACACAGACGCGGGAGGAAATCGTACGCAACATCGCGCGCTCCCTGGAAGCCCTGCACGCGCTCGCCGGCGATTTCATCCCCTGGGATCACGAGGCAGCGTTCGGCAAGCAGAGCAACGCGGCCCTGGTCATCAAAGGCGAGGGAGACAGCTTCTCACTGCGCGGCTACATCGACCGGGTAGACCGCACGCCCGGTGGGAAGCTGCGGATCATCGATTACAAGACCGCCGGTCCCGGGGGGTTCACACAAGCCGCAGTGCGCGACGGCAAGAAACTCCAGTTGCCGCTCTACGCCCTGGCGGCCCGTGATGCGCTGGCATTAGGAGAGCCAATCGATGGTTTCTACTGGCACGTCCGGCACGCGGAACCCAGCAGCTTCACGCTGGCGAAGATGGGCTGCGAAGATGCCATCGAGACCGCCGTAGCTTATGCCTGGGAGGCCATACGCAATGCACGGCGCGGGACCTTCCCCCCCCACCCGCCCAACGGAGGGTGCCCGGCATATTGCCCGGCGGCGGCTTTCTGTTGGCGCTATGAGGCCAGCTCGTTTGGGAGATAGCCAGAAGCTGCTGCCTTGCGCGCCCGATCTCGCGCAGCCCGCCAATCGTCCATAGTCTCCGGCGGCAACAACATCTCCCCCTCGGGTCGCTTCTCCAGGTGTAGCGCCCCGGTAGGACAGACCGGAATGCAGGCCCCGCAGCCAACACAACGTAGGGCATCAACATAGATGTGCGTATCAAGGGCCAACGCACCGAAAGAACACCGTGCGACGCAGGCGCCACAGGCAATACACAGATCGGGGTCGGCGCGATTGACAAAGGTCGAGGGCGCAACAACGTTGCGCAGACCCAGGTCCGCCATGCCGCGCAGAATACCGCACGCGCAGGTGCAACAGTTGCAAATATACGAAATCCCTTCCCGGGTGTTACTCACCGAATGGACGAGACCAGCATTGGCCGCCCGTTGGAGGGTCGCCAACGCGCCTTCCTGTGTGAGAGGCCGTAGCGCGGCGCCCGGCGCCTGTTCCGCTCCGGGGTCGCCAAATGCACCGGGTGTGTCGCTGAGCACCATACACACATCCAAGGGATGGTCGCAGGGCTCGCCGATGAGCGCCTGCTGTTTGCGACAGATGCAGTCAGTGACGCCCCAGGCCCTGGCGCCTTTCACAATGGCGGCGGCACTCTCGAAGGGCTGAATATCCAGATCCGCGTGCACACTCTCGCCGATGGGAATGACGCGATGGACCGACGGCTGCGCCGTGACCTGACGTCCCAGCGCCTCGTGGTAATAGACCTCGAAGAGTTGCGCCAGCTCGGCATCAATAGTCGCCGCCTGCATCTCGTAGAAGCCGACGACAAACGGGAGCAGCGCGAACCCCAACCCGCTTTCGATGCGCCCGGCAGTGATCAAGCCGCGCCGCACCATGTCCTTGAGCAGTTGCCGGGCAGCGCGCGCCTCCACGCCCGCACGCCCGGCAACCTGGGGAGCAGATTCCAAGGTCAGCGAAAGATGAGCGGCAAGCGCAGCCTCCTCCGGCGTGAAAAGTTTTGCCAGCAAACGCAACTCCACCCCGCTCTCGGTCGCCGGAAACCCCTCCGGCAACGTGTCCAGCTGGCAGGCCAAGTGTTTGTAGACTGGTACATTTCTCTGTAGTGTGTCCTCAGTCATGTCCCCCCCTCCCTTCTCGAAACGCCCTCTACTTACAAGGTGGCTTCCTATCCGATGACCCGAATAGTATACCGGAAACCGGGAAATCCACCCATC
>JAFGNR010000199.1 GCA_016926915.1 Anaerolineae bacterium
GTGACCCTGCGAGACCTATTCGACGCGCTCAACGCCGGCAAGCCGCTACCGGAAAAGCCTATCGTCATCACCATTGACGATGGATACAAAGACGCCTACACCGACGCCCTCCCGCTGCTCCAGGAATACGGTTTCGTCGCCGAATTCTTCGTGCTCGCGACGCCGGCGCACTACGAGGCGCCCAACTATCTCACCTGGGCCGAGATGCAAGCAATGGCAGACGCCGGTATGAGCATCCAGGGGCACGGGCGCGACCACTATGATCTGCGCAATCGCAGCACGGATTTCCTGATCTATCAAATCCTGGGCATCAAGGAAGCCGTAGAGGCCCACACGGAAAAGCCCGTGACCTTCTTCTGCTATCCTTCCGGACAGTACGATGACGACGTTATTGCCGTGGTCGAATCTGCCGGGTACCTGGGCGCCGTAACCACGGAGTGGGGAGCGACCCAAACCCTGGAAAACCGCTACACCTGGCCACGCATCCGCGTGCACGGGGGATGGTCGCTGGAGTACTTCGCGGACGTTCTTGAGCAATTGGAAGAATAAGCAACGACCGGAGGAAGCACAGGTATGGCAGAATCGGAACTCGACGCGTTTTTCCCCCGCACCCAACATGTCGAAACCGCCCCCCTGGGCGCCGTCGTAAGCGGCAGCCTGAGCAAAGGGCTTGAAGTCAAATTGGCGCCCGAACGCATCATCGAGGGGCTTGCCGTAGGCCGGTACGTGGTCGTCCGGGGCCAGACGGGGCGGCGCTTCTTCGGCATGATCACCGACGTCCTGCTGGAAACACGCCATCCAGAGATCGAACAGACCCCGCCCGAGGATCCGGATGGTTTCCTGGCCCGCGTCTATCGCGGTATTTTGACGTATGGACGGATCCACGTCACGCCCATGTTGGTCCTGGACGATGCCGGCGAAGTACGTCCGGCCAAGACCGTGCCCTCTCACTTCACCCACGTCTTCGACGCCACGCCCGAGGACGTCGCCGATGTCTTTGGGGATACCGAAGCGGCGGGACGGTTCTACGTCGGAACGCCCCTGGAAATGCCGGAAACACACATCGCCCTCGACCTGCGCCGTTTTGTGGAGCGCTCCAGCGGGATCTTCGGCAAGAGTGGAACCGGCAAGACCTTTCTGACGCGGATGCTACTGGCGGGCATTATAAAGGAAAACACTGCCGTCAATCTGATCTTCGATATGCACAACGAATATGGCTGGAAGAGCCAGGACGAATCTCGCCAGGACGTCAAAGGGCTGCGACAGCTTTTCTACGACGGGCGCGTCAGCGTCTTCACACTCGATCCAGACTCCTCCCGGCGGCGCGGCAGCAAGGTCGATTACGCCGTGCGCATAGGCTACGATCACCTGGAACCCGAAGATCTGGAGATGCTGGCCCCCTTGTTCGGGTTTACCGACGTGCAGACGAACGCGCTCTACATGCTGAAACGCCGGTTGGGCCGGCAATGGGTACGCCGGCTGCTGGAAGAAGAAACCGACGCCGAGCTCACCGCCATCCTCGAACAGGGGAAAATCCACGAAGGTACCCTGGGCGCCATCCAGCGTAAGCTCGCGCAACTCCATCGTTTCGAGTTCCTGGTGGACCACGCGGACGATGACGCCATAGGCCGCATCCTTGATTACCTCAACAGTGGTGTGCACGTCATCCTGGAATTCGGACGATACGGCAACGCCCTGGAAGCCTACATCCTGGTTGCCAACTATATCACGCGCCGCATCCACACGGCCTATGTAAAACGCAAAGAAGCTTATCTGGGCGGTCAAGGTGTAGAACCTCGCCCCCTGGTGATTACCATCGAAGAGGCCCACAAGTTCCTCGATCCCTCCATCGCCCGGCACACCATCTTCGGGACGATTGCCCGGGAGATGCGCAAGTACAACGTCACGCTCCTGATCGTCGATCAGCGTCCCAGCGGCATCGATCCCGAAGTCATGAGCCAGATTGGCACCAGAGTCACAGCACTCCTTGATGAAGAAAACGACATTCGCGCCGTGTTCTCCGGCGTCGCAGGCACCTCGGCCCTGAGAGAGGTATTGGCGCGGCTGGAAACGAAACAACAGGCGCTCATCCTGGGACACGCCGTCCCCATGCCCATCGTCATCCGTACCCGCGACTACACCACACTCTACGGCGAGGTTGCGCGCCAGCGTATCGATCCGGCGGATGCCGCCAAGATCCTCTACGGATAATCCCCCAGATTAGAGGGGATTTTCTCCAATTCACCAAACACAACGCAGGATATCGCGTCCTGAAACGACAATAGTATTGGTTGGGACTAAACCGTTGCCGGCAGGTTCCCAATGTGACGAACGATACCGATAAAAGGAGAAGTCTGGTGAATACTTCACTAAACCCATCCACACTACAACTCGAAGGGCTTTTCAAAGCCGCGCTGGAAGCTATGACGTCGCAGCGACAGGAGATCAATGCCCTCGACGGGTACAACGGCAATCACGGCGACAACATGGTTGAGAACCTGCGGATGATTCTGGGATCTCTACAAGGAAACGAAGGGCGCCCCCCGGCCGATGCACTGCGTCAAGCCGGCCAGCTCCTCCAGGAAAAAGGACAAGGCGGGACCAGCCAGTATTACGCCAGCGGCCTGGAAAAAGCAGCCAAGACGCTTTCCGGCAAGGAGAGCCTGCAGGAAGCCGACTTCACAGCGCTGCTGCAAACCCTATTGGGATCTATTCCTGCCAAAGGATACGCGGCGCAGCCGGCGCAAGGGGATAGTGTGCTCGATCAGATTCTTGGGAAAACCATAACACGGGCGCCACATCAGACACAAGCGTCAAAATCAACTGGTGGTATACTAGGGGAGCTTCTCGGACAGGTTCTGGGAAGTGACCAGACACAAACCGAGACGCCTCCTGCCCAAGTGAGGCAGTCTGAACCTGAAGACGACAAACTCGACATCGGCGACGTTCTGGAACGGGTGTTACCTGCTGGACTGGCATATCTACAGGCCAAACAGGCCGGAGCAGATACGGCAACGGCAGCCCAGCAGGCTTTGATCAGTGCATTGATGGGTGGACAACCGGTGCAGGCAGCAACGCCCCGGGTAGCCGCCGGTCAATTGATTGCCCAGAGTATGTTGAAAGCACTGATGCAGCGCAAGTAAGGTCAATTCACAACACGAAAGGGAGGATTTCAATGGCAGACAAGAAAGAGAAGGAAACGAAGAAAAAGGGGTTGTTGGGACGCGCTATCGATGCGGTAAGCTCCCGCGACGAACGCGAAGAGGCTGAAGAAGCCAAGAAGGCCGCCGATCTCGCCAAGGCCGAGGCCGCCCGCGAAGAGTTCGAGCGCCAGATGGCCGAGTCCCGCGCCGCCGCCGAAGCGCGCAAAGCCAAGAAGGCCGAAGAAGAAGCCGAAGCCGTGGCTACACAGCTCAAGGAAGCCGAAAAGAAACGCCGCGAGGCCGAGGCCAAGGTCTACGCCGCCGAAGCCCGCGCTCGCGCTGCCGAAGCAAAGGCTGAAGCCATCAAAAAGGCAGAAGAAGAAAAGGCCGAGGAAGAGGCAAAAGCCCGCGTTTACGTCGTGCAGTCCGGCGATAGCCTCAGCAAGATCGCCAAGGAGCAGTTGGGCGACGCCGGCCGCTGGCCCGAAATCTTCGAAGCCAACAAAGACAAGATCAGCAACCCCAATCTCATCTACCCCGGTCAGGAACTCACCCTGCCCAAGTAGACGTTCACACCTGATCGACCTCTGTACTTCGGAGGGGAAGGCCCGGCGCATTCAAGCACAGGGGCCTTTTCCTCCGAAGTCTTGTTACAAGGCATGCACCACAGTACCTGACATTACCTGTCTCCTCAGCGTCGTCATCCCGAGCGGAGCGGAATGAGCAACGCGAATCAAGCGCAGTCGAGGGATCTCAGATCATGCGTATAGGAAAGATTCCCCCATAGATTTCGAAGCGTTGGACAAATCATCCCAACGCCATACAATAGGAGCCCGGATTAAGAAGATTCGCAGCCGGTACAGGCGCCCGGACAACAAGGAGTCTATCTTGGAGCAAAACGTCTTCGAAATTCACCAGCGGCTCAACACCTTTCCGCCGGCGAAACTGGTCTATATCGTCTTCCGCAGGCTAAAAGAACAAGGGTTTCTGCCAACGTTCTTGTGGATCGGAGAGAAAATCGCGCGCCCCTTTCTGGGGAGCTCCCCTAGACGCTTATCCCAGGTACATCCCCTACTTTTCATAGGAGGCCAACACCGGAAACGCGGGCTCAGACGGATGCAGGCATGGGGCATCCGGGCTGTGGTTAATATGCGCGAGGAGTCAGATGACGCAGCGCACAGCATCGCCGGGGAGCACTACCTGTGGCTTCCCACCCCCGATGATGCCGTGCCATCCCTGGAGGCCTTGCAACGGGGCGCCGCTTTCATCGCGGAACAAATTGCGGCAGGACGTGGGGTCTACGTCCATTGCGCGGCCGGCGTGGGGCGCGCGCCCCTCATGGGCGCGGCCTATCTGGTTACAACCGGAATGACGCCGGCAGCGGCCTGGCAGACGATTCGGAGCGCGCGGCCCTTCATCCGCCCCACACCGCCGCAGATCGAGGTCATCGAGACATTTGCCGCATCCCGGACATTGCCTGAAACAACGCTCACTATCTGAGCACGGAATGCCGGCGCCGGCGAACGGAATGCACTGCTTGAGTAGATTCCAGGACATTGTAATCCTGTCAAATTTCCGAAGGAGAACGGCATCATTATGGAAAAACGACGGCAACTGGCGCTCGAAAGCGTTTTAGGGGACTCCGAACTGACCTCCGCGCTGACCGATGAGGAGGCCCAGATTCTCCTGACGTGGGCGCGACAGGAAATCGACTATTGGGTCGCACAGACGCAGGGTATGGAAGACGAGGACGCCTGGGAGATCATCGCACCGCCTATCCGTGCGTTGCGGAAACAGATTCGCCACCTGGCCCACGTCAGCAGCACAACCCCCGGAGCACTGGCAGAACTCAGCACCTTGATGGGACAGTCTGGCGCCGAAAACACGGACACCGGGGATCCGTTCTCATGACACAGAATCGATCAAGCAGCCGCCGTCTCGGCTGGCGAGAGTTCCTGGTCTCGCTGTTCCTGATCTTCTCGGTCTGGGCCGGAGGCGAACTGGTGGGAAGAGAGCTCTTCCAATCCGGCAACCCCGCCGTGGAAAGAGACGGACGCGTCGAAGTGACGTTCACAGCCCCCGGAGAAATGGGACCCCAGCTGGATGAAGTCCTGATCGCGGCTCTCGACGGCGCGGAAAAAACCGTAGATGTTGCCATCTTCGACCTCGACCTGGATGGAATTGCAGCAGCCTTGATCAGGGCCATGGAACGCGGCGTGACAGTGCGTCTGGTAACCGACGGCGACTACACTGACGAGACGGCGGTACAGGACCTAAGCCAGGCAGGCATCCCTGTCGCCGCCGATGGCGACGATGCTTTCATGCACGACAAATTCATCGTGATCGACGGCCTTCAGGTGTGGACCGGCTCGATGAATTTTACCTACAACGGTGTGTACCGGAACGACAACAACCTGGTGCGGTTCACCTCCTCGCGACTGGCAGAGAACTACACGGCGGAATTCGAGGAGATGTTCGGTGAACGGCAATTTGGGCGCGGGTCTCCGGCAGAGACCCCACACCCGCAGGTCGAGCTGGATGGCGTCCTGGTCGAGAATTACTTCGCCCCGGAGGATGACATCCCCCGGCGCCTCACACCGATCCTGGAAAGTGCAAAGTCGGAAATCCTTTTCCTTGCCTTCACATTTACGGATAATGATCTGGCAGCCTTGCTTGGCCAGAAGGCCCGTGAAGGGCTTGAGGTTCGGGGAGTGGTCGAATCCCGCAACGTCTCCGATACCGGTTCCGACTTCGATACTCTGCGACAGTCCGGCGTCGATCTGTTACAAGATGGAAACCCGTACATCATGCACCACAAAGTCATAATCGTCGATCGAGAACTGGTAATCACGGGTTCCTACAATTTCACGCGCAGCGCCTCGGAATTCAACGATGAAAATGTCGTCATCATCCATAGCAGCGACATCGCGGGAGCGTTTGTGCAGGAGTTTCAGCGTATCTATGCTGAAGCAAAGGAGCCGCAATGAACGAGAAGAAAAATGGATGGGTATGGTCAACACTGGTCCTCGCCGTCATCCTGCTGATGCTGTTGGCATGTCTATGCGGTGCAGTCATCGGGGGGGCGGTGGCTTATCGGCTCGGAGAGCGCATCTTGCACCGCCAGCAGATGCCTTTGGGGCCGCAATGGGAACCGGTTCCGCAACCCTGGGAGGAAATCCCTGAATGGATTCCCGAGCCCGATCTGCACCCTTGGGAAGAGGAAAGCGATCTTCCCTGGTTAGGGGTCTATTTCCAGATGATCGAAGCGGGCGCAGAGATCATGGACGTGGTCGATGACAGCCCGGCGCAAGACGCCGGATTGGAAGCCGGGGATCTCATCACCCACGTCGACGATCAACGCGTGCACGAGGACCTGCCCCTGGACATCTTGATCGGCCAATACGCCCCTGGAGATCGGATCGAGATCACTTTCCAGCGCGACGGCGATGAGCGCATGCTTCACGTGCGACTCGGCGCGCGGCCCCTCGTCCTGCCGCCGGTATGGGAAGATGAAGAGTTCCCCTTCTTCGAACCCCCGGCAATGGGTGGTTGAATGCATATTCGAACGCCAACGGGGTTCAAAGCTAACTGAACCCCGTTGCTTTCTCTGTACTTAAAGAAGGGAACGGTAGAGCGCCAACGTCTCCTGCGCGGCGCGCTGCCACGAAAATGATGCCGCGCGGGCGAATCCTCGTTCCCGGAGATCGGCCTGGAGGTCTGTGTCACGCAGTAGCCGGTGCAGCGCCTGCGTCAGCGCCTCCGTAGCCGTCGGCGCCACCAGGAGCGCCGCATCCCCCACCACTTCCGGAAGCGATGACGCATTCGCGCAGATCACAGGTGCGCCGCAGGCCATAGCCTCCAGCGGCGGCAGCCCGAACCCCTCGTAGAGGCTGGGGAAGACGAAAACTGTGGTCCCGGCGTACAGAGCCGGTAGATCGTCGTCGGCGACATAGCCCGTGAAACGGACGCCTTCGCGGGCCGGCGAGGCTTCGAGGGCGGCGTAGAACGCATCGGAAAGCCAGCCGCGCCTTCCCACAATGACGAGCTCAGGGGCCTCGCCGGATAGATAGAGAGGTTCCCAGGCAGCGAGCAATCGCACCAGATTCTTGCGCGGTTCGATCGTGCCGACGTACAACACGTAGCGCTCCGGGAGACCGTAGACCTCACGGACCCGAACCACGCGCGCTGCCGGCTGAGGCTCAAACTGCGATCCTGCGGCCTCCAGGATGACGGTGATCTTCTCCGGCGGCACGTCGTAGGCGGCAATCAAGTCCTGCCGGGTGGCTTCAGAGACGGCGATGATATGAGTGGCGCGGCGACAATAAAGGGGCATCGTCGCGTTGAGATACCAGCGATTGAGGCGCTTGTGATGCTCCGGTAAATGGCGAAAGATAAGATCATGAACCGTAAGCACGGTGGGTATCCCGCGCAGCGGCAGCAGCAAATGTTCGGTGGCGTGGAAAAGCGCCGTTCCCGCGACGAGGCGGTTGAAAGGCAGACGCGCCAGCTGTCCCATCCATACCAACATACGCCAGGGTTTATAGCCCAGGGCGACGGTACGCGCGGGCATCCGCTCAAGCCCGGCAAGAGGCGCAATGCCCCGCTCGGCGTTGTAGAATAGACGCAGTTCACCGGGGATGAGTGCGTACAGCGCGCGGGTGAGGCTCTCGGCGTAGCGCCCCAGGCCCGCCCGGCGATGGACGGCGGCGGAGACATCGAGGGTTATCATGAGAGGCAGGTGAACCCTTGCTCGGCAAAATGCGCGTCGGAGGTAAACACCCGGCGCAGCCCTGGCGCACGCATCACCGCGAAGCTGGTGCAATCCACCAAACTCAGCTGACGACGGTTGGCAGTAAAGAACTGCTGTAAAGCCTGAGTATGAAGAGGCGCCTCACCCCATACAATATGTACCATGGAAAGCAGTTCCTCATGAAAAGCACACACAGCAGTCATGCCATATCGTCGCTGAAGAACTGCAAATGTGTCGACGACCACATAGTTGCTGGTAAGCAGGGGGATGTCATGTCGTATCCACGGCATCCAGACTGTGCCGGCTTCAATGTCTTCGCGTTCGGCGATTTCTTTCACGCGCCGGACCTGTTCCTCGGTCAGCTGAGTCTGCGTGCGAATCATGGCCTCCCACCAGGTGTTATCACTGCTACAAATATGATAACACAATATCGAGGATTATATGAGCGTTTCCAGCAGGGAGACGAGGTCGCGCGCCTGCGCCTGACGGGAAAAACGCGCCTCCACAAGCCGTCGCCCGTTCCGGCCCATACGGCGTCCCAATTCCGGATCGGCCCGCAGGCGTTCGAGGGCAGCGACCAGGGCGCCGGCGTCTTCGGGCGGCGTATAGAGTCCGGTCTCCGTCGCCTCAACCAGCGCGCGCGCTTCCCCATCGACAGCCAGTAACACGGGCCGGCCGCAAGCCATGTAACTGAACATTTTCACGGGGAGCGATCCTTTCGTCAATGCCATCTTTGCAGTAGTCGCAATCCCGGCGTCCGCCAACTTGATGAACCTGGGAAGTTCGCTTTCAGGCTGCGCATCCAGGAAACGAACATTGGTGAGGTTCAAAGAAGCCGCCTTTTCCACCAGATAGGGTTTTCGCACGCCACTCCCGATCAAGAGGAAAAGCAACGCCTGTTCATCGATTCCCCGGTCGAGGAAATGCTGCGCAGCCTCAAGGATCACATCCATGCCATGGATGAGACCATGTAACCCGGTATAGACGGCGACGTAGGTATCTTCGGCAATGCCCAAGTCGCGGCGCGCCGCCCGGTCGATAGGCCCCGGCATGAACAGGTCTGTGTTGGCGCCGTTCGTGATCAGACGGAGTTTTTCCGGCGGCAATCCGCGCTCGCGAAGCCGGTCATAGATCCCCTGGGTGACCACAACAATGCGACGCGCGCGGCGATAGCAGGCGCGCTCCAGGCGTGAAGCCCAGCGCACAAAGCGTGGATTGTTCAGTTCTCCCAAGGCCACGGCAGATTCAGGCCACAGATCGCGCACCTCGAACACCAGGGGGAGACGTCGCAACCAGCTCAGCGCCAGCGCTGCGCCGCCAACGAAAAGTGGGGGCGAGGTAGCATAGATGACGTCGTACCGTCCGCGCGCTTTGAAAAGACCCGCCAGCAGTGCGTTGAGCATATAACTGATATAGAACAGCAGTCGGGTACGCAACGTCTTCACCGGCGAAGCCTTCACCCACACCCGCACCACGTCGATACCATTCAGGTTCTCGCGGGCCCAGAGTTTGCCGCGATAGTCGGGGGGGATGATCCCTTCGGGATGATTCGGCGCCTCGGTCAACACGGTCACCTCGTGACCGGCGCGGACCAGGCCGCTAGCCATCTCATAGGCGCGGGTTTGCGTGGCGCCCACTTCCGGGGGGAAGTACTGAGAGAGGTAGAGAACACGCATAGCAGGGTTCGCGAACCTATCTTTGTCCGCGCGCCATGAGAACGTCCACGATCTTCTCGGCAGCGCGACCATCCCCGTAGAGCGCAGGTTGCGTCTCCAGAGGCGCCGCCGCGCGCACAGCGGCAACGATCCGGTCGGGATCGGCGCCGACCAGGACGTTCCATCCGGCGGCGACCGTCTCCACCCACTCGGTCTCCTCGCGCAAAGTGACACAGGGCACACCCGCCATATAGGCCTCTTTTTGCACCCCACCGGAATCCGTGCAGATGCACCGGGCCTGGCGTTCCAACGCCAGCATGTTGAGATACCCCACTGGCTCGATCAAATGCAGGTTCGCGCCCGGCCTATACGCCATTGTCGCCAGCGCCTTGGCCGTGCGAGGATGCAGCGGCAACACCACCGGTTCGCCGGGCGCCTCTAAAGCCCGGAGAATGCCACGTAGCCGCACGGGATCATCGGTATTCGAAGGACGATGAACCGTCGCCAGAACGTAGCCGCCGGGTTCCAGAGCCAGCGCCCCCAGGATGGAAACGTGATCCCCCGCCAGGGCGCTGTTATAGAGAAACGCGTCATACATGACGTCGCCGACGAGGTAAACCCCCTCTACCAGCCCCTCGCGGACCAGGAAGTCGACGGCATTTTGAGTAGGACAGAAAAGCAGATCGGCCGCGTGATCCGTCAACACGCGATTGTGTTCCTCCGGCATACGCCGGTTGAAACTGCGCAAGCCGGCCTCGACATGGGCGACCGGGATGTGCAACTTGACAGCAGCCAAAGCGCCGGCCAACGTGGAATTGGTATCCCCATAAACCAGAACCCCATCCGGCCGTTCTGCAAGCAACACCTCCTCGATCTTGAGCAACATTTGCCCCGTCTGCCAACCATGGGATCCCGATCCCACACCCAGGTTGTAGTCAGGTTCAGGGATGTGGAGCTCCGTGAAGAAGATTCTGGACATCTGATGATCATAATGTTGTCCGGTGTGAACAAGCACCTCACCGGCAACCTGCCGGAGAACCCGGCTTACGGGCGCAGCTTTGATGAACTGGGGGCGCGCCCCGACAATCGTGACGATCTTCATACGGTCCTTTCTCCACCAGGTGTGTTTTCCCCGATCCTGCCAGCATCACCGAGTACACCGGCATAGACCTGCGCCAACTGCTGTTCAGCCACGTCCCAATTGAAGCGCTCGCGCGTTGCGCGCCGGCCCGCCTCGCCCATATGTAGACGGGTCGCGTTATCGCGAAGGACGCCGACTGCCCCCGCGATAGTCCCGGGCGTGACCGTATCCACGAGCACCCCACACCCCATCTCGCGGATGATGCGCCCCAAATCCCCCACGTCATTGGCGATGATTGGGCGTCCCGCCGCCATGGCATTGGAAAGAGTGTTGGGCCAACCGGGATACCCCGGGATGAGACAGTAATAAACGGCGTCAGCCGCCGCGAAATGGACCGGGACCTGATCGGCGGGCAGCCATCCTTTGTAGTGCACATTGGCATACTGCCCGGCAGCTGCTTCCACTTGGGGACGCTGGTGGCCGTCGCCCCAAATGAAGATTTGCACATCAGAGAGAGACGCAGCAGCATCGAGCAGGGGCTGCAACTGGCGCGTGCGCGAGAATCCGCCAATGTAAACCAGCACAAATACGTCAGGTCCCACCCCCAGCGCGGAACGTACCTGTTGCGCCATTTCGTCGCTCACAGCCTCGAAGGGAGCCAACACTGGGTAATTCCCCAACACCACCAACGGGCGCACACCCTGTTCGCGCAGTTTCTCGGCGAAAGCAGAACTCGCCGAGATTGTAGCATCGACGCGCTTCAGCAACCGGCGTTCCAAAAACGCCAGCGCCCACGTCATCACGCGTGGCAAATAGAAGGCCATGAGGCGGGCGTAATCCTCGTGGGCATCATAGACGAGGGGTAATCCATAACGCTGCTTCAACCACCAGCCGGCCGGCAGCGTATCAAGATCATGACAGTGAATGACATCAGGACGTAGAGCCAGGGCGCGAGCAATCGCAGCCCGCCAGAACGCGGGAATGCGCACCAGCTGGCGCGCACCGGCGCCATAGGCGGCGCGTACGGTCTGGATACGCTCGACCCGGTAGCCATCGATTTCCTCACGGGCAGCATACGCTCCTTCCCGATCCCAACAGAGAACGATGACCTCGTGCCCTAAATCCACCAGCGCCCCGGCCTCATGGGCAACCCGGGGATCCGGCTTGAAACCATTGGAAAGTAACATGATGATGCGGCTCATGCGTTCAGTCCTGCGTAGAGCGCCAACAGTTTCGCGCTTTCATGCTGCCAGTTATAGATCTCGGCGGCGCGCCGGGTATTCGCCCGCGCTTCCCGGTACCGTCGATCATCCAACAACCGCCGCAGGGCATCCGCGATGGCGCCGGAATCATCCGGGTCGACGACTTCGCCAACGTCAAAGGACCGGATGACGCGAGCAATCTCGGGAAGATCGCTCCCCACCACCGGCAGCCCAGCGTGGATGTACTCGAAAAGCTTGTTGGGCAGGGCATAGTAATAGCTCCGGCACGTCGCCTGAATTGTCGTGATCCCAATGTCAGCCGAAGCCGTGTAGTCAGCGAGCGCGGAAAGCGGGACCTTGCCGGGCAAGAAAACACGTTCCAGGGCGCCAGATTGCGCGCGTTCGCGGAGACCTTGCAATAACGGCCCATCGCCTAGAACCACCGCGGCAACTCCAGAAACATCCTGTACGGCATCCAAAAACGGTTCCAATCCGCGTCCCGACGCCACAGCGCCCTGATACAGCACGATCCGCAGGTCAGGCGGTATCCTCAGCTCTTCGCGGAGTCGGTTCGAGCGAACGATCTCCCGTTTCTCAGGGCAATTGATCACCACGGTCGGCCTGGAGATACTGTAAAGCTGCACCAACGCATCCGCAATGCTTTCACAAACGGTGATCACGGCATCAGCCTTGCGAATCAAGAGCCGCTCCGGCAGCGACCAGAACCGCTGGTAGAAACCTGCCAGGGTGCTGTTGCCGAAATTGCGTCCGGTTTCCAGTTCGTGCGCGTCATAGACCAGGGCAACCCTGAAACGGCGCATTGCCAGCCACGCGGCGGGGAGGGTATTGGCGTCGTTAGCATGGAACACGTCGGCGGGGTGCTGCCCGGCAAAACGCATGACACGATAGGCAAATTCCAGATATTTGAACAGCGGCGCCAGCCGTCCGCCCCGCCACGTTCGCGTCCGCAGTCGTAGGCGGTGAACACGATAACCATGGCCAGACTCCGCCAATGGGAGACCCTGTTGCCAAAGGGCAACGACCGTGACATCATGCCCGGCGGCGGCTAACGTAACAGCCTCTTTGTGCACCCGGACGTCGTTGGTGAAGTTGTTGAGCACCAGGCTATGGACGCGCATCGCTCTCCTCAGCATCTTGCATGGCGCGCAA
>JAFGNR010000200.1 GCA_016926915.1 Anaerolineae bacterium
TCTAGCGGCTTTTCATTTGGGTGAGGTGGAACGCACTTCCGCATGAGGAGTATGCCAGCCTGAAGACTGCTGTTATGAAAAGCCACTATCACCTGTGCCTCGTCCACACTACAATCAATCAGGATTTTGACTTCGACATCTTGCTGCAACCGGTCCACCGTGCAGACAATGCCCGTAACCCCCATCCCCGTCAAAGACCCAAGCCACACATCAATACCGTCGCCATCGACCGCAACCGTGCCATCGAGATAGCCGTAGTCCAGAGGATAGAGGCACCCAGGGTATCGTGGGTGCTCCGAGCCCGCAGGGCGATCGACGATCACCGCGTGTTCGTGGACCAAAGCGTCCAACAACATCCAAAAGCGATCAGGAGCTTCTGAAAACACCTCTCCCAGCACGGTATTCATCTCGCGTTGCCGTTACGCTGGCGTATGGTGTGCAACAGTGAGCGATAGGAAGCGACCTCTGTAAGACGCTTGATGTGGGCAACATCCACCGCCACCCCCTCGGCTTGCAAAGCCCGGTGAAACACCTCAACTATGGATGAATACATGTCGAACAGCGCCCCATCAACGTCCCAGATTAGCTGACAAATCATCGGAACGCCCCTGTTTCCGCGAAAAGCCAGTCGAGTAACTCTGCATAAGTCTGGATGTGAATATCTACCTCTGGAGGAGTGGAGGGATCACCAAAGAAACAAGTGTGAATGCCCGCAGCCTTACCGGCTTGAATGTCAATCATCCGGTCGCCAATGAGCAGCGCTTCCGCAGGATCAAGATGATGGCGCTCGAGCATCGCATTGACGGCGGCAGGATGGGGCTTCCTGGGAAAAGGGTCTTCACGCGTAATCCAATCGGCAAAGAACCGCTGCATATCGTGAACCTGCAATAGATCCAACAGCGAATCACGCCCACGATGCGTGACAATGTAATTCGCGCCGCCGTTCCGGCACACGGCAGCACAGACAGATACAACTCCGGGGAACGGCGGTTGAGCGACTGCGGCGACGTTATCGTAAGCTTGCCGGAACCGGCGTTCGAAAACGGTGACGTCGAGTGCGAATCTCGCTGCAAGGGTGGAGATCGCGTGCTGCGTAGCTGTCCGGGCCAAATGTAGCACCTCAGCGCGGGAAACCGCCACACCATACCCATCCAGCACTTCCAGAAACGCCCCTACAATCGCCGGATATGTGTCGAACAACGTTCCCCCAGCATCCCAAATTAGATAGTGGATCATACGTTACCACCCCAATTGAGTATTGTGTTACCTGGCGCCCCACAACAACACGTAACGCGAGACACGCCGTACCGGCCCCAGCGCCAGGTCGGCCTCCAGGCGCGCTATCCCCTCTTGAAATGCCGCATCCGGTATCAGGTGAAGCGCCGAGAAGGCTTTTTTGCGATACATGTCACTATCGTAAAGCGCATCCACAAACGTCACCGCAGTCTGTGTGATCGTATGGAATCCCACCTCATACATCATCTCACGCAACGTGGAAATTCTGGGATAACGCGCCACGTCAAGAGGAACAGTCTCAGGAAAATAGACCGACATGGGTTCGCGATTCCGAATGATGACCTCCGAGTCGGTTACCGTACAGATGCGCCCCGACGGTGTGAGAACGCGGTGAGCCTCCACGAAATACTGCCGGCGCTGGCGAATATGATGAATGACATCCACCGAAAAAACCAGATCGAAGACCCCAGAAGTGGATGCCAGTTCTTCTGCACGTCCTGCCCAGAGTCGGAGAGGGAGGCGCTGGCGATGGGCCAGCCGCAACATAGAGAGCGTGGGATCAAGCCCGCACCCCCAGCACCCTGTCCACCCAATCAGAGACGCCAGATAATTGGCAGTCCCACATCCGACTTCAAGCACGCGCGTCTGCGCCCCGACATGTCCGGTTTCGACAAGATCGCGGACAACACCGGGATTTACCCGCCGGCACAGAGCATAGTCCAAGGCCAGATCGTCGTAATGCAACATCTGGAGCAACTATCGATTTCAGAAGCCCTCAAGTTTACTCAAATCCGCGACCCCATCCAGCAGCGCCCCTATCCGTTGTAGCAGAGCCAGACGGGCTTCACGCAAACCGGAATCGGGATCCATCACCAACACGGCTGCGAAGAACCGTTCGATCATGGGCGTCAAAGGCACAAACGCGTCAAGCACCTCGCTTGCAGTCTTTTGATCAGAAGACCCAGACTCTGCGGATAGCAAGCCCTGATAGAGCGCCTGTTCTTCTGGCGCCACAAGACGTTCAGACAATAAGGAATACCGGGGTTTGTCCCGTGTGATCCGCACACAGCGCGCGTAGTTATCAAGAATATGTCCCCAGTCTTCCCGTTTCACCCAGCCGGCAAGATCAAGGATTGTCTGGCGCGCGATGTAGGGATTGTCGGCGCGTTCGGCAAGGACAGCCTCCACCACATCATAAGGAAGCCCTTCATCGCGTAGTACCCCCTGGAGCCTTACCGCTACGAAAGCCACAGCTTGCTCCAGAATCTCTTGCCGCCAAGGAACCGGCAGCTGGCGCGCGGCTTCCTGAACGCCTTCACGAATAGAAAAGGAAATCTGGCGCCCCAACAGAATCTGCACGATCCCCAATGCGATTCGTCGCAACCCGTAAGGATCTGCCGACCCGGTCGGCGCCAACCCCACAGCAAAGAGACCTGCCAGGCTGTCAAGCCGGTCGGCGAGCGCCAGAGCTATCCCGGCTGGCGTCGTGGGCAGTACATCACCGGTCGAGCGCGGTAGATAGTGTTCGAAAATCGCATCGGCCACAGCCGGCGCTTCACCGGAGCGCAGAGCGTAATCACGGCCCATAATTCCTTGCAGACTCGTCATCTCAACGACCATCTCTGTCGCCAAATCGGCCTTTGCAAGGAACGCCGCGCGTTTCAATACGTCAAGATCCAGGATCGAAAGCCCCAACTTCACCCCTAGCCAGGGCGCCAAAGCCGCCAGGCGTTCGGTCTTGGCGAGCATCGAGCCCAGGTCTTCCTGGAAGGTCAACGATTTCAGAGCAGGGACGAAGGATTCAAAAACGTGTTGACGATCATGCGAGTAGAAAAACGCAGCGTCAGCGTAACGCCCCAAAATCACGCCCTCATTTCCCTGACGCACCACATCCAGATGGTCTTGGCCGCCATTGCGAACGCCAACAAAATAGGGCAGCAAACGCCCGGAAGCATCAACGACCGGGAAGTAGCGCTGATGTTTCTTCATGACAGCTGTGAGTACCTCAGCCGGCAATGCCAGGTATGCCGCGTCAAACGCACCCAAGAACGCCGTAGGCGACTCCACCAGATGGGTAACCTCTACCAACAACTCCGGATCTTCCGGAATCCGGCCTCCCACAGTTCCGGCCACAGTCTGAGCCTGGAAACGGATCACTTCCTGGCGGAGCTCCGGATCGACGAGAACCCCGTAGGACTTCAAGGCCGGTTCATAGTCGGTCGCCGTTCCAAGGGCGAGATCAGGAGAGCCGGCCGGTCGCGGTCCCCGGGTAATACGATCGCTCTCCAAACCTGCATAAGCGAACGGTACGACCGTATCGCCCAGCAACGCCACCAACCAGCGGATAGGGCGACTGAACGCAACGCCGGTCTCGTTCCAGCGCATGGATTTCGGAAAGTGCAGGGCAGCAATCCAACGCGGCAGCAGTTCTGCAAGCACATCGACCGCCGGACGGCCAACTTCGAGCCGCGTCGCGACCACATATTCGCCGCCGTCGATGTTTTCCACGCGCAGATCGTCAAGCGACAGCCCTTGAGAACGTGCAAAACCCTGAGCTGCCCGGGTCGCCGCGCCATCCTTGAACGCAATCCGGGCAGGCGGCCCTTTCACCAGGGACTCACGATCCGGCTGGCGCTCTGCCAAGGAAGCGATGTAAACCACCAAGCGCCGGGGTGTTCCCCAAATGCGCACCGGCCCATGCTGAAGCCGCAGTTCGGCAAGGAACTCCGGTATCTGCACCCGAAGTTGCTCCAAAGCGATGGCCAAATGGCCCGCCGGCAATTCCTCGACGCCGATTTCAAATAGAAACGGCGTATCACCGGAAGTTGGAGCAGGCAACGGTTCCGAGCCTAACGGCAAGTGCATCGCAGTGCCGCCGGCTGGTCGCGCCGCTTTGAGCGCCGGCCGCCCACGCCAGGGAAAGGAAAGTTCCTCACGCCTCGCCAAATAGGCATCGGCAGCTTGCCGGGTCAAGCCGCGCATCCGCTTGAAAAAGGTGGCCCGCTCCGTGACGCCTACAACGCCGCGCGAATCAAGAAGGTTGAACGTATGAGAACAGCGAAGAATATAATCCAAAGCCGGAACTGCCAATCCCAGGCCCAAGCATTTCGCAGCCTCATCCTCAAATAACTGGTACATCGCGTTCAGACGGTCGACGTCGGCATACTCGAATTCATAACGGCAGTAGTCGATCTCCTGATCACGCAATATCTCACCATAGGAAACGCGATCGTTCCAGGCTAAATCCCAGACCGACTCGACGCCTTGTAGATACATCGCGATACGCTCGAGCCCATAGGTGATTTCGACAGCCGGGATATCGAGCGTAACGCCGCCCGCCTGCTGAAAATAGGTGAACTGTGTAATCTCCATACCATCGAGCCAGACTTCCCAGCCCAATCCCCACGCTCCAAGGGCTGGCGACTCCCAATTGTCTTCGACGAAGCGAATATCGTGGCGCTCCCGGCGAATTCCCAGAGCTTCCAGACTGCGCAGGTATCGCTCCTGTGGATCCCCCGGATCAGGTTTGAGGATAACCTGAAATTGGGTGTGCATTTGCATACGGTAAGGATTCTCACCATACCGGCCATCATCAGGCCGGAATGAGGGTTCCACGTAAGCGACGTTCCAGGGTTCAGGCCCCAATGCCCGCAGAATTGTCGCCGGGTTCATTGTGCCCGCTCCCACTTTCTCACTGTAGGGCTGCCAAATCAACGCACCTTGTTGTTCCCAATACTGCTGTAACCGAAGGATAATACCTTGAAAGGTAAGCATGAATTTCATTCTCCTCGTTATTTACAAGTGTTAGCGCCTCTCGCGCATGAGTGCGGTCAAGTCAGCCTCGCGTGGCCTGGGCAGGCCAGGCTGACTTCAAGATTGCATAACAAAACGTATCCCAACGAGTGCCATCCTTGAGTCTACAATGCCCGCGCAGCACCCCCTCCAACGCCAAACCTGCCTTTTCCGCAATGCGACGGCTCGCCAGATTCCGCCCATCACACCGCCAGGCAAGACGCTCCCACGGCCACTCGGTAAATCCCCAAGCGAGTAATGCAGTGAGCACTCTGGTACCCAGTCCGTTGCCGGCTGCATCCGCGCGAATCCACATGCCGATCTCGGCAGAACAATTGTCCAGTCCACCCTCGCGGAGGTGAAAGCCCGATCCGCCCAGGAGCCGGCGTTCTTCACCATCAAAGATTCCTAGAACGAAGTCGGTCTCGAGCAAGTAATTTCCCCGGAAATGCCGCACCAAGTGCTCGGATTCTTCCACGGATTGATACGGCTTTGCCCAGGGCATAAAGGCTTTCAGATGATCATAAGATCCATTCACAGCCTCGGACAACAAGACGCCATCACCGGGAAAATAAGAACGAATGACAAATTCACCCGCGATGTATTTTTCAGGAAGTACGAGTAATCCCATGGCGACCTCACTTCATGACGGTTTTCTATAGTATGCGACAGAAGTCTCATCCATCCCCAACGTGCGAGCCGGTCGCAGAAACTTCATGATCCCCCATCAATCGCAAAACCGCAGGACGCCGCTCAAGGTGATGTATGATGTAACGTTCCATCACACGCGCTACCTCCCGCTGCGTTCGAGAGGGAAATTCGTAATCTCCCAGCTCCGAATAATGCCTGCGCTGAAATCCTTGCAGCCAGGAAAGCGCACTCGGAGACAATAACAACACGCCACGTTCAGCACGCAGAGCATAACTACAATCAGGACAAAGCGCACCGCCCCGCTCCGGCGAAAAGCCATAAGGCTGCGAATCCTGGGGACGTGGATGAAGCGCCGCGCCACACGCTTCAGAATCACGCTCACCAACACAGTAATCAAGTTCGGGTCTGAACCCTGCGAGCGCCAACAACTGCTGTTCATACCATCGCACGACACGCTCCAGGTGAGGTTCCGCTTCAAGCAGCGACAGGGTAGCCTCCACCAGCCGGTAAAGCGGCTCCCCGGTCTCTCCCTCGAAGAACCGCAGGACCAATTCAGCTACATACCGGGCATAGGTGCCCCGGTTGAAATCTTCACGCAAAGCAGCGCGTGTGGTAGTGGCTTCGGCCTGGCTAACGACATCCCAGGAGCTCTTGGCCCGAGAAATCAGCAACTGCGTCGTGCAGAACAGCTCCAGGTGCCCCGATTTGCGGGAGCGAGTTTTCCGCACTCCGTGCGCCAATAAATCGACGCGCTCGACCGGCGTCAAAACTGTGACAACACGATCGGCCTCGCCAAAATCGCGGCGGGCCAACACAACACCTTCTACCTGGTAGAGCTTTGGTTGCGCCATGCAAATCTCCGGGGAGATTATACCACACCCACTCCCCCACCTTTCAGATACGATAGGTCACGGGGCGCATTTCAAAACTGAAGAGTGTCGACAATGCCGGTACTCAGAATGACATTGGCTGAATACGTTACATTGGGAAAGCGCAATCAGGACCGGCGGCTTGCAGAGGAAACGGGACCCGCGATGTAGCTCACAGGCTACCAAACGCAGACCCCACATATAATCCAATCACGATCCCTGATCGAATGAGAGACGCGAGGCATGGGCCAGGGCTTCCCCCAGCGCGATAACCTCGGCGACCTCCAACCAACCGGTGATTTGCGCCCGGGCAGGCTCCCCAGCGTCCCTCACCAAAGCCCAAAGACGTGCATATTGCCGCCCAACGTCGCCGCTTTCCGCGAATGTCTTGCGTTCCAACACAAACCCGGAGACATCTTCAAGCGAGAACTCCCAAGGAATCCGGTGACGCTGGAGTAGCCACCACTGTTCGCGCCGTAGCACCCCTCCGCCTTCAGGGCGGCGCTCCATCAGGCCCGCTTCTCTTCGGGGCGCGGCGAAAGCGACGCGAAACATCGCAACTTCACCGCCAAAAAACACCGGGACGCCGAGCAACCAGCGGATATGAGGTGGAATCGGTCCTAGCAGAATGAGTGTGACCAGAATCGCGATCCCAATTTGCCCGGCGATGAAAATGCGCGTCACAGGAGAACGAACCTCCCATTTCACGATGTTATGTTGTTGATCAGTAATGTGGAATTCCATATTCCTCTATCCTTCTCGAAATTCATTGGCAGTATACCGCGAATGAGGGAATTCGCGAATTGCGGGCGCCCGCCCCCCTGTCACGCGACTTGACACCCGCCCAGCTTTGAATACGATTAAGGAATGATTAAGCGTGTCGCGTTCTATCGAATCTGGCCAAACTGCTCTAGGATTTGTCCCAATCCAGCGGTGCAAATAGGAGGTGCCCCGGCAAGACTGGCAGCAGACGCTAATGGCATAAAATGGAACACTACACTGCATACATCCCCTGTGTCCCTATGACCTATGTTGACAATGAGAGGAGAATATGAAATGAGACGAAAATGGGTTGTGATTCTGGTCACTTTGCTTACAGTCCTGACCGTTTTACTGAGTGCGTGCGGCCCTACGCAGGAACCTAACGTAATCGAGGAAACCAAAACCGAAGAACCTGCCGAAGAACCAACTGAAGCGCCGATCGAAGAGAACGAATGGACGGCAATCCAAGGCGCCGGGAAGCTGGTCGTCGGTACATCGGCAGACTATCCCCCCTTCGAGTTCATCAATGAAAATGATGAATTCGACGGCTTCGACATGGCCCTGATCCGCGAGGTGGGCAATCGCCTGGGGATCGAGATCGAGATTCAGGACATCGCGTTCGATGGCCTAATCGCAGCCCTCAAAGCCGGACAGATCGACGCCATCATCGCCGCGATGTCCGCAACCCCGGAA
>JAFGNR010000037.1 GCA_016926915.1 Anaerolineae bacterium
ATCTTGAGTTGAGGAGGAGATCATGTCGATTGCTTTGCCACAAGGATATTCGATTCGACCGCCGACGTTGGATGACGTGACTGTCGTCGTTGAACTGGCGAATCGTTGCGACCACGAGTACATCGGGCGCCCGACTCACCAGGAGGAAGATTTCCGCAACGACTGGCAGTCGCCCAGCTTGAATCCGAAGACGGATTTGCGCGTCATTTGTGATCCACGCGATACCATTGTGGGATACGCCGGCGTGTGGGACGCAGAACCGCATGTGTTGATCTACGGATGGGCCAATGTCCATCCGCACTACCGCCGGCTGGGGATTGGGACGTATCTGGCTCAATGGGTGGAGGCGCGGGCGCGGCAGGCAGTTCCGCAAGCGCCCGGCGGTACCAGGGTCACGATCCAGCAATTCCGGTTTGCGCGCGACGAGGCCGGACAGGCGTTGTTGTTGGGACAGGGATACCAACTGGCGCGGCATTTCTTCCGTATGTTGATCGCGTTGGATACGCCGCCGCCGGAACCTGTCTGGCCCGAAGGTATCTCTGTAGAGACGTTCGATCGCGAGCGAGACCTGCGGATGCTGATCAAGGGCGACCAGGATGGATTCCGGGATCATTGGGGTTACGTTGAGCAACCGTTCGATGTCGCGTTCGAGGATTGGTCGCACTGGATCGATCATGATCCCAACCACGATCCGACGCTCTGGTTCCTTCCGAAAGCGAATGGGCAGCTGGCCGGGTTGTGCCTGAGCACGTCCAAGATGGCCGAGGATCCGGACATGGCGTACGTGATGTCGCTGGCGGTGATGCCGGACTTTCGCCGTCGCGGGCTGGGGCTGGCGCTGTTGCAGCACACGTTCGGCGAATTCTACCGGCGTGGAAAACGCCGGGTCAGCCTAGACGTCGATGCAAACAGCTTGACCGGCGCGCTGCGGCTCTACGAGCGCGCCGGGATGCACGTGCTGCGGCAATCGGCCTGCTATGAGAAGGTTCTGCGCCCGGGCGAGGACCTGGCCACGCGCACGCTCGATGATTGAGGCGCGAACTCACCCTGCAATGACAGGCGGTTTTCTTTTTCGGCGCCAAAACCTGACGGATTGCTGTTTTGGAGGAGGCTATCGTGAATCGTCCCTATCAAAGTATTCGTGATCTGCAGGCGATGTCTGACCTGCTGGCGGCAGTACGGCCGCCGGCGTGGTTGACCGAGTATCCCAGCCTTGTCGACCTACAGGAGTTGTTCGGGCAGGAAGGTACCGCATCACGCACACGCCTGTGGGAATCCCCCGAACAGGGCTTGATCGGCTTTGCCCTCGTCGATGCCTACAACAATCTCCTGTTCGAGGTTGTCGATCACCCCGGACGAGAGGCCGTGGTGACCGAGATGGCGGCCTGGGGCTGCGAGGTGGTGCGGCAGGCCGGCGCCTCACAGGATGAACCCGTTACGCTGGACGCCAGCTGCCGGGAGGATGATGGGGAGCGGCTCGCGCTGCTGAAACGTCAGGGATTCCTGCCGGTGGAAGGCAAAACCGTGGTCATGGTTCGTGCGTTGACCGGGCCGGCGCCGGCGCCCCGGGTCCCGGAGGGCTTTGCCATCCGGCCCCTGCGGGGGGAAGCTGAGGTCCCGGCCCTGGTGGCGCTGCATCATGCCGCCCACAGCGAGGCGCAGTTGACCGTGGAAGAGCGGCTGAGCTGGATGCGAGTTTCTGAATACGATCCGGCGCTGGATCTGGTGGTCGTCTCTCCGGATGGAGAACTCGTGGCTTACTGCATGGCATCCCTCAGCGAGGAAGAGAACGCCCGTACCGGGAGGGCCGTCGGCTATACCGATCCCGTGGCAACCCATCCTGACTTCCGCCGCCTGGGGTTGGCGCGGGCGCTGCTGGATCATAGCGCCCGGTTGCTCCAGGCGCGCGGTATGGACTTCGTGGAACTCTGGACGAAAGATAGTAACATCAGCATGCAGAGGGCGGCAGCCTCGGCCGGCTACCGGATCGCTCATGTCAAACTCTGGTTTGCGAAACCGGTGTCCGATCTTCCCGAGGCATGATGGGGGCCGTGTCGTCAAAACCTGATCGTTTGTACAGGGCCAACCTCTGCAAGGGTGTGAGGACATGAGGAGGCAACTCCGGTATGATGAGGACGTGTGGCAGAACCCGGTCCGGATGTCTGGAAAAGAAAGCGCCGTCACGGGTCGCCGCGCTGACACATCGTCACTTATCCTTCCGAAGGGAAGCATAACCATCTATGTGAGGGCAATGGAACAATGGCACAGAATACACTTCAGTGGAAACTGATGGGTGAAAACGTCGAGCATCACTATACCGAACAGCTGAAGTTCGATCTGAAGGGCGTTGTCGCCAGGAATCGCCTTGTGGGCCTCTGGCGCATGATGGCCGGATTCCGCTGGCTCTATCTGGGTGCACTGATTAGTATCGCCATCGGCGCGACTGCGCGGACGGTCACCTACCTGTTGATCCGGCGCATCATCGATACGGTGCTGGGGGAGGGGACGGATGTGGACCGGCTGTGGGTCTACGCGCTGGCTTTCGTAGGGCTGGCGGCGATCGAGGGGTTCTTCGCGTATTTGCGGGGCATCTGGTCGGCGCGGACGGCGGAAGGGGTGACGATCCGGTTGCGGAACTACCTCTTCGACCATTTGCAGCGCCTCTCCTTCACTTATCACGATCACGCAAAGACTGGCGAGCTGATCCAGCGGGCTACATCGGACGTCGACGCCTTGCGGCGTTTCTACGCCGACCAGGCCATTGGCATCGGGCGTATCGTCGCGCTGTTCATCATCAACTTCACCATGGTGCTACGGCTGAACACCCGGTTGGGGTTGTTGTCGATCGTGGTGATGCCGCTGGTGATCGCGATGTCCTACTTCTTCTTTGGCAAGGTCACCAAGGCCTACGAGCGCTATCAGGATCAGGAAGCGAAGCTCTCGACCACGCTCCAGGAGAACCTCACGGGCGTGCGCGTGGTGAAAGCTTTTGCGCGCCAGGAGCACGAGATCGAGAAATTCGAGCAGGAAAACTGGGAGAAGTACCGGCGCGGCAAACGCCTGTTGGTGATGCACTCCCTCTACTGGCCCGTTTCTGACATCCTATGCTCAGGGCAAACCCTGCTGGTCATGGCAACGGGCGCCTTGATGGCCGCGCGGGGCGAGATCACCATTGGAACCTATCTCGCGGTGATCGGCATGGTCGTCTGGATCGTTTGGCCGCTGCGCAACCTGGGCCGCTTGATCGTGCAGGTATCCACGGGGCTGGTTTCGTACCGGCGGGTCGCCGACATTATCGCCGAGGATCGCGAAGATATCGAGACCGGTCAGGTGGAACTGGCGCACCGCCCGCTGCGGGGCGATATCGAGTACCAGGACGTGCGCTTTGCCTATGAACCTGCCCCGCCGGAGGAAGAAGAAACGGAGGGTAATGGCAAGCAGGCTAAGGCGCCGGCAACAGCTGCGCCACCGGCGGCGCCGGAACCCATCGAAGTCCTGCACGGGATCACCTTCCGGGCCTATCCGGGACAGACCATCGCGTTGTTGGGATCGACGGGGTCAGGCAAGACCAGTATCGTGAACCTGCTGTTACGGTTCTACGAGTACAACGACGGGCGCATCTTACTGGATGGCGTCGAGCTGCGGGACTATCCTCGGTCGGCCCTGCGTCGCCAGGTGGGGATCGTCGAGCAAGAGCCATTCCTGTTCTCGCGGTCGATCAAAGAGAATATTGCGTACGGGGCCGGGCGTCCGGTCGCCGACGACGAGGTGATTGCTGCGGCGAAAGCGGCCGCAATCCACGATATCATCGAGACCTTCCCGGACGGTTACGGCACGATCGTGGGCGAGAAGGGCGTCACCCTTTCCGGCGGGCAGCGGCAACGGGTAGCCATCGCGCGCGCGCTGCTCAAGGACCCGCGCCTGCTAATCTTGGATGCGGCAACCTCTTCGGTCGACACGGAGACCGAGATCCAGATCGAGGAGGCTCTCGAACAGTTGATGGAAGGACGCACGACCTTTGTTATCGCGCACCGCGTGCAGAGCGTCATGCATGCCGACTGGATTCTAGTCCTGGATCAGGGGCGAATTGTGCAGCAGGGGACGCATGCCGATCTGGTGGAACAGGGAGGGCTTTACCGGCAGATCTACGAGCTGCAGGCTCGGATCGAGCAGGAAGTGGAGCGCGAGGTGGCGCTGGTCGCCTGATCTTGCGCGCACACACCGGGGTTATGGAGCAACGATATGTCATACGAGTCTTTTGAAGAAGAAGAATTCACGACGCAATTCAACGGCAAACTGCTGGTTCGGGTTCTGGCGCAGGTCAAACCGTACTGGTATTGGGTCCTGGGATTCCTTTTGATGATCGCCGGTACATCGGTGTTGGATTCGTTCTTCACCTATCTGGGCAAGCTGATCATCGACGAGGGTATTCTGGCCGGAGACCAGGCGCGCCTGATGCGCCTCATCACCCTGTACGGCGGTCTTGCCGTCGTGCAGGCCATCACCGTATTCGGCTTCATCTACTTGGCGGGCGTTTTGGGCGAACGCGTGCAGTACGATATGCGCCGCAAGGCGTTCAATCACCTGCAAGCGCTGTCGTTCTCGTACTTCGACAAGACGCCAGTGGGGTGGATTATGTCGCGGGTCACGTCCGACTCCCAGCGTATCGCGGAGCTGGTCACGTGGGGCCTGGTCGATATCACCTGGTCCTTCATGAACATCGTGACTTCGCTGGCGTTCATGATGGCCATCAACTGGCGCCTGGCTCTGGTCGTGGTGGCGATCATCCCGATCATGCTCGCCGTCGCCATGTTCTTCAAACAGCGCATTCTGCAGGAGTTCCGGCGCGTGCGCAAGCTGAACTCAGTGATCACGGGCGCCTATAACGAGAACATCTCGGGCATCCGCGTCGTCAAGGCGCTGGTGCGGGAGGAGAAGAACCTCGACGAGTTCAAGGAGAAATCTTCCAACATGTACCGGGCTGCTTACCGGGCCGCCTGGCTCTCGGCGCTCTTTCTGCCGGCCGTGCAGCTGATCGGCGCGCTGGGGGTGGGAGCCGTGATCTGGTATGGTGGGATACAGATCAACACGGG
>JAFGNR010000201.1 GCA_016926915.1 Anaerolineae bacterium
GCCCACAGCGCCGGGCCGGCGTGCGTCGTCATCGCCCCCGACCGGAACCGGCAGGGGACTAATAGCCTGCTTATCAAGCCCCCCGGCGCGATTCCGTTCCAGTTCGGCGCGGGATCGTTCCTGCGTCATACTCGCTCGGCGCGGGATGCGGGCCTCCCTCTCACCATTGTGGACGATCCGAACCTGGCCCTGGACATCGATCTGCCGGAAGATCTGCCATTGGTCGCTCACCTGCTCTAGTCACGTATAACCTGCGCAACCCGGGTAGCGCGAACCGTGTAGTATGAATGAGGAAATAGAAAACTGCGCGCGAAAGGAAAGCCCATGAGACGGGACGGGAGGAAACGATGCTGGCGGCTGGTCCTTACCAACTGCATTGAAACTATTGTGGGACCGCCCCTCCTGAACTGGGTTGACTGACTCCGAAAGCGCCGTTTCTCGATAGCCAACCCCGAATTCGATACGTAGACAATAGCCAATTGATAGCCACACGATAGGCAGCCCGCTCTTTGATGGAGTACAGTGTTATCGTAAGCAAACCAACGGGTAACACTATCAAGGAGAGAATCATGGCTAACAAACGTATGGCAGTCGCCGGCAGTTCCTTTATCTGTCTGGGCATCGTCTTGCTCGTCAGTTTCCTGGCCCCCTCACTGTGGCCTTTTATCATGATCGGCATCGGCGGGATCTTCCTTTTCTCGGCTTTCCTCTTCCGTACAGGCGGATTGGCTATCCCAGGAAGCCTGATCGGCGGTCTGGGGGTGCTATTCCTGGGGCAGACCTTGACGCGCAACTGGGCCAGTTGGCTTTACGCCTGGCCCGTGGTTCCGGGACTCGTGGGCATGGGCTTGTTCACCGGGAATCTGCTGGGCATGGGCGGCAAAAAGGTGCGCACCGTGGGCCTGGTGTGGATGGGTGAGGCCCTGGTGGTGAGCGCCGGACTCTGGTTCTGGTACACGTTCCGCCTGCCGGGGTTCTCCTGGGCCTTCATCCTCATGGGGCTGGGGGTGATGTTCGCCGTTGCAGCGATCCTCACCGGAATCGGCGCGAAAATGATCCCCGGCGCCATCATCGGGGGGCTGGGCGCCCTGCTCTACTGGCAGCACATGACGGGTTTCTGGGAAAGCTGGTCTTACGCCTGGACCTTGATCCCCGCGTTCGTGGGCGTCGGGTTGATCACAGCACAGTTGTTGGGGATGGGTGGACGCGCCGTGCGAAAGGTCGGCATCCACCTAGTCGGCTGGAGCATGCTGGCCTTCCTCACCTTCGGCACCTTCTTTGCCTTTGGCGGGCGTCTGACGCCTTTCTGGCCGGTGCTTCTGGTAGTCTTTGGCGCGGGAATCGTTGTCAACGCCCTGGCGCGCCGGAATCCTCAAACACAGACGGCGTAACACAATACCAGCATGCAGTGCAAGAGGGCGTGGAGACATCTCCGCGCCCTTTTGCCGTCCCACAAATCGATGCAACCCGCACGCCATGCCTGCGTATACATCCTTGAGAACTATGAAAACATCACTGCGCATCATCACCGGCTTTACCGGCGCCTTGATCGCCTTCGAATCCCTGGCGCTTCTGATCGGCATGCACGGAGTCATCAAAACATCTCCCTGGCTCACGCTCAAAAACGAGCTCTTTGCGATATCCGATGTCGTGCTCGGCGCTGCACTAATCGTCCTGGCCCTGAACGGCGCCGAGGCCCGATCCGGATTGCTCCTCGGTCTCCTGGTCAGTGGATTGGTCTCCCACGGTTACCGGGCGTGGTCCTACCTCGCCGGGATCGAATCCCGGTTCATCTTCAATCTCCCGCTCTTCATCCTCAATGCCCTGCGCATCATAGGGCTGGCGACCTCCGGAATTCTGACGCTGTTCACGAATTCGTGAAGCCTGCAATACGGGGTATAATGCCACCGCCTCATTGAAAATCAGGTAACCAAAGGTGGCGCTATGAAATTCAAGTACGGCAAGATCTTCCTTCTGGGCTTTGGCTCGTTCGGCTTTAGTCTCTTATGGGTCGTCTACAACAACTTCGTCCCCCTCTTCCTAGAGGAGCGCTTCAGCCTGCAGCCCGCCATGATCGGTTTCTTCATGACCCTCGACAACATCGCGGCGTTGTTGATCCAACCGCCCGTTGGGGCGCTTTCGGACCGGCTGCGCACCCCCCTCGGACGCCGCATGCCCTTCATTCTGGTTGGCGTCCCTGTTGCAGCGACGGCCTTCGGCTTCATCCCCGTTGCGGCGGCGCTGCCGGTCTTCGTCGCCTGCACCATGACGCTGCTTCTGAGCATGGCCTTCTGGCGCACGCCCGTGGTCGCCCTGCTGGCCGACGTGACGCCCTCGCAATACCGGTCGCAGGCCAATGGCGTCACCAATCTAATGGGCGGCATCGGCGCAATCATCGGCACGTTGGGCGGCGGCGCCCTCTACGCACAGAACCACGCGTATCCCTTCTGGATGGGATCCGGCGCCGTGGTTCTAGCAGCCTTGATCCTGCTGGCATTCGTCCGCGAACCCAAAACATATATCTCCGCTGCTGAGGAAGAGCCCCGGTTCCTGAAGAGCCTGCAAGCGCTCTGGAAAGAAAGGGAGCGCAGCGTATTGAGGATGCTGGCCACAATCTTCTTCAGCTACCTGGCCTACAACGCCATCGAAGCCTTCTTCACGCTCTACGCCAAGAACCACCTGGGACTCCCCGGCGAGGATGGTGCGCAGCTGCTTGGGCAATTCGTCCTGCTGTTGGTGCTGTTTGCCTTGCCTGCCGGCATGCTGGGGGGCACACTGGGACGGCGCACCTCGATCTTCATCGGGTGTCTGGCGCTGATGACCGTGGTGCTTGCAATCTTCTTGCTGCCTCCGGCAACCCTCCTGATTCCCCTCGCGAGCTTGCCGGTCGTGGGCGTCGTGCCCATCATCGGGCTGTGCCTCATGGCGGGCGGGATGGCCTGGGCGATGATCAATGTGAACACGCTTCCCATGGTCGTGGATATGACGGACGATCTACACGCCGGCACCTACACCGGCTTCTATTACATCGCCTTCACCCTGGCAGCGATCTTCGGTCCCAACATCAATGGCTGGATCGTGCAGCTGAGCGGCAACAACTACAATCTCATTATGTTGGCCTCGCCGTTTTTCCTGGCCATCGCCATGATCATGCTGCTAGGCGTGCACCGTGGTGAAGCCAAAACAGGAGCCTGAAATGGATCAAGCCACCATTCGGGTCGATTGCAACGCCCGCCAGGGCCGCCTGCGCCGCATCTGGACCAGCATCGGCTACGACGAGATCAACTGGACGATCACGCCGCGCGGCAAGGCCGTGTTGAACACGCTGCGCGAGATCGCGGAAGTCCCCTACATCATCCGTAACCACAATGCTCTGACCAGCGGCAACGGGCTCTCGCGCCCCGCCTGGGGATCGACTCACGTCTACCACGAGATGCCCGACGGTTCGGTGCGCTATGATTGGAGCCTCCTCGATCAGATTTACGACGTCTACGTCGAACGGGGTTTCCGTCCCCTCATCGAGTTGGGATTCCTCCCGCTCGATCTGGTCCCGGATACCGCGGCCCAGACGGCAGACTGGAGCCGTGACGTGGGACAGGAACGCTACGAGACCGACGGTCTCTGGAAATATCCGCCCAAGGATGACGACCGCTGGGCAGAACTGGTGGCGGCCTTCGTAACCCATTGGGTAGAGCGCTACGGGCCTGAAGAAGTCGAAACCTGGTATTTCGAGCTGTGGAACGAACCCAACCTCCCCAACTACTGGAAGGGCACGGCAGAAGACTACTTCCGGCTCTACCGGGTCACCGTTGCGGCGGCGACCCGCGCCCTGCCCACGGTCAAGATCGGCGGCCCGGCGACGACCACGCCGGGCATTCCCATGTTCGGCGGCGATTTCTTCCCGCGCTTCCTGGCGTTCTGTGTGGACAACGAAGTGCGCCTGGACTTCGTCTCCTTCCACACCAAAGGGGGGATGTATACGCCGCGTCGCATCTACAATCCCTACCTTCCCGTCAAGAAAGAACATCCCATGAGCGCCGTGATGATGCAGGACATGCACGCCGCGCTGGACATGATCGCCCGCTACCCACAGCTCAAGGGGATTCCGGTGCTGGTGGACGAGTGCGATCCGGTGGTGGGCACCATCTACGGGGTCTACGATAATCCCAACTTCATCGTCACCAACACCGAGCATTACCCCACCTTCCTGTGCGCCCTCATCAAGCGGATTCTCGACCTGGATGCCCACTTCGAAACGAGCGTGTCGCTTATCACCAGTTGGGCCTTCTATTTCGAGGGCAAGCGTTTTTTCGAGGGCAACCGGGCGCTGGTGACCAACGAAAACATCGAGAAACCGGTGCTCAACGCTTTCCGCATGCTGTCGCGGATGGGGGAGACGCGCCTGCAAGCGACCAGCAATCGGTCGCGCAACGTTCTCGATCCTGAAGCGCCCGCCGCCGAGATCGACGCCCTAGCCGCCATCAGCGGCGAGCGGGTGACGGTGCTGGTCTGGCACCAGGCGGATCCCTGGTGGCTGGAAGGCACAGCAGAAGTGACGCTGCAGCTGGCATCGCTGCCATTCGAGGGCCAGGCCGCTGTTCGCCATTATCGCATCGATGGCGACCACTCGAACGCGTACGCCGCCTGGGTGCAGCAGGGTGAACCGCAGGAGCCAACCCCTGTGCAGATCAAAGCCATCAAGGCGCGTCAGGGATTAGAACTCCTGGAACCCCCGTTCACCATCCCCACAGAGGGCAACGCATTAACGTTGACCTTCGCGCTGACGCTCTACGGCGCCTCGTTGATCGAGATCGAACCGGCTAGCAGCCGGCTTTCCCAACCACGGAATTGAGGTCGCCATGCACTACACATTTCCCTATAAGTTCGCCGGGACCCTCGAAATCCCGGATGCCCATCTCCTGGGCGTTTTCGAAGCGCACCCACACAGCGACCAACCGGAAGAGGCCATCATTGCCGGCGCCATCGCGCACCCGGTGGGAGCGCCGCGCCTGCGTGAATTCATAAACGCCCGCGAGACCGTCCTGATCATCACCGACGACGTAACGCGCATGACGCCGGTAGATCGCATCCTGCCGCACCTGCTCTCAGAGCTGGAACGCGCAGGGGTGCCGGATCACAACATCCGCTTCCTAATCGCCTTGGGCACCCACCGCAAGATGACGCGCGATGAACTGGTCGCAAAGCTAGGCGCCAACATTGTGTCGCGCTTCAACGTTGCCAACCATGACTGGGACGATCCCGAAGCCCTGTTCCACATCGCCACGTCGACGCAGGGGATTCCCATCGTGGTCAATCGCGCCGTGCAATGGGCCGATCACGTCATCGGCGTGGGGACAATTTTCCCGCACGCGGTAGCAGGCTACTCCGGCGGAGGGAAGATCGTGATTCCCGGCATCAGTAGCGAAGCCACCTGCGGCGATATGCACTGGGCCATGTACGGCATTCCACCCCGTGATTTATACGGGCACGTCGAGAATCCCGTCCGCGCGTTGATCGACGAATTCGCACTCAAAGCCGGTCTCGATTACATCGTTGATGCCGTGCTGGACGCCAGAGGGCGCGTAGTGGCGATGGCGACCGGAGATCCCATTGCCGCCCACCGGGCCGGCGCCGCGCTTTCCGCCCGGCACTACGGTGTGCGCGTCCCAGGCCCTGCCGACATCGTCATCTGCGACGCCTGCGGCGCCGACATCGAATACTGGCAGGCCATCAAGGCCATCACCCCGGCCGGCATCGTGATGAACGATGGCGGCGTAATCATCCAGGTCGCCGCCTGCCCGGAAGGGATTGCCGTCAGCCATCCCGAGGTGCTTGAATACGGTTACCGCCCCCTGGTAGTCGTCGAAGCGCTCATGCAACAGGGTCTGATTAGCAAAAGCGTCGCCGCGCACATGATCCAGGCCAGTGAGGTCATCGTGGATCGCGGGCGAGGATTCCTCATCTCCCCCGGCGTCTCCCCGGAAGAGACCGTGCGCCTCGGCTTCCTCCATGCAGAAACCCCGCAGGAAGCCCTGGATCGCGCACTGACGATAAAGGGAAAGTCCGCCTCTATCATCGTCCTGCGCCACGCCGGCGACCTTCTCCCACTCTTCTAGGTTCTCCACGACCGCGTTAGCCTGCACTTCACCGGC
>JAFGNR010000038.1 GCA_016926915.1 Anaerolineae bacterium
ATAGTTCTGAGCACGGTCCCTGCTTCCGGCTGCCAGGCGGTATCCATCTGCTGGGCGCGGTGCGTGAAGGCATCTTTGAAGTAGGGCTGCTTGGCCAACAGGAAATCCAGGTCGCCGGTCGCATCGAGGTAGAGCTGGGTAGTCAGGAACGGCCACACGCCATGATCCATCCACACGCGCGGGATGTTGTTGCGGTCGGCCTTGAACTCGCCGGGCGCCGTCCCGATGATAGTGGCGTTGCTGCCGTCCATCCGCACGCCGGCGAAGTTGCTGAGCAGCAGCGAGCGCACAGGGGATTGGGTTTCCGACTTCGACATGAGTAGTAATGCCAGCAAGTCTTGCCACAGGTCGCGCCAGCCGCGTCCTCCCCGGCCGTAATCGTGATAGGGCAGGAACGAATTCCCGCACCATCGCCGGAGCGTGGGTTGCAGGGCTACCCACTGCATCCAGGCGTCGAAGCGCGCATCTCCTGTCCCGACGGCGAACGTACTTAACGTCTGTTTCCAGTAGGTCTGGGTTCGTTCCAGCCAGTCCGTGAACTGGGCCTGGCTGCCGTATCGTGAGATCAAGGAGGTGGGGGCTGCACCCTCCGGCAGCAGCGCCAAGATGATAATGTATGTATGGCTTTCCCCCGGCGCCAGGGTGATCTCCCCGAAACGCAGCCCGCCAAGCGCTTCGTAACCATCGAGCGCGTAACCGGCTTTTACGCCGGCATCCCCGGTCACGATGGCCTTGGGCCAATCCAGCGCGCCCCCTTCGCCGATGAAATCTTCCACGACCGGGAAGAAAGCGATAGGCGGGCTGCCATCTTCCTCTGCTCCGAGCGCCGCGTAGGTGTTGGTGTTGGGCCGGTGCCCGCGCTCGTCGAACGAGAGGGTGGGGCGCACCAGCACGCCGTGCTGGTGGGTGCGTATGCGGTGCAGCAGGGATGTCACATGGCGATGATCGCGGATGTTGTCGGCAGAGCGTCCGTAAAGGGGGATGGCCGCCGTGGGGGTGAACGTCACCGGGTGGGCGCCGGCGTTGGTCAGGGTCGCCTGCATCAACTCCACCTGATCGTCATTGGGCGGGACGAAACTGGTGATCGCAGCGCGCAGCCCCAGCCCTGTATGGGTGCGGGTGACCTGGTGCCAGAGGAATCCTGCCTCGAGCAGGACGGTCTCTTCTCCCTCCGGTGCGGCGAGCTGCGCCGCGCTGTTTCCCGTCGCCGACCAGACCTCGCCGCCGGCAGTCCGTATCCAGAAGTTGCGCGCCGCTCGCGAGTTGTGCAGATCCTCTACTGAAACCGGCGGGGTCAGGAAGGTGTGCTGGCCGGTTTTCGCGTCGCCATGCAGCCGGGGCGTGATGACGGAGATCATGCCGGATGCATTGACAAGAGGGAAATACAGGTAGCTAATCGCGTCGGGATTCTCCAGTGTGAAAGTTCCAGATGCGCCGGTAAAATGCCAGGTCGTCATGCTCTATCCTCCATGCATTTGCTAGCCGAAAAATGCCTGAATGCGCTTGATACGTCCGGCGCGCACCATTTCGGCGTAGGGCGCGTCAATCACGTCGCTTTCCAGGGTGATCTCCTGTCCATCCAGTTCCAGTTGCAGGCGTACGATCTGGACTTCCGGATCGAAGGTGTCTTTCCGCGCTGGGTTGTGGTAGGTGATGGAACACTGACCAAGAAAGGTGAACGTCAAGGCGCCATCATCGCGAAACAACCAGCCCGGCAGCGCCGGTTGGAGCGCCAGCTGGAGCCGCCCATCTTTGAGTTGGAACGGTTGCTGTCCCGCCATCATCACGGCCCAGATACTCAGGAACTCGGCAGTGGCGCCGCTCAGGCGAGCGACGAACCCCGCGCCGTGCAACGAGGCGTCGGGATGGGCGCTGCTCACCAGGAACGAGGAGTTCTCCAGCAGGCTGCGCCCGTACCTCTCCAGATTCTGGAAGGGGATGAGTGTGCGCTTGAAGTCGTCGTAGAATGCCTCCCAAAGACCCGCTTTCAGCACTTCCAGCAGATATTTGTACTCCATGTGCAGCCAGATGGATTCGTTCTCCAGCCAACCAGGGGTAAAGGCCCGGGCGCGCCCGATTTCGTGCGTCAGGGCTTCCAGGGAAGTGTTTACCTTGTACATTCCCAGGTCGTGATCGAAAAGGGGACTGGTTTTGACGCGCGCGTGGATCTCTGCAGCCGGATCAGACGTCGCGTTTGCGCCGCGCGAAGCGGCTACTTTCAACGCGTGAACCGGTCCTTCGAGGAAGAGCGGGAGAATCTGCGGTTCGAAGGCTTCCACCGTGACGTATGGGCGCCCCTGAGCGTCGGTTTCATCGCCAACCCGGTATTTGACGGCGGTATAGGCGAAGTAGGTGGGGGGAATGCCGTCGTTCATCTCCACCGCGCGCCGGAGGCCAAGGTGCACCTTGGCCTGGAAGGCTTCGAGTAGCGAGACCAGTTCCGTGAAGGATGCGGTGCGCATCTCACCATCGAAGCCCAGGCGAATCTGCTCGCGGTAGGTTTCTCGCGCTTCATTGACGGCATCCCAATACCGGAAGTCCCGGTCGGGATGCTCGGAGGCCGACCACGTGTCCAATGCCCGGCGTACCCGGTGCAGGAGGGTGTATTGTTCCAGGGGGAGCGTCGCTGTGCCGGTTGCCTTCTCCGTCATCGCCTCGATCAGGAATGTGAGCAAACGCGCCAGCTCGTAGGTCTCGCACAAGGAGGAGCCAATCAGGGCCGGGAGCCCGTTGAGGGCATCGTACCAGCCGGGGCGCCCTGCCTCCATTTCGATTCCCATTCCCAGCGGATCCAATGTGGCGAACTTGAGCAGGGCCAGGCCCACCAGTTTGCCGAAGACTGAAGTCCGGTACACGCTGCCCTCCCCATGCTTCACGCGCATCAGGTTGGGGGAGTGCCGGCGCCGGGCGATCAACGCAGCCTTTTCTTCATCCTCCGCCACCGCGTGATACTGGCGTACCCGTTCCTCGCCAGCCAGTACATATCTGCGTGTGCGTGGCTGCACGATGGCCGGGCTGTCGAAGAAAGTCGCTGTTTCCGGGCTGAACAAGAGCGTGCGCTTTTGGTCGGGGTAGATGGACAGGTAGCTCTCGATCAAGTCGAGGATGTAGGTCCAGTGGTCGATCCAGTATCCTTCGCTGAATGTGGCCTGGATGTGTTGTTTGGCGTGGGTCAGAATTTCGGCGACAAAGCGCTCTGGGCTGACCTTAAGCTGAATTTTCTGGTCATGGATAGTGCGCAGCAAGCGTCCCGGTGTGAAAGGCTGCGCCAGCAAGGGCGCCATCCAGGGCTGCATTTCTGCGTTCGCGATGCGCGCCAATGCGGCGGTCTGGTACTCGGGGGACAGCGTGAAACGGCTTCCCTGGACCACCAACGGATTGTAGCCGTCCGCCTGAATCAAGTCTAGAAATGTCAGGATATTGAACGCGCCTACGCCGGGGGTGAACAAAACATCGGAGCGCCGGTTTTGTATCACGTCGCGGTAGTTGGCGTTTCCCTGTGAATAGGGCTCGGCAGCAACGACGAAGTAATTGTAGTCGCGTTCCAGGTCGCCATGCTTGCGTGAGTAGACGTGGTAGACAGCCGGCGTCTTCGCGTCGCCAAGGAACAGGGGCCAGCCGCCGCGCAGTACGTTGTCGAGAAAGCTCTGGCGCGTGTAGGCATCGAAGAGCGGGGATGAAGTGTGAGTATCGATTACACCGGTGAGTTGCTCAATCAGTTTCCGCGCTTCATGGTGTTTTTGCTGCACGTATGCAGGTTGAGCCAGGCGATCCCTTTCGTGGTGAACGTGTGCGATGTCGCCGGCATGCCCGATGATGGCGTACAGCGTCAACGTCTCACCTGGCGTCAATGTCGCCGAGGCGCCGAAAATACCGCACGGGGTCCGGCCTGTGGTGATCTGTTGTTCCCGGCTGAGTGTTTCCAGCGAGTTCTCAAGGAACCTGTCCGGCGCACTCAAGCCTGTATTTTGACCAAAGATCACAACCGGATCGACGAAGGGGCGCAGGAGGTTTCCCGCGTCGTCGAACGCGAGGTAGAAGTGCCCGGCTATGATTTCACTGACCTTGGTCGAATCCACGGTGCTGGCCTGGAGCCGGTAGAAAGGCACGCCGGTTTCCAGGGCGAAGACTGCCATCCAGGCTTCCATCGTGCGCCCCATCTCTTTCAAACTGCGATTGTCCAGTCCGAAAGGGATGACGCGGGCCATGCCATCCAGGATTTCGAGCGCCAGCGGTTCTTTCCCCAGATGTGTGATACTGACCTGACGCACGAGTCCGCAGAAGGCTTCCCCCGGCAGGGTGAAGTAGAGCACGCGGGTCTCCAGATCGTGTGCTGTACTGGTGGTTTGCAGTTCTAGATCGTTCATCCCGATGTGCATCCGGGTTGCGTCGCCGGTGCTCCATGGCGCAAACGGTTCGTAGAACACTGTGTCCGTACCTTGTTTTAGCTTGAGGAAGGTGCGGAAGCCGGTATAGGGTGTAGTTTGATAGGCTCTGTTGGCCGGGTCGAACTCCATGATGGGATGGTCTTTGTTCTCGATGCCGAAGCTGGCGATGGCCTGTCCCCGGTTGACGTAGAACACCCACATGGGAACGCCTGAAGGCCCGGCGATGCCGGGGAGGAAGCTGGCAAAGGGGCGGGTGTTCGAGAAGTGCTCAATGAGGAAACGGCCATCACGGTCAAACAGAACCTTATCCATCGATTTACCCCCATTTTTTGCTAGATTATACGTGACTTCGAGCATGCTCCAAGGCTGGTCCACTCTGTCATTTCAACATGCCGGGTACGCATCTCGCAGGCTTTCGAGAATGGCTCCTCGAATGAGGTGCATGTCCTACGGATGCGTGCCCGGCATGTTAACGAGGGACGTTACGGGTGTTCAGATGCATCGCACTTGAAACCCGCCGCCCATGGTGCAGCTACGCGCGCCTGCGCCGCCAGATACCTCCACTAATCGCGAGGGCGACGACCAGCATGCTGGCTGCTGCCCAGATTCCTGGGCGTCCCTGGCTCTCCAAAGAGGTCAGCGCCACGACCGAGGGGGGATTGGCTGCGGTGCCGATCGCCCAGATGCTGAACTCGGCGACGCCGCCGGCCGACACGATGTTGGTCGCCGTATCCACTGTAGAGGGATAGGCTTGCCACGCGCCGCCGCCCAGGTAGCGGTAGAGCTGCAGGTCATCCTCGATGATGCCATCGGTCAGATCCGCGTCGCTGTAAGGCAGGTAGACCGTCGCCGAGAACGGTGCGCGCCCTTCGATGCCGGTGATCTCGTATTGCCTGGGCAGCGGGAGCGCGGCGAGCTGCCCCGTCGGGTACTGGTGGCGCAGTATCACGTCGACCTGCGTCAGTGAACCGGTATCGTCGAAGCAAATCTGTGCACCGGTGTTGGGGAAGTCGTAGCACCCCGGCGTCGAGACAGGAACAGAGTCCTCGACCACGACCGCGCGCTGCACTTGATCCAGGTAGAAGGCGCCGGCGGCGTTGGGGGTCTTGAAACCGTAGCCCCAGACCTCGGTCAGACCGAAGCCATCATCGGGCGCGCCGGCCGGCTGATCTGCGCTGCGGGTGAAGTCCGCGAACGGCGCCGTGAGCTTACGCCATCCCGTGAAGTTGTCGTCGAACGTGGCTTCGAAGCGTTCGGCCGTGTCGACGGCCTGGTAAACGCGCACGTAGTCCACGTACATATCGCGCGGGAAGGTCAAGCCTGGAGCGACCGGACCGCCGAAGTTGCCGCCGATGGCGGCGTTCAAGATGATGTAGAAGGGGTGATTGTAGACCCAGGTGTTGGGCGCCACGTCTGCCGGTGTGGCATTGTGGAAGTTGATGCCATCCACGTACCAATGGATTTCATCGGGCGCCCACTCGATAGTGAACGTGTGGTAATCATCGACAACCGGGTAGCCGAAGTTGTAGGTATTGCCGAAG